>JAVJSI010000009.1 GCA_040219515.1 Acidimicrobiales bacterium
AACAGCAGCGTTGCCTGACCCGGGGACGGCGCCCCGGAACCGCGTGGCAGGTCCGCAGGTGCACGCACTGCCTGACCCGGGGACGGCGCCGTGGCCTGTTCCCACAAGGGGGAGAACAACACCGGCGACACCGACACCGACGCGGGGGACATGCCGAGCGCGAGGAGTTCGTCGGCGTTGTACTGCGAGACGGCAATGGCGTGGTCGGCCCGTCGGGCCAGGCGGGCGAGCTGACGACGACCGTGGTCGAGCTCGGCGGCGACGGCGGGTTCCCACGGATCGAAGAACTCCGCCGGGGTCATGTTGTGATAGTTCAACACCAGTCGCTCGGGCCGCGACATCACGTAGTCGCCGACCGGCGACCCGATGGAGGTCTGGTAAAGGATCAGGTCCGGCGCCGGTGCGTTCGGGTGGTCACGGAAGTCACGACCGCGGTCGCGTACCTCGGGATGGACATGGGCCGCGAAGATCTCGGTGTCGGCGCCCATCTCGCGCAGGACGTCATCGACGGCCAGCGTGTGATGACCGACCGCGTCTCTGCCCGCCAGTACTGCCGTGAACTGGTGAACGATCGGACGACGGCTCACGAGCAGCGGGCGATCACGACCGCGTCGTGGCCGGCCTCGCCATGGGCCACCAGCTCGGTCTCGAGGCCCGCCGCCGCCATGGCCCGAACCCATGCTGCCGCCGAGAGACCTCTGCCGGCCAGGAACTCGGCATCGACCGGCGCTCGCGCCGCGAGGTTCTCGGGAACGACGGCCACCGCGCCGCCCGTGCCGACCGCCGCCACTGCCTGATCCAGCAGGCCCAGCAAGGACGACACCCCGGCACGCGCGACGGCGCCGCCGATCACCACGGCACCCAGCGTGCCCGCCTCGATGGCCGCGAGCTCCGCCGTTGCGTCACCCACTCGGAGGTCGAGCCCGGCGTCGATACCGGCCAGGACGGCGGCTGCGTCGGTGTCGACACCGAAGGCCGGGACACCCCGGTCCTGCAACGCCGCCACACACCGTCCCTCGCCGCACGCGGCGACGAGAACGGGACCGTCGACGGTCGCGAGGCGGGCCGCGAGCAGCTCGCCGATCTCGCCGCCCGGCGTGGCCGCCGGCGTGGCGAGCTGGTCGATCCGATCGTCGAGACCGACCGCGGCTTCGACCTCGGTCAGCCGCTCGTCCATCCGCCGCAGGAGGCGCGCGTGCACGTTGTGCAGCGCATTGAGCTGATCGCTCATGTAGCGCAGGTACCAGTAGGTGCCCTTGCGAATCGCACCCTTCACCTGCTTGATGCCCGGCCGCTCGCCGATCGGCGCATCGACATCGATCAGGGACAGTCGATCGACCCGGTCGAGCAGCAACTCCTCGGCGTCGCCCGCGGCGCCCGGAGGTGCGACGTCGGCCCACACCCGTTCGATCTCCCGTTCCAACCGAGCCACATTGACGTCCTCGCGGCGCCGACGCTCGGCCGAGGCGACGACCTCCGCCTGGATTCTCGCTGCGAAGTGATCGTCGTCGAGGGGCGGCACGGCAGTGGACGGGTCGAGATCTGACACGGCCCGAAGCTACCCGGCGGAGCCCGACGACGAGCGGAGGTGCCCCCGTCGGCGGCCGTCGTAGAGCAGGGCAATCGTCACCACGAGTCCTCCGGCGAGCATCCAGAGGCTCGGTCCGAGGCGGGACGGACGGAAGTCGAGGACGACCTCGTCGGTGTCCGGCCCCACGACGACACCGAGGAAGGCGGCGTCGGCCACGACCAGATCGGCGACGTTCCCGTCGACGGTCGCCCGCCAGCCCGGATAGGCCGTACGCGACACGATCAACAGCGCAGGCCGGTCGACCTCGACCCGGACCGCCACCCGGTCTCTTCCGTAGTCGACGTCGAGGACCTCGAGCCCCTCGCCCGCCGACGCAGCCGATGCAGAGGACGAGACCGTCAGGCCGACGTCGCTGTCGACGACATGCCCTCCCGCCGCCACCAGGCCCGCCGCCGCCACCGGATCGTCCTCGACCTGCACCTGGTCGACCAGCAACACCGGCTCCACCGGACGATCGAACAACAGCACGTCGCCGATGCGGGCCAGGGTCAGATCGTCGTCGCCCGCCACCGTGCCGACGGCAAGCGATCCGTCGTCGAGCGTGTCCACGAAGACGGTGCTCGCCGGCGCCCCCACCGAGACGAACACCTCGGCGCCAGGGGCCAGTTCCTCACCGAGCACGGCCACCGAGAGCAGACCCTCGTCGCTCGGCTCGAGCCATCGTTCCTCGACCAACGGACCATCGTTCGTGACCACCTGCACCTGCAGCAACCCACTCACGATCGGCTCCACCCGCAACAGCACCGCTCGCAGACCTCCGGTGGGCACCGAGACGACACCCGTGAGCGGCTGGAGCGCCGGATCGGCCTCCCCGAAGCCGGCGGGAGGTTCGACGACCGAGCCGATCGGAATCGAGTCGGGGAACTGCGCCCAGACACCCACACCGATGGCGTCCCAGACCGGTGTTCTCGGATCGGTGCCCTCGGCGATGTTCGGATAGGTCGGCGTCCCCCCGCCCTCGCGCAGGAGCATGGCGGGGTCGACCGCCCGCAGCAGCTCCTGATAGCCCGCCGACTTGAGCACCTGGCCCCGCGCGTCGTCGATGTCGAAGAGCTGGGTCGTCGAGGCGAAGAAGGTTCGCCCCTCGCCGGCCAGTCGTTCGCCGGGGGCCAGCAGATTCTTGACCTCCTCGTGGGCCGGCGTGGCCGTGAGCCGCTCGGCGGCCGACACGATCGTGGGAACCGGCATGGCGAAGCTCAACATCTCGACACCGACCACGACGACGAGCCCCCAGCCCACCACGGCAGCCGTGGCCTGGCCTCGTATGCGGGCCACGACGAGCGCCACCGTGGCGACGAGGGCGATCGCAGGAACCGTGGAGACGGCCAACACCTCGCGGAACACGCCACCGGCGCGGGCGACGTCGAGCCAATCGAGAATGGACGGCGCCAGGACGAGGGTGGCGCCACCGAGCACGGCGAGGGTCGCCACGACATCGCGCCGGGTCGCCGACCCCGGTTGTTCGAGGATCCGATCCACGCCGAGGGCGGCCCCGAGCGCGAGCCCGACGCTCAGCAGCACCTTGGCTCGCGTCATCAGACCGCCCTGCGAACCGGTGAGGTCGCCGAGCGCCACCCCGACCGGGCCGCCCACGTACGCGATCAGGACCCCGAGCAGGGCGATGGCCGCCAGTGCGAGCGCCAGTGAACGCCGCCGACCCGGGCCACTCCGCAGTCCGCTGACCAGGCCGAACGCCGCCAGCAGCACCACCGAGGCACCGGCATGGGCGTTGAACTCGATCCAGTTCCCCTCACCGAACCAGCTCGGCCCAACGGCATCGCTGCCCCAGACGGCCGGAGCGACCGCCGTCATCAGGTAGGCCACGCCGGCCGACGAGTCATCCGGGTTTCCCACCCGATGACTGGTGTCGCTCCAACCGATGTACTCGCTGAAGCCCAGCAGGTGAGGCCCACCGAGCAGCCCCGCCACCACGATCGCCGCCGCGGCAACCGCCATACGAGCGACCGGCCAACGGCGGCCGCCGGCCGCTCGCCACTCGTGGGCCACCCGCACGAGCGCGTAGACCACGGCCGCGAGCATGAGATAGATGAGCACCGAGGGGAAGTTCGACCACACCATCAGCGCAACGACTCCACCGAGCGGCACCGCCCGCCAGAGCCGCGGGTCGCGGATCAGTCGCTCGATCGCCCACAACAAGCCGGGCGCCAACGCCGCGACCGAACTGTGCGGCCAGTTCATCCAGCCGACCATGAAGCCCGAGAACCCGAACGCGATACCGCCGACCAGGGCCGACACGCGCTGGAGTTCGTGCGCCCGCAGGAAGCCGAACGTCAAGAGGATGGCCACGAGCGCGCGGACTGCGGCGACGAGACCCGGGGCATACCACTGCGGGCTGAACAGGTAGGGCAGCTCGAAGATGGGCGCGCCCGCCTTCATCGTCGGCTGTCCGCCGGCCAGGTCGGGGTTCCACCAGCCGACATCGCCGCTACGGAGATCGTCGGCCAGGCTGCCCCAGTGGGCGTGGATGTTGATCGGATCACCGGGCCCGGTCTCGAGCGAGAAGTCGTCGGGTTGATACGAGTCGAACGGCGGACTCGTGGCGACGATGTCGGCCGAAACGAGACTGCCGCCCCCGAACAACGCAGGCCAGAACGCGAAAGCCACGACGCCGAGAACGACGCCCCAAAGGGCGCGGCGGGATGTCGGAACCGGTGCCATCGTCTGCGGACGCTAGCTTCGCTGACAGCCCATGGTTGCCCTCCACCCGGTTCCGCTCGATCACGGCCCGCCCGATGCATCGATTCCCGACACTGATCTGGTGATCGCACTGGCCGACGACGCCGTGCTCGATCGGGCGGGCGCCGACGCGCTCGTCGAATACGCCGCCACCGAGCCGGCCGATGCCTGGTTCGGCGATGTCACCCACGGTTCGCTCACCCGTCTGCGCACCGCCTGGAGCCCGACCCGAGCCACGGAGGACCCCCACGCCTTCGCCCCGTTCGCGGTGCGGGCCGGCTGGTTGCGGACCCAGGGCATCGCCGCCGATGCACCCGACGTGGCGCAGCGGCTGGCGCAGACCGAGGCCGACGTCGTCCACCTCACGACAACACTGACCCGACATCCCTCGCCACCAGCCACGAACGTACGCAGCCGACCGCCGAGCGGCCGCCCCTCCACCGACATCCCTGCCGCGGCGATCCCTGCCACCGTGACCGTCGTGATCCCCACGGCCGGCGCCCGACTCCCGGACGGCGCCGTCGCGGTCGAGCGACTTCTGGCCCGCCTCGGTGCACTGCCCGAACGGATCGAGTCGGTGTTCGTCGTCGGCGACGAGTTCCACGCCGACCCGGCGGTGCTCGAGGGTCCGGGCCGCCGTGTGGTGCGGCGCCCTCCCGGGCCGTTCAATTTCTCGAGCGCGGTCAACCTCGGCGTGCTGCACGCCCGTTCCCCGATCGTGCTGCTGCTCAACGACGACACCGAGCCCGAGGGCTTCGCCTTCATCGACCGCATGGCTGCCCGCCTCGACGACCCACGAACCGCGGCGGTCGGCGCGCTCTTGACCTACCCCGACGGCACGGTGCAACACGCGGGAATCGTCATCGACGACGCTCGGCCCCTGCACCCCTTCGTCGGCTGGCAGCCGGCCGCGACCGAGCCCCACGGCGGGCTCGTCGCCCGCGACGTCATCGCCGTCACCGGCGCCTGTCTCATGGTGCGCCGTCGTGACTTCCTCGCCGTGGGTGGGATGTCGCCGTCGTTTCCGCTCTCGTTCAACGACATCGATCTGTGTATCCGTCTCCGGCGTGCCGTCGGCAACGTCGTCATCGAGCCGGCGGCCACCCTGGTCCACCACGAGACGCTCACGCGGGCGCCGGTGATCGCCCCCGACGAATGGGACCGTTGGATCGGCCGCTGGGGCGAGATCGTCGACCCGTGGTACCACCCCGCCCACCATCGGCCCGACGACCCCCACGCCCTGGCCCGCAACGCCGACCACCTCCCGCCGGCCACCGACGACCCCGCCGTCCCGGTCACGACCCGGCGCCCGGTCCTGCGGTCCCGAGTTCACCACGCCCGCCTCGCCGCGGCCGACGACTGACGTATCGTTCCGGCGTGCCCCCGTTCGACGAGCTGCCGGTGCCCGGCGACCCCGACCCCATCGAGTCCGACGATCCCACCGTCCTGCGGACCGAGATCCTCCGGCTGCGCGACGGCCTCCTCGGTGCCAACGGACGCGCCGAGGTGCTCGGCGACCGCATCGCCGAACTCGAGCGACGCGAAGCCGAGCTCGATGCCGCCAATTCCGAACTCCACGCGGCGCTGGCCGCCAACCCGCTCATGCGGGTCCTGCGGGCTGCGCGCCGGCGGATGCCTGGAGCAGGCCCGTGAACGGTCCACTCGACGAGTTCCTGTCCACCTACGGCCAGGTGGGCCCGACGCCGGAACCGACGGCCGACGCGGTCCCGTCGTTCAGCGTGATCGTACGCACCCAGGGCACCCGACCGACATCGCTGCACGAGGCCATCGAGTCGTTGGCCGCCCAGCACCATCGCGAGTTCGACGTGGTCGTGGTCGTACACGGCGACGAGGCCACTGCGGAAGGGGTGCGCCGAGATCTCGGGTCCCGTGCCGGCCTGCGCCTCGACGTGATCGGCGTACAGGGCGGCGGCCGTTCGACCCCGCTCAACGCCGGCCTCGAACGGGTCACCGGTTCACACGTGTGCTTCCTCGACGACGACGATCTCGTCGACGACGACTGGCTGGCAGCCTTCGCCGACGCGATCGGGGCGGCGCCCTCCGCGGTCATCCGCGCCGTCACCCGGAGCCAGTCGTGGACGACCGACGGCGGGGTCGAACCGGTACGGGCGACGGGCCCCGTCGAGTTCCCCTTTCCCGATCGGTTCGACCTGCTCGCCCACATGAGCCTGAACCTCACGCCGATCTGTGCGCTGGCCTATCCCCGCCACCTCGTCGACGAGTTCGGTCTGCGCTTCGACGACGACCTTCCCGTCTACGAGGACTGGGACTTCCTGATGCGCGCCGCGATGGTCGCCGGCGTCGTCTCGATCCCGGCCGCGACGTCGCTCTACCGCCGACTCGACGGTGGCAACGCCGACGACGCAGCCACGGTGGCGACATGGGAACGGGCTCACGCCGCCGTGATCGATCGGCTCTCGTCGCGCCCGGTGCTCCTGCCGGCAGGCGACGCTCGCCGACTGGCCGGCACGCACTTCGTGCTCGATGGACGCAGCCGCCACGAGCAGGACCTGGCCTCGGCCCGCGACGAGCTGGATCAGCTCACACGGTCGCCGGTTCGCTGGGGACGGGCGTTCGGTGCTCGACTCGGGAGCGCCGCACGGCACCGCATCGCAGCGCGGCGGCCATGAGCAGCACCCAGTTGTAGGAGAACCAGAGCACGAAGCTCTCGGTCAGGTTCTCGATCACCAGGAACAGCACGAGGGCGAGCCACGTCCACGACGCGACCGAAGGACGCCGCCATGCCGCCTCGAGCGAGCCGTAGAGCGCCAGCCCGATGATGACGAGGAACGGGACGAGTCCGATCAGACCGAGACCGAGCCAGACCTCGAGGAAGCTGCCGTGCGCGCTCCCCCTCCCCAGGAGCGGATCGGCCGCAGTGAAGTCGGGGTCGACCCACACGTTGAACCAGCCGAACCCGTGGAGCGGTCGCTCACCGATGCGGTCCCACACGAGGCCCCAGATGGTGCGCCGCTGCACGAACGTCGACTCGTTCCACAGTTGCGACACCATCACGGACGTGACCGCGATGCCCAGCAGCGCGATCCCGATGGCCGCGGTGCGCACGCGTGGCCCGTATCGATCGGTGCCGACTCGTGCGGCGACGAGCAGGAGCGAGGCGCCGGCCGCGACCACCAGGGCCAACCAGGCGGTGCGACTCCCGCTGCCGAGCATCGCCACCACGCCGATGCCGACGAGCATGCCCGCCCATACCCGCCCCCTCCGACTCCCGAACCAGAGGCTCAGTCCCGCCAGGATGGCCAGACCGGCGACCGGCGCCAAGGAGTTGCGGTTGGTGTAGATGCCGCGCCAGTCGTCGTTGATGTCGCTCCCGATCGAGCTCGAGAGCGCCACGGTGACGAGGCTGGCGCCGACCCCGAGCCCCGAGGCCACGGCCAACGCCCGTCGAAAGTCACCGAACTCGAGATCGGCGATGACCCAGGCGAACGCGGCGAGTCCCACGTAGATCAGGGCCCGACCGCGAGCGATGTCCGGCGACAGGCTCCAGAGACTCGAGAGGACGATCCAGGCACTCATGAACACGACCGGAGCCGCGGCGGCGACATGGGGTCTGGCCAGGCGAGCGCCGTCGAGACGGTACCGATCGAGGACGACCGCCGCCGTTGCCGTGACGGCCACCGCCAGCAGAACGGCCCGGGTGAACGGCTCCTCCCACCCCCGATCACCGTCGAGCAGCCGTTCGCCGACGAAGAACAGCGGCCCGTTGGTCAACACGAGGATGCCGGCCCCAACCACGAGCGGACGGAGCGGGCGCAGACGCATCGTCCCATCGTACCGACGCCGAATCGCTAGGATCCGACCGGTCATGGCCCTGTCCCTCACGATCACTCCCAGCATGCGCAAGAGCGCCTCGCTGATCTACCACTTCGCGGAGCGCGAATCGAAGGCCCGCTACAAGCGCAGCCTGCTCGGCTGGTTCTGGTCGTTCATGAACCCGCTCACCACGGTGCTCGTCTACAGCTTCGTCTTCGGCGTCGTCTACAACGCCGAGCCGCCGCCGACGCGCAACGGCAACGCGGAGAACTTCGGCCTGTACCTGTTCACCGGGCTGATCGTGTGGAGCCTGTTCACGGGTGTGGTCAACGGCTCCATGGGGTGGCTCATCGGGGTGAGCGATCTGCGCAAGAAGATCTACTTCCCCACCGAGACGGCCCTTCTCGGCGGCGCCGCCGCCAACTCGGTCCAGACCGGGCTCGAGGCCATCGTGCTGCTGGTGATCATGGCCGTGCTCGCCAACCTGTCGTGGACGGCGGTCTTCCTTCCCGTCGCCCTCGTGCTCGCCCTCATGTTCGGGCTCGGCATCGGTTTCATCGTGTCGGTCTTCAACGCCCGCTACCGCGACGTGCAGTACCTCGTCGGCATCCTGTTGAACGTGGCGTTCTTCACGGTGCCGATCGTCTTCACCGAAGAACTCCTCAACCGCCCCGACGTCCCCGATCTCGCCCGCACGCTGGTGCTGTGGAATCCACCGTCGCTCTTCATCGACATCGCCCGCGACGCCACCTACTTCCTCGAAGTGCCCCAGTGGAACCGCCTGCTCGCCGCGGCGGCCTGGGCCATCGTCACCTTCGCCATCGGCTGGGTCTACTTCCGTGACCAGAGCATGGCCATCAGCGAGGAACCATGACTGCAGGATCCATCCGCGTCGAGGGTGTTTCGAAGAAGTTCCGCCTCGAACGAAACCGCCCCAGTTCGATCAAGGAAGCCATCCTGCGGATCGGCAAGAAGTCCGAGGCGGACGACTTCTGGGTGTTGCGCGACATCGACCTCGACATCGCGCCCGGATCGTTCTTCGGGCTCATCGGCCACAACGGCAGCGGCAAGTCGACGCTCCTGCGACTCATGGCCGGCATCCATCGACCCACCACCGGAACGATCGAGTCCGAGGGTCGTCTCTCGGCCCTGCTCGAACTCGGCTCGGGCTTCCACCCCGACCTCACCGGTCGGGAGAACGTCTATCTCAACGGCGCCATGCTCGGCCTCAGCCGCAAGCAGATGGCGGCGTCGATGGACCAGATCATCAGCTTCAGCGGCATCGGTGAGTTCATCGACGAGCCGGTGAAGATCTACTCGAGCGGCATGTACGTGCGCCTCGGCTTCGCAGTGGCCGTCAACGTCGACCCCGAGCTCCTGCTCGTCGACGAGGTCATCGCAGTCGGCGACGAGGAGTTCCAACGCCGCTGCATGACCCACATGAACAAGCTCCGTGCCGCCGGCACCACGATCGTCCTCGTCTCACACAACACGCAGTTGATGGCGGATCTGTGCGACACCCTCGGGTGGCTCGACCACGGCCGGCTGATGAAGTTGGGCGATCCCGACGAGGTCGTCGCCGCCTATCTCGACCATGTCAACCGGGGTGACAACACCCTCACGACCCGCGATTGACGCGGCCGAACAGGAAGCCCACTCCCCACGCCACGTGCATGGTGGCGAACACGGCCATCAGCAGGTAGCGATCGGTCTTTCGCGGAAGTGAACCCCGCGAATCACGGGCGACGGCGAGCGCGGCACCGCCGTAGGCGGCCGGCACCAGCAGGCCTCGGGCCCGGCCGCGAACGAGTTCGACGGCCGAGACGAGCAGGCCGATGACCAGCAGCGGCGCCACGGTCTGACGGGGCTGGAGCGAGCGGGGGTTGCGGCGCAACACGTGACGCTTCCACGTGCCGTACTCGTAGTACTGCGACGCCAGGCTGCGGAAGGTCGCCCGAGGTTGGTAGGACACGACGAGGGTCGGGTCGAGCCACACCTGGTGGCCGGCCTCGCGCAGTCGCCAGTTCAGCTCGTAGTCCTGGTTGCGGTCGAGCGTCTCGTCGAAGCCGCCGACTGCCTCCAGCGCGTCACGTCGGAAGACACCCAGATACACGGTGTCGGTGGGCCCCTCGTAACCGTCTCGGCGGAATCGGGCCGGGCCGGCACCGAACGGCGAGCACATGCCCACCGCGATCACCCGTTGCAGGCCGTTGTCGCCCACCGGGTGCTGCACTCCGCCCACGTTGGCCGCACCCGTACGGTCGAGGGTCTCCACCGCCCGCTTCAGATAGCGAGGCGGCAGGACGCTCTGCGCGTCGACCCGCGCGACGATCGGCGCCGACCCCTTGGCCGTGGCCAGGTTGAGTCCGACCGGCGTGCGCCCGGTGGGGTTGGCCACCACGACCACACGGGGATCGGCTGCCGCGCGGGCCTCGGCGATCTCCCAGGTGGCGTCGCGACCGGGACCGACGGCCACCGTCACCGCGACGAGACCGTCGTAGTCCTGTTCGAGCACGGCGTCGAGGCATGAGTCGAGCGTTCCCGCGGCATTGAGCGCCGGAATGATGACGTCGACATCAGGACGCAGCGAGTCGTCGGTGCTCAACGGGCCGACCGTCGCAGCATCACGAGCATGGTCTCGGCCATGATCTGGAGGTCGAGCACCGGCGACCA
The DNA here is from genome assembly GCA_040219515.1 of Acidimicrobiales bacterium. Taxonomy (NCBI): domain Bacteria; kingdom Bacillati; phylum Actinomycetota; class Acidimicrobiia; order Acidimicrobiales; species Acidimicrobiales bacterium. Next base: position 10,757 of record JAVJSI010000009.1, read on the forward strand.
GTTGACGACGTACTGGAGGTCGTGGCCGAGCTTGTAGCCGGGATCGGTCTGATAGTGCCCCCGAATCTGGGCCAGGCCGGTGATGCCCGGCGGCAGGTCGTGACGCCGCCCGTAGCCGGGGATCAGCTCCTCGAACGCCTCGACGAACTCGGGGCGTTCGGGTCGCGGACCGACGATGGACATCTCACCCTTCAGGACGTTCCACAACTGCGGCAACTCGTCGAGGCGACTCTCGCGCAGCCATCTCATGCCCGGGACCACTCGGGGGTCGTCGGCGTCGGCCAACACGGCACCGACGTGGTCCTCGGCGTCCTCGCGCATCGAGCGGAACTTCACCATCGTGAACCGTTTCGCGCGGTGTCCCACCCGTTCCTGGCGGAAGAACACACCCTTTCCGACGCGCCATCGCACATAGATGCTCAGACAGAGAGCGAGAACGAGCAGCGCCGGGGCCAGCACCAGCAGCACGAGGATCTCGAGCATCCGCTTCAGGCGGAGTCGATAATTGGGCACCGCCTGGGCCCGCAGCGCCACGAAGGGCATCCCGGCGATCTGGCGGCTGCGCTGCAGACCGAGCAGGGTGTCCGAGGGCGAGATCCGGTAGAAGACGCCGACCTTCCCCGCCGCCAGCTGTTCGAGCGGGCTGGGATAGACGAGATCGAGTGAGTCGCCGCTGAGCAGCAGGACGTCGGTCGCCTGCACCCGACCCACCTGCTCGAGCAGTCCGTCGGCGACCGCGGTCTGCCCGACGACCGTGGCGTCGCCGCCGGAATCGGCCAGATGGGCACGCGCCAGCGAGATGTCGTCGGGGTTGCCGACGAGGAGAATGCGCGAGGTCCCGTAGCGGCGGGAGCGAAACCGGCGGGCCACGAAACGACTCACGGCGATGGCGAGGGTCGCGAGACCGAGCAACGCGAGCAGGTTGCCGCGCGGCATCAGATAGCGATTCGTGGCGAGGCCGGCGGCGGCGGTGCCGAGGATCGCGAGCGATGTCAGGAGGCTGATCTTGGGCAGCATGGGCGGAAGGCCGAGCCGTTGCTCGTACTCGTACAAGCCACCGAAGTAGTACGCCGTCATGTGGATCGCCGTCGCGACGCCGAAGCCCACGAGGTAGTGCGAACGTGCGTAGGTGGGCCACTCGACGCCGAAGCGGGCGAAGGTGATCAGCACCATCAGGCTGTAGAGCGTCAACGCGTCGATGACATGGAGGTAGCGGAACCCGTGCCGTCGCAACCGACGGATGACGAACGCCTCGCCACCGTTCGGCGGGCTGTGGGTGGGAGTCTGGTGTGTCCGCATCGTCGGCTCGGCCCGCAGCAGGCTCATGAGGTGCTGCAGGGCTCAGGAGATGCTAACCGCGACGTCGGTTGCCGCGGGCGGCACCGGCCGCCACCACGAGCGCCTCGATCGACTCGTGGGCCGTCGTCACACCGGGAAGAACCGTGCCCACGGCGGGCGCGAGCGGCACCGACGACGCGGTCACCAGGTCCCATGATGGAACCAGCCGCACACCGCAGTCGTGCAGCTGTTGGGCCAAACTACGGACCTTCGCCTGGTCGGACACCACCAGCGCCGGCACGCCGGCCCGAGCGGCCAACACGATCGGGTGATAGCGCGAGCCGACCACCAACCGGGCGCCCATCACCCGGCGGACGTGCTCGTCGACGTCGTCCGCCAACACCTCGGCATCGGTGACGAGAGTCGCCGCGAGCTCGTTGGCGATGTCGGCGTCGCGCGCGCCCCGAAACCGGGACAGAACCACCCGGGCACCGAGCGCCACCGCCAACCGATCCAGCGCGCCGGCGATCGCATCGATCGGCGGCGCCTCGATCCGTCGCGACGCCGGACTGACCACGCCGGGACCGACGGCGCCCCCGACGCTCACCAGGATCTCTGCTGCCGGCTCGACCGTGGGCAGGTCGAGCCCGAAGACCACGTCGGCGCCCGTCGTCGCGGTGACGCCGGCGGCGGCCAGGGCGGCCGTCGATGCCTCGTCCCGGGTGATCACCGTCGCGTCGCGCAACGCGTGCCGGAGGAGCGATCGCGAGGATTGCCGACGAAGCGGCTCGGCGCCGACGCCGATCGCCGCGATCGGGATTCCCCGGCGCCGCGCCGCCAGCACCACGGCGAGGTGTCCGGGGAGGCTCCACACACTCGAGGAGTCCTGGAGAATGCCGCCGGGTCCGAGACAGACTCCGTCCATCGAGGCGACCGTCGACCATCCCCGCGGCCCCCAGGGGACCGACTCGACGCCGTGCAGCGCGCTCGTGCGGGCCGGCTGTCGAGAGGCGATGACCGGGCACGCGCCCGCCGATCGCAACCGCTGGACCATCGCGCGGGTGAGCAGTTCATCGCCGACGTTGCCCGCGCCCGCCCAGCCGGACACCAGAATCCGGGGCTCGACAGTCGAGGATGCGGCGGGGCTGGACACTCCGCGGACGCTACCCCTGCTGCTAACGTCATCGGACCATGGCGAGCACCGTTCAACCCCGACTCTCCGTCGTGATGCCCTGCTACAACGAGACCGCCACGATCGACGAGATCGTGAAACGGGTCCTCGCGAGCCCCCACACGGCCGAGCTGATCATCGTCGACGACGGTTCGACCGATGGCACGCGAGACCGGCTCGCCACCTTCGACGACGAGCGGGTCCGCGTCGTTCTCCAACCCGAGAATCGGGGGAAGGGCGCGGCGATCCGTCGCGGGTTCGAGGAAGCCCGGAGCGAGTTCGTGATCGTGCAGGACGCCGACCTCGAATACGACCCCGTCGACTACGACCTGGTGCTCGAACCGCTGCTCAGCGGGGCCGCCGACGTGGTCTACGGCAGCCGTTTCCAATCGAGCCGACCGCGCCGGGTGCTCTACTTCTGGCACTCGGTCGGCAATCGGATGCTCACGTTGCTGTCCAACATGTTCACCGACCTGAACCTCACCGACATGGAGACGTGCTTCAAGGCGTTCCGCACCGAGGTCGTGAAGAGCCTCGATCTCACCGAGGACCGCTTCGGCATCGAGCCCGAGATCACCGCCAAGGTCGCCGCCGGAGGTTGGAGCGTGTGGGAGGTCGGCATCTCCTATTCCGGACGCACCTACGCCGACGGCAAGAAGATCAACTGGCGCGACGGCGTCGCTGCGGTGCGCTGCATCGTGAAGTACGGCGTCGAGACGCGTCGCAGTCGCCCGAGCCATCTGCGCGGCTAGAACAGCGCGAGATCCGGCGGTGCGACCGCACCGGTCCAGGCCGCCGGCGCGTCGGCCAGTCGGAACTCGAAGGTGACCATCTGGGCCCGGGAGACGGTGTCGCCCGGCGAGAACGAGAACGGCGTGGTTCCCGTCGTCACCCCGTTCTCCGCCATCCAGGCGACGGCCGTCGCATAGAACGCGCCCGGCGCCACATCGCGAAAGCCGGACCCGAACGCCGGGGACGGCTGTCCGGCGGTGCGCCACATGAAGGTGGCCAACTGCCCGCGGGTGACCGGTTCGTCCGGCGAGAACCGTCCCGGTGCGGTGCCGGTGGTCACGCCGACGGCCGACGCCCACGCCACCGCCTGGGTGTACCACTCACCCGTCGCCACATCGTCGAACACCGACCCGTTCCCATGGTCGGGCGACCCCATGAATCGCCAGAGGAAGGTGACGGCCTGGGCCCGGGTGAGCGAGCCGTCGGGGACGAAGGAGTTCGTGCCGATCCCGGTGGACACGCCCCTCACCTTGGCCCAGTCGGCCGCCTCGACCCAGTAGCCGTCGACGGCATCGACGAAGGGAACGAAGTCCACCAGTGGGCCGAGCCGGAGCTCGGGATAGCGCGGATCGTGGTCGAACGGGTTGGGGGTCGTGCGCTCGACCATCGAGCCCGCCACCCGCAGAAGGTTGCGCGTCCGCGCCACCGACCATTCGGACGGGAGCCGCTCATCCACGAGGGCGAGGGCCGCGGCCACGTGCGGCGCCGAGAACGAGGTGCCGGTCTGGTCGGCGAAGCCCGACGGGTCGAAGCTGTCGAGCACCGTCGTCATGATCGGGCCACCGGGCGCCAGCAGGTCGAGGTCGGCGCTCGTGTTCGAGAAGCCGGCGACGGCGCCGGCGGCATCGGTGGCACCGACGGCCACCACCCCGGGGAGACAGGCGGGAAAGCTCACGGCATCGACCCACCCCTGGTTCCCGCTTGCCGCGACGACTGCGATACCGGCGGAGGCGAGACGATCGATCACGTCCTCCCACACTGCGTCCTCACAGCCCTGAGGGGAACCGCCGAGGCTGAGGTTGACGGCGGCGATGTCGAACGTGTCGCGGAGTGCGTAGACCTCTTCGAGCGCGGCCAACACCCCGGCCTCCGGAATGTAGGTGCGATAGCGCTCTTCGGGATCGGTGGCGTCGAGGTCGCCGTCGACGACGGCGGTCACCCGCAGGGCGATGATGCCGGCATCGGGCGCCACCCCGGCGAGCGCGGCGTCGTCACCGGAGATCACCCCGGCGACGGCCGTGCCGTGGGTGCAACTCAGCGGGATGGTGACGCAGGGTGTGGCCGTGGGGCTGCGGCGCTCACCGTTGTCGCACTGCTCGACGACGTCGATCTGACCGTTGTCCGAGATGCCGTCGAGGAAGCACCCCTGGGCGACGACCGAGCTGCCGAGGTCTGCGTCGACCAGTCCGGGATGGTCGTCATCGACCCCGCTGTCGATGACGGCGACGACACGCCCCTCGCCGCTGTACCCCTCGATCCGGAAGTCGGTGGCGCCGACCGTGGCGGTGCTCTCGTCGAGGGTGAGCTGCAGATCGTCGCGAGCCGTTCTCACCGACGCCACCGAAGCCGACGATTCCAGCGCCGCGAGGCCGTCGAGTGTCACGTCGGCCGCCATGAGATCCAGGGATTCGAGCACTCCGGTGGTCTCGATGCCGTCGGACAGGTCGAGCAGACTCGCCTGGATCGGCGCGTCGCCGGGAACCCCGAGATCGACGAGATCGACGATCACCGCCACAGTGTGGTCGGCCTCGCTGCCGCTCGGCTCCCCGCCCTCCGCTGCGCCGGCGCGCCCGTGGGTCGACAGCAACACCGCGAGGGCGGCGACCGTGACGAGCGGGATGCGACGCATTCTGGCTCCGTTCGGGCGAGGCGGATGTACCACTCCGTATTCAACACCAGTAACTTCGGCACCGTGGTTCGGGCCCTGAGACTTCTCGTCGAGGTGACGCACACAGACGGCGCACTTCCCGTAGATTGGGGATCTCCTGTCGCGGGCGGTCCGCCAATGGGATCCCGATGATTCGTCTGCCTCTCCGTCGCTTCGCCCTCGCGGTGCTCATCACGCTGGTCGCCTTCGGCGCCGCGCCCGTCGCCGCTGACACCCCCGTGCCCACGATCAGCTTCATGGGCGGTGGATTCGGCCACGGCATCGGCATGTCGCAATACGGCGCGCTCGGTCGCGCCGAGGCCGGGCACACCTACGACGAGATCCTCGGCTTCTACTACCCGGGCACCACCCGTCAGCCGATCCCCGGCCCACTCGGCGACGACAACGACATCGACGTGCGCCTCGGCGTGCGCTCCACCGTGGCGATCACCCCCGCCGGCGGCGATCTCGCCTTCGCCATGACCGGTGGCGAGGTGTTCGCCACCTCGCCCGGCCCGGTCACGGCGACGTACCTCCCTCCTTCCGGCCCCGAAACACCGGGCAAATGGCGCCTCCTGGTCGGCAGCGGCGCCGAGCAGGTCGACCTCTGCGCGGCGTCGGCCTGCACCGGCCAGCTGGGCATCACCACGACGGGAACCCACGTGCTCGTGACCGAGGGCCCCGGAGGCGCCGGTATCGGGGTCCCCCGCGGCGGTCCGTCCTCGGGGGCCTACGCCCGAGGCAGGATCCTCCTTCGTCCCGGCGCCACCGGCGGCAACTGCGGGAGCGCCACCGACTTCTGCGTCGTGCACGGCGACCTCGCCATCGACGACTATCTGCGGGGTATCGCCGAGATCCCCCAGTCCTGGCCCATCGAGGCGCAGAAGGCGCAGGCCGTCGCCGCCCGCAGCTACGCCGCATCCGCCGTCATCCGCCGAAACGGCAACGGCAACGCGTGGGACGTCGTCAACGACACCGGCGATCAGTACTACGTCGGCTACGGCGTCGAACTGTCCGGCTGCCTCGAGTGGTGCAAAGGCATCGACGCGACCGCGAACGAGATCCTCACCCACGGTGGCGTCATCGCCGAGACCTACTACTCGGCCTCCAACGGCGGCGCGACGGCCGAGCCGCCCCACGTATGGGCGTCCGGCTCAACCCGGCCCTATCTCGTCGCCAAGGCCGACCCGTTCGACGGCAACGACGCCAACCCGTACCGGGCCCGAGAGGTGGCCTACCCGCTCGCCGACGTTTCCCGCTGGCTCAACGAGTACCACCTGCGCGTCCCCGACGCCGGCGATCAACTCCAGGTCGGCACCGTGCGAGCCATCACGATCGAGGACGTTCCCGCTTCCGGCCGCCTCAACTTCGCCGAGGTGACCATCGTCGGCACGAAGAAGACGGTCGTGGTCACGAACTCCGACGGCAGGCCCTACGGCGAACGGTTCTACAACGCGCTGAAGCTCGGGTGTCAGGCCACGTTGCTCTGCGATCCACTCGTCTCGTCCAACTTCTCGCTCCTCCGGCTGATCTCGTTCACCGACGTCGAGTTCGACGACTACTTCTACGTGCCCGTCCTCTGGATGACCACCGAGGAGCTGACCACCGGCGTCACGCCCACCACGTTCGGGTCCGGAGAGTCCAACACCCGGGGTCAGTTGGCCACCTTCGTCTGGCGTTTCGCGGGCAAACCGCAGGCCACGGTCCCCCACGGGTTCACCGATCTCGTCGCCGACAGCTACTACGAGGACGCGGTGGCCTGGATGAGAGAGAACGGCATCACCACCGGCACCTCGCCGATGGAGTTCACCCCCCAGGGCTCCGTCACCCGAGCCCAGGCGGCCACCTTCCTCTGGCGCTTCGCCGGCGCACCCGAGTCGACGGCCGACCACGACTTCACCGATGTCCCCGACGATCGCTACTTCACCGAAGCGGTCCGTTGGATGGTCGAGTGGGACATCACCACCGGCACGACGCCCACCACGTTCGCTCCGGAGGAGCCCCTCACCCGGGCCCAGATCGCCACGTTCCTCTGGCGGCTGGCCGGTGCCCCCGGCGCGTTCGCCGAGGGTGTCGAACTTCCCGCGGCCATGAGGACCACGTCGTGATCTCGCGCCGCCGGGTCCTTCAGACCGCGGCGGCGGTCCCCGCGCTCGGTCTGCTGCCGGGTTTCGTCAGGACAGCCGGCGCGAACGCCGGCACGCCCGTGGGCGCCGGCGCCATCGTCGAGGCCGACGGCCTCACCGGTCTCTCGCTGAGCTGGACGGGCGATACGCACACCGGTGCAGTGGTGCGGGCGCTCGTCGACGGCACCTGGGGCCAGGACATCGAGGTCGAGAGCGACCACGGCCACGGACCCGATGATCCGTCGGGCCGAGCCCACGGACCCGCCGTGATGGTGCCCGGGGCCGAGGCCTACTGGGTTGCGAACCGGGGCGTCGACGACCTGCGGGTCCACGAGATCACCGCCCCCGAACGGCGGCTGCGAGCCGCCGCACTCACGATCGTCACCCCGATTCCGGGGCTCGAGATCATCGATCGCAGCAGTTGGACCGACATCCCCCGCCGCGACACCATCGATTGCGCCCTCACCACCTCGGTGTTCGGTCTCGGCTGTCGCGCCGACGTCGGTCTTCGCCACGGCATCGTCCATCACACCGTCAACCCCAACGGCTACTCGGAGTCGGCCGTCCCCGACCTGATCCACGGCATCCAGCGGTACCACGTCGACACACGGGGCTGGGACGACATCGGCTACAACTTCGTGATCGATCGATTCGGCCGCATCTGGCAGGGGCGCGAGGGCGATCTCTACGAACCGATCGCCGCCGGGCACACCACCGGCCTCAACGGCGAGAGCGTCGGCGTCGCCGTGCTCGGCACGTTCAGCACCGACACCGTCCCTGACGCCGTCGTGGAGTCGCTCGGCCTGCTCCTCGGGTGGAAGTTGAGCCTCCACGGTGTCGACCCACTCGGCCACACGCTGGTTCGGTCGGCGGGCAGCGACCTCGCCGAGCCCGGAGAATTCGTCGATGTCGACAACATCAGTGGCCATCGAGACAACGGGCAGACGTCATGCCCCGGCACGGTCCTCTACGAACGACTCGACGAGATCCGTTCGGCGGCCGCCGAACTGGTGCCGGTCTTCGGTCACCTGACACCCACCTACAGTCTCGACGACGTCCGCTGCGAGGGCTGGGTGATCGATCGTTTCTCGCCGGCCGAGGCGCAGGACATCGAGATCATCGTCGATGGTGGCGAGCCCATCGTGATCACCGCCGACGGCGAGGTCGACGACCTGGCCGACGACTATCCCGACGCCGGCGCCGCCCACGGTTTCGACCACACCGTGCCGATCGACCTCGACACCACGTCCATCGTGGTCCGGGCCACGGCCGCCGACGGCCGCACCGCCGATCTCATGGACCTCACCCTGTTCGCCACGTTCGTGGATGTGGAGCCCACGCGGTTCTTCGCCCCGGGCGTCTACTATCTGCGCCAGAAGGGCCTGACCACCGGCACCCGGCCGGGCCTCTTCGAGCCGATGGACCATGTCACCCGTGGCCAGATGGCCACCTTCCTCCATCGGTTCATGGACCTGCCGCCATTCACCGCGCCGGCACCCTTCGTCGACCTGGTCGAGGGTGCCTTCTACGAGGCCGCCGTGAACTGGCTCTACGAGTCGGGCGTCACCACCGGCACCTCGCCCACCACGTTCGAGCCGGAGGCCTTCGTCACCCGCGGTCAGATGGCCACGTTCCTGTGGCGGATGTGTGGCCAGCCGGCCGCGCAGTCGTCCGCCGTGTTCTCCGACGTACCCTCGGGCGCCTTCTACGAGAAGGCCGTCGCCTGGATGGCCGAGCTCGGGATCACCACCGGCATCTCGCCCACCCTGTTCGCCCCGCTCGACAGGATCCGGCGCGGCGAGATGGCCACCTTCCTGCAGCGGCTCGGCACCACCCCTGAAGCCTGGACGCTGGTCGAGCCGCCCTCCGCGGTCGACTTCTAGCCTCGGGCTCAGCCGTTCGCGTCGGGTACCCGGCGGCCGGCGAGTTCGTAGGTCCAGGCGGTGAGATCGTCGACCGGGTCGCCGCACCACGCCAACATGGCTCGTCGCCCGTGGTCGTGGGCCCGTTGGACCTCCTCGCGATCGGCCAGGACCCGTTCGAGTTCGGCGAAGAACGCCGCCTCGTCGCTGAGCAGGAACGCCCTGGTGAGGCCCCAGCGCTCCTCGAGTTCGACCTGATACGGGTGGCGTCCGGCCCAGGTGTTGAACCGCAGCGACGGTGTCCCGATGACGCCGGCTTCCGAACACACGGTCTGGCTGTCACCGACCACGAGGTCGGCGGCCGCGAGGACGTGGTGGAACCGATGGTGCGCCGCAGTGATGCGCCGCTGGACCAGATCGGCGGGGAGATCGGCCTCCGAGGAGATCAGCACGGTGCCGGTGGCCGACAACATCTCGATCACCCGGTCGATCTGCGGGCGCGACATCCCGGCCTCGCTCACGTCGTGACTGGCGGTGAACGCGGTGAGTCGCAGCACGTGGAAGTTCTCGTCGGCCGCGAGCCCGAGCTCGGGGCGGATGTCGGGATCGGGAACGAAGCGTGACGGGTGGAGGTAGAAGAGTTCCTTGTAGCCCTGGTAGCGCCGGTGCTGGCGCCCGTAGCTCTTCTCGGTCGCGGAGGGACTCGCGATGATGTTCGCCAGCGGCCCGGCCACGTAGTAGAGCAGCCCGGCGACATGGCCGTCGTCGGTGTCGTACATCACCGGCGTGCGGGTCAGCCGGGCTGCGTGGACGCCGGCCGGCGATCGGGTGAGGACCACATCGGGCCGAAAGGCTCGGACCGTGCGCAACGCCCGCCAGTCGCGGACCAGCAGCTCGCGGGCCAACCCGAACATCGACGTGCCGGCGGTGGATGCTCGCACGTGTGGGCGCCGACGGGCCTCGATGAGCTCGACCACCGAGTCCTTCCCGGGCCGGGAGAGCCAGAGGGTCTCCTCGCCGTTGGCGAGCAGCCGGTCCTCGACCGCGCCGAGCGTCCACACATCGGCGGGGTGCACCGCATCGATCAACACCTTCATCCCGGGCGACGGTAGCGTCGCGGAATGCCCGACGCGCTCCGCCGACTCCTGGATCAGCGCGCCCAACCGCTGCCACCCCGGCTACGGACCGCCCTTCTGCTGACCTCGGGCATCGGCGTCGTCGTCGCCTCGGTGTGGGCCTGGCGATCGAGTGGCCTCGCCGTCGCCGACATCGACTGGCTCCCCATCGTCATCTCGTTCGCGATCGCCGCGCCGGCGAGCCTCGGGTTGAAGGCCGCCGAATTCCACGTGGCGGCCCGGGTCGCCGACCAGACGCCGCCGGCCCGCCGCAGCGTCGAGGTGGCGGTGATCTCCTCCGCCGCGAACCTGCTCCCCCTACCCGGATCCCTCCTCGTCACCGTGCGCTCCCTCTCGGAGGACGGCTCGACCTACGGCCGCGCGATCGCCGCATCCGCGGTTCCCGGCCTGGCCTGGCTCGGAATCACGGGTCTCGTCGGGGGCGTGGCCATCGGCCTGGAAGGCACATGGTGGCTCGCCGCCCTCGTCGTCGCAGCCGGATTCGGCGCCGGTCTGGGCGCGGCGTTGCTGTTCCGGGCGAACGCGCCGACGGCCGGGCGCGCCGGGCTCGCGGCGGCGGTCATCGCCGTCGAGAGTGGTTGGCTGGCGATCAGCGCACTCCGCCTCGGGCTCGCGGTCAGCGCCCTGGGCGTCTCGATCGACCCGACGCAGGCCGTGGCGCTCTCCGTGGCCGGGGCGCTCACCGTGGCGATCGGATTCTTCCCCGGCGGGCTGGGCGTACGGGAGGCGCTCATCGCCGCGCTGGCGCCACTGATCGGCCTCCAGTTCGACACGGGCGTGCTGCTCGGCAGCCTCGACCGGGTGATCTGGCTCGCGTTCTTGGCCGTGGCGGCCGGCGCGCTCGCGCAGGCCAACCGAGCGGGCCGACGCGCGCTCAGCTGAGGCGGGCCACCAGTTCGGCCAGCGGCGCGCGGAAGTCGCGGGTCTCGGGCAACCCCGACAGACGCAGGGCCATGTTGTCGAGCACCGAGTTCGCCGGCCGCGGCGCCGGATAGTCCATGCCCAGCTCCTCGGTGCTGCACGGGTTCACGCGGGACGGATCGGCGCCGGCCGCCGTCGCGACCTCGCGAGCGAACTCGAACCAGCTCACCGCACCCTGGTTGGTGACGTGGAACAGCCCGGGCCGCCTGGCCAGGGCCAGGTCCCGCAACACCGGGGCCAGGTCGGCGGTGAAGGTCGGGTGTCCGACCTGGTCGTCGACGAAGGTCAGCGTGTCGTGTTCCCCCAGGAGCCGCAGGATGGTCTTCACCATGTTGTTGCCGTGTTCGCCACACACCCAGGCGGTGCGCACGACGGTGGCCCCGAACCCGGCCTCGCGCTCGCCGGCCAGCTTCGACCGCCCGTAGACCGACACCGGACACGGTTCGTCCCACTCGTTGTACGGGCCGACCTTCGTGCCGTCGAACACGTAGTCGGTCGACACCGAGGCGAGGTGGGCACCGACGGCGTGCGCGCCCTCGGCCAGGTGGCGAACGGCGAGCGCGTTGACCGAGTACGCGAGATCGACCTCGGTCTCGCAGAGGTCGACCGCCGTCAACGCTGCGCAGTTGATCACCACATCGGGGCGCAGCTCGTGGAGCGCGCCGAGCACCATGGCGCGGTCGGCGATGTCGAGCTCGGGAAGGTCGACGGCGACGACCTCGTGGGGCTCGAGCAGTGGCTGGATCTCCGTACCGAGCTGACCGTTGGCTCCCGTGACCAGGATCTTCATCGAGCTGGGCCTCTCATCGAACAGCCGCCGTGTTCGCCTTCAGCGGCTCCCACCAGGCCCGATTGTCCCGGTACCAGGCGACCGTCTTCTCGAGACCCTCGGCGAAGTCCTGGGCCGGTGCCCAGCCGATGGCCTTCAGCTTCGAGCAATCGATCGAGTAGCGACGGTCGTGACCCAGGCGGTCCTCGACGTAGTCGATGGCGGACTCGTCACGCCCGCAGAGTTCGATCAATCGGTCGGTCAGCTCACGGTTGGTGATCTCGTTGCCCCCGCCGATGTTGTACACCTGGCCCGGTTCGGCGTTGCGCAACACCACGTCGACGCCCGAGCAGTGATCGGCGACGAACAACCAGTCACGGATGTTCATCCCGTCGCCGTAGAGGGGCACCGTGCCGCCGTCGAGCAGGTTCGTGGTGAACAGCGGGATGACCTTCTCGGGGAACTGGAACGGTCCGTAGTTGTTCGATGCCCGGGTGACGATGACCGGCACCCCGTAGGTCGTGAAGTAGCTCAACGCGATCAGGTCGGAACCGGCCTTCGACGCCGAGTAGGGAGAACGGGGGTCGAGGCCGTCGGTCTCGACCGAGGAGCCCTCTTCGACCGAGCCGTAGACCTCGTCGGTCGACACGTGGAGGAACTTGTCGACCTCGAGATGGCGGGCGACGTCGCACATGACGTTGGTGCCGTCGCAGTTCGTGCGCACGAAGGCGTCGGGGCCGGAAATGGACCGGTCGACGTGGGACTCGGCCGCGAAGTGCACGACCTGGTCGCAGCCCTTCATCGCGGCGGTGACGGCGTCGCGGTCACAGATGTCGCCCTCGACGAACGACACCCGCGCCCCGAGCACGTCGGCGATCGAGGCCATGTTGCCCGCATAGGTCAACGCGTCGAAGATCACGATCTCGTCATCGCTCGTCTCGAGCACGTGACGGACGTAGTTGCTTCCGATGAATCCGGCGGCGCCGGTGACGAACAGCTTCATGGACAGGTCTCCTTGGGCATCCGCCGACGATCAGGTGGTACGCAGCGAGTGGTAGGGACGGCGATTGGCCGGAAGATCGGCCCGCCGCGGGTTGGCCTGGTCCCGGCCCGACAGGATCGGGTCCTCGAGACCCCAGTCGGCGCCGATCTCGGGATCGTTCCAGAGCACGCCGAGCTCGTCGGCCGGGTTGTAGTAGCCGTCGACCAGGTAGGTGAGCGTGCAGTCGGTCAGCGCCGCGAACCCGTGGGCCACGCCGGGCGGAATGTAGATACCGTGGTGCACGTGGTCGGCGGGATTCTCGCCACCGAGGTCGTAGACGATCGTCTTGCCGTCGGTCGGGCCACCTTCGCGCAGGTCGTGCAACACGACACGAACCTTGCCGTAGGGGCAGTACCAGTAGTCGCTCTGGTGGAGGTGGTAGTGCAGCCCCACCACCGCGCCGCTCTGGCGGTCGCCCCGGTTCCCCTGGATCATCTCCCGCTGGCCGGGGAACCAGGAACGCCGGTAGGTCTCGATGAAGTAACCCCGCTCATCACGGTGGATGTCGGGCTCGACGATGTAGACGCCGTCGATGACGTCACTCGGCGTCACGGTTGCCATGAATGCTCCAGGCTTGTTCTGATCGTGGATGTTTCATCGTGGACTGCGGAAGGATCGGACTACTCGATCTCGAGATGGCAGTGGTCGCCCAGCATCACACGGGTGGCACGCGGCCGCGCGTCGCCCTTGCTGATCTCGGTGTCGCGGCCGACCAGCGAATCGGTGAGGCGAGGGATGTCGGTGACCGAACTCCGCCGCAGCAGGACGGAATTGTCGATCTCGCTGCGGCTGATGCGACAGTCGAGGGCGATCGAACTGTAGGGCCCGACGTAGCTGTCCTCGACGATCGTGCCGGCACCGACGATGGCCGGCCCCCGCACCGTCGAGTTGACGATCTTGGCGCCGGCCTCGATGACCACGCGGCCGTCGATCGTCGAGCGATCGTCGACCTCGCCGTCGACACGACGGCCGAGCTTGTCGAGGACCAACCGATTGCATTCGAGCAAGGGGTCCTTCTTGCCGGTGTCGATCCACCAACCGACCAGGACCTCGTGATTCACCCGGTGGCCGTTGCTCACCAGCCACTGGATCGCATCGGTGATCTCGAGCTCACCCCGGGGCGACGGCTCGATCGAGGCCACGGCGGTGTGGATCGTCGCGTCGAAGAGGTACACGCCGACGAGGGCGAGGTCGGACGGCGGCACCTCGGGCTTCTCGACGAGTTGCAGTACCTCGCCGTCGGGGCCGATCTCGGCCACGCCGAACGCGGTGGGGTTCTCGACTCGGGCGAGCAGGATCTGGGCGGCCGGCGCCACGTGGTCGACGCCCAACTGGGGCTCGGCCCGGCGAGCGTTCTCGAAGCCGTCGACGAACTCGGTGAGCCCCTGCTCGAGCATGTTGTCGCCGAGGTACATCACGAAGTCGTCGTCGCCGAGGAAGTCACGGGCGATCAGCACGCAGTGGGCGAGGCCGAGGGGCTCGTCCTGCACGATCCAGGTGACGGCGACACCGAACTGTGAGCCGTCGCCCACGTGTTCGCGGATCTCGTCGCCGGTCGCCGGGGCGATGATGATGCCGATCTCCTCGATGCCCGCGGCGGCCATGTCCTCGATTCCGTAGAACAGAATCGGCTTGTTGGCTATGGGCACCAGCTGTTTCGCGCTGGTGTGGGTGATCGGGCGAAGCCGGGTTCCGGCACCGCCGCTGAGAATGAGACCCTTCACGGGGGGTAAGGGTACCGAGGGCGGACGGCGCTGTCTCTAGGCGCGATGGCCCAGAGGCGGCAGGCGCGTCAGTCGCCGAGGTCGTGCGTCCTCAGCCGCCCGGACCGGGTGTGCACCGTGTACTCGTACTTGAGCAACCCGGCAGTGACGAGCGAGCCCGTCGTGACGGCGGCCACCAGCGCCGTCTCGACCCGCAGGAACGGCTCGTTCGCGAACATGAGCGCAATCGGGAACGCAGCGACGCCGACCACGAACCCGACCACGGCGAGCTGGGTGTGATCCAGGGCCACCAGCCCGAGCGACAGCGACAGCATCACCATGAGTCCACCGCCGCTGGCCGACAGCAGGGCCATGTCACGGGCGCCGATCTCGTCCCCGAAGAGCGTCGCCACGAGCCACGGACCGATCGCGGCCATGACCCCCACCGAGACCACGGCAACGGTGACCACCGCGGCCACGAGGCGGAGCTGCACGGCTCGGAATCCGTTGAGGTCGTTCTCACCGGCCATGCGGGCCAAATTCGGCAGCAGGGCCGCCTTGACCGCCTGGAAGAAGAACAACGGCACCCGCGAGATGATCAGGCCGTTGAGGAAGACGCCGGGCGCCTCTTCGCCGAGCTCGGTGCCCACGATCTCGAGCGCCACGGGGCCCACGTTGAGCATGAACGCCTCACCGAGGCCGGCGATGAGCAGCCAGCCCAGCGACGGGGTCAGTTCGGCGAGCGGTGCGGGCGGGCCGGGTTTGACGAACGGCCGCAGCGTCCCGACACCGACGACGGTCGCGATGGCGAACGCGATCCCGATCGACACGGCGTAGGCACCCACGATCTCGATGCCGATGATCGCGAGCACGGCCGCCAGCGTGACCCGGGTGAGGCCCTCGGCGGCGAAGTAGGCCCCGTAGCGGGTGAACTCGTGGCGCCCGGAGAGCACCCCGCGTACGCACTCGGCCACCATGAACGCCGCCATCGCCAGGATCAGCGCGACCAGGAGGTCGACCCGGTCGTCGAGCAGGTGATCGAGGCCCAACGGCCATGCGGCGATCGCGCCGAGCACGACGATGGCGACCTGGACCGTTCCGATGCGCAGGGCCTGCCGGAAGACCGGTGCGCTCCCCTCGCCGCGTCCGGCCCGGTTGGCCGTGGCCCGGGCGAGTTCCTGTTCGAGCGGCTGGAAGAGGCCCGGCCCGAGGATGTAGATCAGGCCCCACAGCACGGCGAGGCCGCCGTACGCGTCGTCGCCCAGGGCGCGGCGGGCCACAACCAGGAAGGCGTAGGTCGTGATGCCGTTGACCACGAGTCCGGTGCCGATGGCGGCAGTGCCGACAGGCAACGGATTTCGGTCGCGCAGGGTCGCGAGTCGAGGGTGGATGGGGCTGCTCCAAGGTCCGTCTCGCCGATCCCGGCGGGACCGGGCGAGCCTATCGGCGCGGTCCCGTGCGAGAACGGATCAGGCGGGCGTGAAGCTCGGCATGCAGAGGCCGTCGAGCTCGGTGATCTCGATGCGGTCCCGGTTCTCCCAGGTGACCTCGTTGTCGGGGTCGACGCGCAGCTTGAACTCTCGGAACGTCATCTCGAGGGCGTCGAAGGCGACCAGGCGACCCGAGAGCGATTCGCCGATGCCCAGGATGAGCTTGACGGCCTCGAGCCCCTGGATCGTACCGACGATGCCGGGGAGCACGCCGAGCACGCCGGCCTCGGCGCAGGAGGGCGCGAACTCCGCCGGCGGCGCCTCGGGCAGCATGTCGCGATAGGTCGGACCGTTGCGGGGATCGAACACGGTGATCTGACCCTCGAACCGGAAGATCGAACCGTGCACCACGGGGATGCCCAGCTTCACGCTGGCGTCGTTGAGGAGATAGCGGCTCGGGAAGTTGTCGGCGCCGTCGACCACGACGTCGTAACCCTCGAGGATGTCCATGATGTTGTCGGCCCCGAGACGGGCGTCGTAGGTGACGACGTTGACATCGGGGTTGAGTCCCGTCAGCGTCTTCTTGGCCGAGTCGACCTTACGTTCACCGATCCGGTCGAGGTTGTGCAGGATCTGACGCTGGAGATTGGACTCGTCGACCACGTCCATGTCGATGATGCCGATGGTGCCGACACCGGCCGCAGCGAGATAGAGCGCGGCGGGCGAACCGAGGCCGCCCGCACCCAGCAGCAGCACCTTGGCGTCGAGCAGCTTGAGCTGGCCTTCCTCACCGATCTCGGGCACCAGCAGGTGGCGCTGGTAACGGTTGCGCTGGTCGGGCGTGAGGGTCTGGGGTCGCTTCCATTCGCGTCCCTCGTCCTTCCACTTGTTGAACCCGCCGTCCATCGAGACGGCGTTGGGGTAGCCCAGCTGCTCGAGCGTCTGCACGGCGAACGCCGAGCGCACGCCGCCCGCGCACATGACGACGAGCTTGGTGTCACGGTCGGCCACCCGGTTCTCGATGTTGGACTCGAGCTGACCGCGGGGAATGTGGATCGATCCGGGGACGGCCCCCTGTTCGTACTCGTCGGGTTCGCGCACGTCGAGGAGCGTGTAGCCCTCGGCGAGCAGCGACTCGCCGTCGGCGGTGTCGACCTCGTTGATCGACGCTTTCGCCTGCTGAAGAAGTTCACGGAAACTGGCCATGACGGAAAGCCTACCTACTCGGTCGGGAATTGCGATCTCCCCGTTCCCAACCGATGTCAGCGCATCGGCATTCCCACGATCCGGGGCAGGACCGCGGCGATCCGGTCGTGGATCACCACGTCGGCCAACCGATCCATCACCGTCGGCTCGCCGTTTACGATCACCACCCGGGCGCCGGCCGACTTGGCGATCTTGACCGTCTCGTTGATGGGAAAGACGGCGAGCGACGTACCGACGGTGAGGAAGAGATCGGCCTCGACGGCCGCGATCTCGGACCGGCGCAGATCCTCGGCATCGAGCGACTGGCCGAACGAGATCGTCGCCGACTTGAGAATGCCACCGCACACCCGGCACGGCGGGTCCTCCTCGCCCGCCCGCACTCGTTCGAGCGCCACTTCCATGTCGTCTCGCCAGCCGCACGACAGACAGCCGACCTTCCTGGTCGTGCCGTGGATCTCCACCACCTTGTCGGGGTCGCTTCCGGCCCGCTGATGGAGCTCGTCGACGTTCTGGGTGATGAGGGTGTGGAGCTTCCCGCGCGTCTCCAGGTGCACGAGCGCCTCGTGACCGACGTTCGGATCGACGTTCGCCCACAGCGAACCCTCCGCCCGCGCCGCCCAGTTCGCCTTGCGCACATCGGGGTCGTTCACGTAGTGCCGGATGTTCGAGGCCTTCTCGGCCTGCGGGTTCTTCGTCCAGAGGCCCTGGGGTCCGCGAAAGTCCGGGATCCCCGAATCGGTCGAGATGCCGGCGCCGGTCAGGACCACCACCGAGCGAGCGTCGTCGATGAGCGTCCGGGCCGTCTCCAGCAGCGTGTCGTGCATGGGCGCTGATGGTAGGCGCGTCGGGACCGGCAGCGTCCACGCCTGTCGCGGGCACAGCTGGTAGACCATTTCGGTCAATCGCGTTGACGACCGAGAAGGCGGAGGACGATGTCGGACACCTCACAGGGCGACGGATGGTGGCAGGCCTCGGACGGCAAGTGGTATCCGCCCGAGACGCACCCCGACTACACCGCCCCGGCCCCCTCCACGCCGCCCGGTCCTCCCCCCACCTCACCGCCATCGGCATTTCCCGACCCGACCGCGGCGATGTCGACCGCGCCCACGGGGACCGCAACCCCGCTATGGAAGAAGCCCGTGTTCCTGGCCATTGCCGGCGTGCTCGTCCTGGCCGGCGCCATCGCGGCCTTCACCCTCGGGAGCGATGACGACGATCCGTCCGACACGGCGACCACCGACGCCTCCACCACCACGACCGACGAAGTCGACGCGACCACGACGACCGCCGCCGACGACGCGACCACGACCACGGCAGGCACCGACACGACGACCACGGTCGACGACGACACCACGACGACCGGTTCGGGCGCGGACGACACCACCACCACCCTGGCCGAGACCACCACGACCAGCGGCGCCGGCCCGGGCGCCGACACGTGCACCTACGCAGGCCTCGACGACTTCGAGGACATCCAGCTCGAACTCGTGTTCACCAGTCCGTTCGACGCCGATCTCCTCGTCACGATGGGCCTCATCGGCGGCGACGGCATCCGGTTCATGACGAGCAACGCCTACATCGAGGCCGCCTCGGCCGGTGAGCAGTTCCGGCTCGAACACGACACCATCGACGAGCTGCCCGCCGGCGTCTCACCCGACGACATCGAGTGTCAGGTCCTCGAGATCGAGTCCAACGACTTCGGCGACCCCGATCCCGGCCCGGCCTCCGGTGACACGTGTGTCGTCAACGGCGTCGACAGCTTCGGCGACATCCAGGTCGTCATCACCGTGGCCAACCCGTTCGACGAGACGACCGACCTCTCTATCGACTACGCCCTGCGCGACGCCGACGGCGCCCGCCGAAAGACGCTCTTCACCACGGCCGACGTGGTGGCGCCGGGCGAGTCGGTTCGCGTCGACGCCGACACGGTCACCGACCCGATACCCGGCACCGACACGGACACACTCACGTGCGACATCCTCGCCATCGGCGACTTCGGTTTCTAGACCCACCGCTTGACAGGAACACATGACATGGACTGAGATGCACCGAGCTTCCCCGGTTGAATCCACACCCCACGGGAGCCCGCATGTCCGCTCAGTCCACACCCCTCGCCGACGCCCAAGTCGAGCAGGTCTACATCCGCAGCTGGGACGACCCGATCATCGACCGCATCGGTCACGATCCCCGCTCCAGCTATGTCGAACAATTCTGGCTCGGCATCCTCGGCCCCTCCACGATCTGGTTCCTGCGTCACTGCCGACATGAACTCGACCGGTCCCCGCATGGTTTCGTCCTCGATCTGAGCGACACCGCCGGCGCACTCGGGCTGGGCCACAAGGGCGGCCGCAACAGTCCGCTCGCCCGCAGCATCGCCCGAGCGTGTCGCTTCGGTGCGGCCCAACCCGTGTCGGTCGGTGAACTCGAAGTCCGTCGGCGCCTCCCACCGCTCAATCGTGCGCAGCTCGGGCGCCTGCCCCCGCCGCTCCAGCGCCGCCACGACACGTTCCAGCGCGACCAGGAATCCGGCGATCAGGCCACTCTCGAACGCCGGGCCCGGCGTCTGGCCCTCGGTCTCGTCCAGTGCGGCGACGGCGTCGACGACGCCGAACTCCAGCTCGGCCAATGGCGCTTCCACCCGGCGATCGCCGCTGCCGCCGTGCGATGGGCCTGGGACCACCACCACGGCGATCATCCGGCGACGCGTTCGGACTAGCTACTCCGGCGGCGAGAAGTTGGTGGCGAGTTCAGCCAGCAGGCGCACCCCGAAGCCGGTGCCACCCTTGGTGAGATCGGCCTCGTCGGCGTCGCTCCAGGCCGGACCGGCGATGTCGATGTGGGCCCACGCGATGCCTTCGGCGACGAACTCCTCGAGGATCAGTCCGGCCGTGAGCGCGCCGCCGTAGGGCGTGCCGATGTTCTTCATGTCGGCCACCGGCGACTCGAACTGCTTCTTGTAGTCCTTCGGAAGGGGCAGGTGCCACACGCGTTCGCCTGAGGCGTCGGATGCGGCCTCGATCTGCTCGATCCACGACTCGCGGTTGCCCATCAGACCGGCGATGGCGGGGCCGAGCGCCACCATGCAGGCCCCGGTGAGCGTCGCCAGGTCGACGATGGCATCGGGCTTGGCCTCACTGGCCAGCGACAACGCGTCGGCAAGGATCAACCGACCTTCGGCGTCGGTGTTGAGTACCTCGATGGTCTTCCCGTTGCGGATCCTGAGCACATCACCGGGACGAGTGGCGTCGCCACCGAGCATGTTGTCGGTCATGGGCACGAACGCCCGCACCCGACACGCGGGAGCGAGACGAGCCATCACGCTCATCACTCCGACGACCGCCGCGCCGCCGCCCATGTCGCACTTCATGGTCATCATGCCCTGGCCGGTCTTGATCGACAGACCGCCGGCGTCGAACACGATGCCCTTGCCCACCAGGGCCAGCGTGCCCTTGGCCTTGCCCTCGGGCTCGTAGGTGAGTTCGACCAGACGGGGCGGCAGTTCGGAACCCCGGTTCACACCGAGCAAGCCGCCGAGCTTGCCCTTCTTGATCGCCGCTTCGTCCCACACCTTCACGTTGAGACCGTTCTTGCGGCCGATGGCGGCCGCTCGCTTCGCGAACTCGGGTGCGGTGAGCGTGCCGCCCGGCTCGTTGACCAGGTCCCGGGCCAGCGTCTGGCCGTCGGCGATGGCGTCGCCGAGGTCGAGTGCCGCCTGGTTGCGGACGCCGCTGCCGCCACCCACGTCGACCCGACGCAGCTTGACGGGCTTGGGATCGGACTTGTAGGTGAGGAACTTGTAGCTGCCGAGCCGAACGCCCTCGACCAGCGCTCGGCGGGCCGCCGACGGGTCGAGCTCGCTGTCGGGCAGCTCGATGCCGATGCGTGGATGACGAGCGAAGCCTCGGCCTGCAGCTGCGCCGGCCCGGCGGACTCCGTTCGCATCGAGATCGGCCAACGGTCCGACGCCGATCAGCACCATCTCCCGGCCGTCGTCGGCCCATTTGTACGTCTGCCCGACCTTGCCCTCGAATCCGGCCGCATCGAGCTGCTTCGCGGTGAGGTTTTCGAGACCGGCCTGGACCTGCTCGACGGTGACGAGGCGAATGGCGGCCTTCGCGGCCGTGGTGACGGAACGAACGGCGTGGAACGTGATGGGCATCGGTGGCCTCCGGGGATCGATCTCGAACTCGTCGCACCCTACGCGCCGCGTCGGCCGCCGCGGGTGAGGGCCTCGGGGGCTCGATCAGCCCCCGGTGGGGAGTTCCTGTTCGAGCGTCAACGTCGGTGCGAAGAGATCGCCGTGTTCCTCGATGCGGTCGAGCACCTCGCTCGCCTCGAATCCGAGCGGCTCCCCGTCGGCGCCGTCGGCGACCTCGTCCCAGGTCAACGGGGTCGACACGGTCGGTCGATCCTTCGCCCGCAACGAGTACGGCGCGATCGTCGTCTTGTGGCGCGAATTCTGACTCCAGTCGATGAATACCTTGCCCTTGCGCAGCTTCTTGGTCATGTTCGACAGCACGAGCCTCGGGAGCTTCTTCTCGAGGAGTTGTGCCACGGCCAACGCGAAGTCCGAGGCGTGATCGTGTGCGTGTGGCGTGTTGAGCGGCGCATAGAGCTGCATGCCCTTGCTGCCCGAGGTCTTCGGGAACGACGCCAACCCGACGGTGTCGAGCACCTCCCGGATCTCGAGTGCGACCTGCGCGCACTCGACGATGGTGGCCGGATCGCCGGGGTCGAGATCGAAGACCAGCATCGTCGGCGTGTCGATGTCACCGCATCGAGACATCGGCGAATGGATCTCGAGTGCCGCGAGGTTGGCCGTCCACGCGAGCGCGGCGATCGAATCGAGCTTGCAGTACTCGATGCCACCGCGGCGATCACCGGGGCCGAGACAGGTGTCGACCCAGCCCGGTCGATGCGAAGGACAGCGCTTCTCGAAAAAGGAGTCGCCGGTCACCCCGTCGGGCCATCGCCGCAGGGTGATCCCCCGATCCTCGATGTGGGGCAACATCACCGGCGCGATGCGCACGTAGTAGTCGATGACCTGGGCTTTCGCGAACCCGACCATCGGATAGAGCACCTTCTCGAGGTTCGACACGGCCAGCCGGTGACCGTCGACCTCGACGTGGACACGCTCGGATTCGGGCACCGGCTCGATCCGCCGTTCAGGCCGACTTGCGGACGCGAGCAGATTTCTTGGCCGCCTTCTTGGCGGACTTCTTCGCCGCCTTCTTCGCGGGCTTGGCCCCACCCTTTCCGGCACCCTTTCCGGCGGGGCCCTTCCCCGCGGCCGGATGACGACCCCGCGCCTTCTTCGCTTCCTTCACCGATGCCTCGAGCGCGGCCATGAGGTCGATCACCTTGTCCGACGACGCGGCGGGGGCGGGAACGAGATCGTCGCCGGTCTCCCCTGCCGCCTTCCGCTCGATCAGCTCGAGTACCGCCTCGCGATAGGTGTCCTTGTGACGCTCGGGCTCGAAGGTGGCGTCGAGGGTGGCGATGAGTTGCTCGGCCATCGCCTGCTCCTTTTCGTCGATCTCGATGTCGTCGAGCAGGTCGAAGCCCCCGATGTCGGCCGGGTCGACGATCTCGTCGGCGTAGACCATCGTGGACAGCACCAGCCGCCCGTCGACGGGGCGCACGGCGCCGAGGTACTGCTTCGACCGCATGACGAAGTGACAGATGCCGACCTTCGATGCCTCGTCCATGGCGTTGGCCAGCAGCTTGTAGGGCTTGGCCGTCTGCGCATCGGGCACGAGGTGGTAGGCGTTGTCGTAGAAGATCGGGTCGATGTCGGCCAGATCCACGAACTCGTCGATGTCGATGGTGCGCACCGCTTCGGGATCGAGAGCGGCGACCTCGTCGTCGGTGATCAGCACGAACTCCCCCGAGGGAAGCTCGTAGCCCTTCACGATGCGCTCGTAGGGCACCTCCTCGCCGTCCTCGGCCGACACGCGCTTCTGCTTGACCCGCGAGCCGGTGGCCGAATCGATCTGGTTGAAGCGGACCGTCTTGCGACTGACCGCGCTGTACAACTTCACCGGGATGCTGACCAGCCCGAAGCTGATCGACCCATTCCAAATCGCTCTCGGCATGACTCCAGTGTGCACACGGTCGGGGCCGCAGAGGCAAGCATCGGCCCTGCGCTCAGGTGTCGAGGAGGATCCGAGCCACCAGGTCCTGCCCGAAGGCGGTGAGGATGGCCAGGTACATCAACCCCGTCGCCGCCATCACCGCCGAGTACTCGCGCTCGCGCAGCGCGGCCCGGGTGACGAAGACGAGTCCGATCGTGGTGACCACGCAGGCGACCCAGAACCAGCCGAGCAGGCCGTTGTACGCGTCATCGATCGAACCGTTGAGCACCGAGATCATGCCGGTCGGAAGAAGCATCGCGATCGTCTCGGGGACCCAGAGGATGCCCGTCCATCGCACCAGCTCGTGGATGGGGGCCCGGGCCAAGCCGGGCTGCACCAGATACCAGTGTCCGAGCAACATGGCATCGGTGACGACGCCGAGGAACAGCGCGCTGGTGATGCCGCGGAACACCGACAACAGCACCGGGTCGCCGGCCGCGATCGACCCGAAGAGCACCGCCACCAGGCCGAGCCCTGCGGTCACCAGGTCCAACACCGGCGGGAACTCGGCCGCCGACTTGTCGAAACGTTGCTCGTCACGGTCGATTCCCGTCATCTCGGCGACGCGCGTCGTACGCCGTTCGACGACCTCGCGCTGTCCTTCCACGCCGGCCCGGCGTCGACCCACCGAGATCCCCAGCGTGACCAGGCCGGCGGCGATGAAGGCCATCGTCGCGATCTCGCGGGTCCAGGTCGGGTCGGTGGCGAAGGCGGCGACCAGCGAGCCCCCGGCCAGGATGAGGAACGTCAGGCGCTGGATCCAGCCGTAGCCCAGGCCGACCTCGCGGCGGCGAGTGGTGACCCACAGGAAGAGCCAGCCACCGGCCGCCCACTGGACCAGTACGGTGGCGCCATCGACTCGAATCACGCGGTCACCACGGCGAGGTGGTGATCGACGAGGTTCAGCGAGTCGGGCCCGTCGGGGGTCGCGACCACGATGTCTTCGAGCCGCATGCCCCACTGTCCGGGCATGTAGATGCCCGGCTCGATCGAGAACGCGTTGCCGGCCGCGAGCGGCGCGGTGTTGCCCTCGACGATGTAGGGGTCTTCATGGGCCTCGACCCCGATGCCGTGACCGGTGCGGTGGATGAAGTACGAACCGAAACCGGCGTTGTTGATCTTCTCCCGACCGGCCCGATCGACGTCCTCGGCCGGCGTGCCCACCGTCGCGGCCCGCACCGACGCGGCTTGCGCCTCGTGGAGCACGGCATACGCCTCGAGGAAGTCGCGTTCGGGGCGGTCGCCGACCCAGACGCAGCGCGTGATGTCGGAGCAGTAGCCGACGCCGTCGTCACCGACCATCGTGCCGCCGAAATCGCACAGCAGACCCTCGCCTTCACGGATGATGCGCGAGCCCGCCTCGTGGTGTGGTGATGCGGCGTTCTCCCCCGCTGCGACGATGGCGAAATTCACCCGACCGTGGCCTTCGGCGATGATCTGACGCCCCAGCTCGGCCGAGACCTCGGCCTCGGTACGACCGACGAGTGGAATCTCGCCGGCCTGCAGGCGGGCGGCGATGCGATCGACCGCCGCGCTCGCGGCCCGGAGCCGCGCGATCTCGTCGGCGGTCTTCACCGAGCGGATGGGGCTCGTGATCGTGGATGCCCGTCGAAACGAGGTGCCGGGGCAGGCGCTGATGAGATCGACGAGAAACCCGCTCCACATGTGGTCGCCGACCGCGGCCGTCGCCGCCGGACCCATCAGCGACGCGATGAGGGCGATGGGGTCCTGGCTCTCGGTCCACGGTGTGAGGGTGAAGACCCCGGCCTGTTCGCGCACGCGGGGCGCTTCCAGCGCCGGCACCACGAGCGAGGCATCGCCGTCACGAGGCACCACCAGCATCGTGATCCGTTCGAGCGGCATCGCCTCGTAGCCCGAGAAGTACGGCAGGTCGGCACCGACCGACAGCAGGAGGACATCGACCCCATCGGCGTCCATGCGGGCCCGGGCACGTTGCAGTCGTTCGGCGAACATGCGTCGAGGCTATGAGGTGACCGCTGAAGCGGCATCTCGGGCGTGGTACGACGAGCGGGTGAGCGGCGACGACTCGACATGGCCGATTCCCGCCGCCTCGCCGAGTCGCTTCCACTCCTCGAACCGGGCCGGCTCCCACCACTGCGCGACCGGAAGGTGATGCGAGGTCGGGCGCAGA
Source organism: Acidimicrobiales bacterium (assembly GCA_040219515.1). NCBI lineage: Bacteria > Bacillati > Actinomycetota > Acidimicrobiia > Acidimicrobiales > Acidimicrobiales bacterium. Next base: position 36,346 of record JAVJSI010000009.1, read on the forward strand.
TACTGGCCGATCGTCACGATGTCGGTGCCGACGGCCGCGAGGTCGGCCAGGGTCTGTTCGACCTCGTCGGACCGCTCACCCATCCCGACGATGATCGAGGACTTCGTCGTCAGTCCCGCCGCCTTGGCCCGAGCCAGCACCGAGAGGCTCCGCGCGTAGCCCGCCGAAGGGCGAACGGCGCGCTGGAGTCGGGCCACGGTCTCGATGTTGTGGTTGAACACGTCGGGTTCGGCGGCGAAGAGCACCGCCAACGAGGCGTCGTCACCGCGCAGATCGGACACCAACGTCTCCACCCGACACTCGGGGTTGCGTTCGCGGATCGCCGCCACGGTGGCGGCAACGGCGGCTGCGCCACCGTCGTCGAGGTCGTCGCGAGCGACCATCGTGATCACTGCGTGACGCAGACCCATTCGATGGACGGCCTCGGCCACCCGGGCCGGTTCGTCGGGATCGGGGGCCAGGGGTTTGCGGGTGTCGACGAGGCAGAACCCGCACGCCCTCGTGCACCGTTCACCGAGCACCATGAACGTGGCGGTGCCGTCGTTCCAGCACTCGGAGATGTTCGGGCAACCGGCCTCTTCACAGACGGTGACGAGGTCGAGTTCGCGCATCGTCGCCCGGATCCGGCGGTATTCCGGGCCGGTGTCGAGCGGCACCCGCATCCATTCGGGCTTGCGGGCTCGGAGCCGCACGGGGTCGTGGTCGGTGGCTCCGGCTTCCTCGAGCCGCCCCAGGAGTCGCACCGACGTGCCGTCGGCAAGCGCGTCGAAGTCGGACTCGGAGGGCCCCGGGGCCCGACCGTGACCGACGCCGTCACGGCCGACGGGCGTGCCGGCGCCCTCGCCGCGGGTGAACGGGGCGAGGTCGCGATCGTCGACGCGCCAGGCGACGTCGGCCCGGTCGATGGGCCGACCGGCGGCGAACCGGCGGGCCATCGCCTCGGTCACGAGATCGACCACCGTGGCCATCGTCGCGTCACGACCCTCGCGGGCCAGGGAGGTGACCCCCTTGTCGGTGATGCCACACGGCACGATGCGATCGAACCATTCGAGATCAGGATCGACGTTGAGCGCGAACCCGTGCATCGAGCGGCCTCGGGTGATCCGCACGCCGATCGCCGCGATCTTGCGTGGCTGGGGCGAGTCGGTGCCCACCCACACACCCGTGCACCGGGGCAGGCGGCCGGCCTCGAGCCCGAGCTCGGCCAGCACCTCGATGAGCACGGCCTCGAGACCGTGGACGTAGGCCGCGGTGTCGGCCATGCCCCCGCCCCGACGGCCGGGCACGGTGAGGATCGGGTAGCCGACGAGTTGGCCGGGTCCGTGGTAGGTGATGTCACCTCCACGATCGGTCTCGACGACCTCACCGCCGAGGTCGCGCACCGCGGACTCGTCGATCAGCAGATGTGCGGCCGGTGTGCGCCGACTGGTGGTGATCGTGTGCGGATGCTCGAGCAACAGCAGGTGGTCGGCGTCGTCGGCCACCAGCGCTCGCTGGAGGCCGAGCGCGTCTCGATAGGCGACCCGGCCGAGCCATCGAACCCGGAGGGCTCGCCGGTCGACAGCGGCCTCACCCGCGGGACGGGTCAGCGGACCTCCGCCTCCCAGTCGCGCGTCTCGATGATCTCCTTGACGCGGTGCATGAACGCAGCGGCGTAGGCCCCGTCGAAGGCTCGATGGTCCCAGGCCAGAGCCAGCACGCCGACCGAGTGGATCGCGATCGACTCGTTGCCGTACTCGTCGGTGACGACGACGGGCTTTCGCTGCACGCCGTCGGTGGAGAGAATCGCGACCTGCGGCTGATTGATGATCGGGAACTGCATCATCGTGCCGTACTGACCCGCGTTGGTGAGGGTGAAGGTGCCACCGGAGAGGTCGTCGGGGCGGAGCTGCTTGGTGCGAGCCCGCGACGCGACGTCGACGATGTCGCGCGCGATCTGTCGGAGGCGCTTGCCATCGGCAGCCTTCACCACCGGGGCGAGGAGGCCGTCGAAGTCGATGTCGACGGCCACGGCGAGATTCACCTCGTCGTGGACGACCAGGTGATCGCCGCCGAAACTGGCGTTGAGGTGCGGGTACTCGCGCAGCGCATCGACGACGGCGCGGGCGATGAAGGGCAGATAGGTGAGGCTGAACCCCTCGTCGGCCTTCCAACCCGACTTGATCGAGCGACGCACGTACTCGACGCGCTCGTAGTCGACCTCCATCGCCGTGAGGACGTGGGGCGAGGTCTGCTTCGACATCACCATGTGTTCGGCCGTGCGCTTGCGCACGTTGTTCAGGGGCACGATCTCGTCGCGTGGGCCCACCGCGGGGACCGGTGCCGAGTCGGTGGCCGGGGCCGGGGCCGGCGATTGCGAGGGCGCCGCCTGCGGGGTGGACTCGGGCGCCGGTGCGGCCGGGGCCTCGGGGGCCTCGGCTGCCGGTGCCTCGGACGAGGTGCCACCACCGGCGAGAATCACTCGCTCGACATCGGCGCGAGTGATGCGGCCACCGATCCCCGAACCCTCGATGGTCGAGGCGTCGAGTCCGTTGTCGTTGATCAGGCGACGAACGACCGGGGAGAGCACGAGTGACGCGTCCGCCGCCGGCGCGGCCGGCGCTTCGGGCTCGGGAGCCGCGGTAGGAGCGGGCGGGGGTGGGGGCGGGGGTGCCGGTGCCGGTGCCGGCGATGGTGCAGGGTCCGGCGTGGACTCGGCCGTCGCCGGCGCGGACTCGGCCGGCGGAGCCGGCGACTCGGCCGGCGCGGCATCGGCCGCCGGAGCCGGCGATTCGGAACCCGCATCGCCGACGCGGGCCAGCACCTGGCCGACCTCGACGACGTCGCCTTCCTGGGCCAGGATCTCACTCAGCACGCCGGCCACCGGGCTCGGAACCTCGCTGTCGACCTTGTCGGTCGAGATCTCGAAGAGGATCTCGTCCATCGCCACGTCGTCGCCGACCTGCTTGAACCACCGTGTGATCGTCCCCTCGGTGACGGTCTCACCCAGCTGGGGCATCGTGACATCGGCCATCAGTTCCTCATTCCCGTGTGCTCATTTCGGTGTTTCTCGTGTCTGGTGTGCTCGTGCCTGGTTACTTGCTCGGTGCGCCCGGATCGGCGGTCGCGGCGACGCTTTCGATGGTAGGTGGCCGCGGTCAGCCGTGGAGGGAGCGTCCGGTCAGCGACAACACCGTCTCGCCGAACAGCTCCGACATGGTCGGGTGCGGCTGGATGAACGCGGCGACGTCGTCGACCGTGGCCTCCCAGTTGACCGCCAGGTATCCCTGACCGAGCTGCTCGGTGACCCACGGCCCGACCATGTGGACGCCGAGGATCCGTCCGCCCGTGCCGTCGGCCCGCTTCTCGGCGATGACCTTCACGATGCCGTCGGTGTCGCCGACGATCTTGGCCCGCCCGTTGCCGATGAACCGATGCGACGAGGTGACCACGTCGAAGCCGGCCGCCTTGGCCGCCTCCTCGGTGTAGCCGGCGAAGGCGACCTCGGGGTGGCAGTAGATGCACCACGGTGTGCCGTGATGGTCGAGCGGCACCGGGGACTCGCCGAGGATGTCGCGGATCGCGAGCATGCCTTCAGCGAACGCCACGTGGGCCAGCTGCGGTGTGTTGATCAGATCGCCCACCGCCCACACGCCTGGCTCGCCGGTGCGGCAGCGTTCGTCGACCGTGACGTACCCGCGCTCGTCGGTGGCCACGCCGGTGCCCTCGAGCCCGAGCAGGTCGGGGAAGGGCCGACGACCCACGGACATCACGATGGTCTCGACATCGAGGGTCTCGCCCTCGCCGAAGGCCACGGTGGTGTGGTTGCCCGATGCGTCGGGAGTGTGGCCCTGCACCATCACACCGGTCCGCACCGTGATACCGCGCTTCTTGAACGACCGCTCGACGACCTTCGTGGCGTCGGCGTCGCATCCGGCCAGGATCTGCGGCATCGCCTCGAGGATCGTGACCTCGACACCGAGATCGCCCATCATCGATGCGAACTCGCAGCCGATCGCCCCGCCGCCGATGACGGCGGCGGTGGCGGGGAGCGACTCGATCGAGAGCATCTCGTCGGAGGTGACGACGAACTTGCCGTCGACGTCGAACCCGGGGAGGGACCGCGGCAGTGAACCGGTCGCCAGGACGACGGCGGGCGCCGTGAGGGTGACGTCACCGCTCGCACCGCCGCTGACGGTCACCCGATGGTCGGCGCCGAGCGAGCCGGCCCCGTCGTAGACCGTGACCTTGCGGCCCTTGAGGAGACCGGTGAGCCCGCCGACCAGCTGATCGATGATGTCCTGTTTGCGGGTCATCGTGACCGACCAGTCGAGGGTCGGCGCCGAGGCGTTCACCCCGAACGCCGCCGCATCCTGCACCGTGCGGAACACGTGCGCCGTCTCGAGCAGTTCCTTGGCCGGGATGCAGCCCACGTTGAGGCAGGTGCCGCCGATCTTGCCGCGCTCGATCATGCCGACGTCGAGTCCGATTCCGGCGCCGTAGAGTGCGGCGGCGTAGCCACCGGGGCCACCGCCGATCACGATCACATCATGTTGTCCGTCGATCGGAACGACCTCCTGTGAGAACGAGGTCAACCATAGCGATCCCGGCCGACCCTCAGGCGATGATCATCACGAGTTGGACGGCCCCGGCGACGAGGATCACGAGACCGGTGATCAGCGCGGTGATGATCAGTTTTCGGGTGCTCATCGCCGTCCAGTATGGCGGCGAACGCGGTCGAGACGGCGGCGAACCTGGTCGAGCGGTGCCACTTCGTCGGTACCGCATCGCTCGCTTCGGGTACTTCGTCGAGCCGATACCACGTATAGTGGCGGCAAGTCGCACGCAACGTGATGTCCGGACGGCGGCAACGCTCTGGTACAACTGGACGACGACCCGAGGCGAGGGAGAGGGACCGGGCGAGGAGATGGAGCAACAGTCGCTGCCGGACGCCGCGGACCGGATGACCGACGCAAGCGCCCGACCGCTGACCCGTCCCGCGAGAGCCGGTGTCACCGCGCTCTGCCGCGCCCTCGAGGTCTTCGATCCGCCGGCGGCGCGCCGCGCCGCGCTCCGGGCCCACCTCGTCGACCGCCTCGCCGTCGCCGCCGGCGTCCCCACGTCGGACCGTGTGGATGCCGTCACCGGCGCCCTCCTCGCCGAGATCTCGATCGTGCTGACCCATGTCCGACCCGTCGGCACCGTGGACATCGTTCCCGATCCCGCGTCGGCCGTGCTCGCGGCCAGCGTGCTCAGCCGGCTCACCGGGCTGGGCGGGACAGCGCGCACCGTCCGCCACCAGTACGAACGATGGGACGGCAGCGGCGGACCCCACGGCATGCGCGGTCCCGACATCCCGCTCGCCGCCCGGCTGCTGGCCCTCGCCGCCACCCTGGTCGGACACCCGTCACCGGGCGCGGCGCCGAACTGGACCGCCCGTCAACGTCGCGTCGACGAGCTGCTCGGTTCCGCCCTCGACCCCGACCTGGGCGCCGCTGCGATGCTCGAGCTCAGCTCCGGCGACCCCGTCCATTCCGACATCGAACTCGACGAGGTGCTCGACGCGCTCGAGCGGTTCGTTCCGCCCGAACGCGACTCGCCCGTCGAGGCCCTCGTCTCGATCGGGGCGGCGGTGCGCGCCGCCGACTCGATGCCCGACGTGCTCCTCGTCATCGCCGAACAGGCCCGCCGCGCCCTGCAGGCCTCCACGGTCACGATCGGACGACTCGATCACGAGGCCGCCGAATACGAGACCCTGCTCAACGTCGGCGACGTCGGCCCCGGCAAGGAGCGTTTCCCGGCCGAGGAGCGCCACGGCGCCGGTGACCATCCCGGACTCGAATCGATCTTCGACGGTCAGGGTTACGTGCGGGCCACCGACGACGGGCGGGCCGACGACCCCGCCATCGTCTCGCTGTACCAGCGAGGGCTTCGCTCCGAGGCCGTGTGGCCGATCAGCATCGGCGAGAGCGTGTGGGGCCTGGTGATCGCCACCACCCGCGCCGAGTCCAACGTGCTGGATCACGACGACCTCGCAACCCTTCGCCTCGTCGCCACCCACATCGCGGCCGCCGTCACCCAGGCCCAGCGCATCGCCGAGTTCGAGGAACTCGCGCTGCGGGACCCGCTGACCGGCCTCGGCAACCGGCGCGTGCTCGAGGATCGTCTCCGTGACGTCTTCTCCCGGCCGGCCGTCGATCGTCAGGACGTCGCCGTCATCATGTGCGACGTCGATGGCCTGAAGGTGGTCAACGACAACGAAGGCCACGCAGCCGGCGACTCACTCCTCGTCGATGCAGCCCGGGCCCTGGCGGATGCCGCGGACACGGTCGACAACTCCGTGGTCTGCCGGATCGGCGGCGACGAGTTCTGCATCATCCTCGACGGCGGCGGCATGCTCTCGGCCCACCCCGTCGCCGACCTCGCGCTCGCCCAGTTCGCCCGTAGCGGCCACAACCGGTCACTCTCGTGCGGCGTGGCCCTGGCGACGGCCGACATGCTCACGTCCGGTGATCTGCTCCGCGCCGCCGACGAGATGCAGTACGAGGAGAAGCGTCGCCGCAAAGGCCTCCCGCCGCTCGACGAGCTTCCGGAAGAGGGCGACCGGCGACGCACCCGGCGGGTCCCCGACTGACACTCAGATGGTGACGGCGGACCCGACCATGGTCGCCGCCAGCGTGTCGCCGACCGCGGCCACCGCCTCGGCGGTGTCGCTGTAGCCGAGGCGGACCACCGGCACGTGGGCGACGATCTCGACGAGTCGTTGGAACACCCCCTGACCTCCCACTCGGAAGTCGAAGGCATCACCCAACAGCAGGTGCAGCGCCTCGACCGGCGCGACGGGGGTGACCCGGGTGGCCGCACCCGCCCGCCACTGCGGGCAGACGACGGCGGAGATCGGCACCGGCCCGCAGAGTTCGCCGACTCGGGCCGGATCCACATGCCACTCGCGACCAGCGAGGGCCCGGGCGACTCCGTCCTGCGGGTCCGGCGCGAGATCCGGGAACAGCGGGAACGATCCGGGATCCAGCGCGATCGACTTGGGGAACGGCCGGATGCGGAGCTGGTCCGTGATCGCGGCCGCTTCATCGGTGAGGTAACCGAAGCCGGCCCCGAGCAGCGCCGTGGTCAATGTGGACTTCCCGTGGTTGGAACCGCCGGGGAGCAGCACTCCCCGACCGTCGTGTGCGACCGCGCCGGCATGCAACACGAGATGATCGGGAACCGACGCCACAGCGAGGGCGTTGACCTCGGCCAGTGCCCGCAACACGACCGAGAGCCGCGACCCGAGCGTGGCCGGTGACCCCGTCCCGACGGTCAGCGTCCAGGTGTCGCCCGGTCCCGGCTCGATGACGAGCACGACATCCGGCGAGCGATCGCAGCGCAACGGGGCGAGCGCATCCTCGATCGCCGACGCGATCTCGGCGTCCGGGCACACGATCCCCAATCGGGCGTCCAGCGCGGCGAAGCACGCGAGTCCCGACACGTCGCCCGAGTGATCACGGTCCCGCCGACGCGGCGGCGTCGCGGGGAGATTTCCCCGCTCGTCGGCCTGGAGAAGCCCGTCGGCGCGGAGTTGTTCGACGGTGCGTTCCACGTCGAGGCGGATGTCGGCCGGGGACACGCCGAACTCGTCACCGAGACCGACCGCGAGATCACCGATCGTCTCGGCCTCGCCGAGACGCCGCCAGATCGCGGCCGCCGAACCATTGAGGATGTGCAGCCGGCGAGAATCCAGGTGGAACAGCGCCAACTCGGCGCCGAGCGGCGCCTCGACCACGAGGCGATTCGGCCGGGGGGCGACCGTCGCGGTGTGTCTCACGATCGAGCCTCCGATTCGTGCGCCGCCACCCGCCGTTGCCGAATGCGATCCTTCGCCGTCGGCAGGGCGACGATCACCAGGATGAGCGGCAGCGTCATCACCCGTTGCCGGGCGATGATGCCGAAGTTTCCCATCGCGGAGAACAGGTAGACGAAGACGATCGTGAACGAGAGGGCGTAGGCCACGTAGGCCTCGTCGCGAATCGACCGGACCGCGGCCATGACCCTCGGGATCGCGGTGATGAGCAGCCCTGCGAGCAGCATCCCCTCGAGCGAGGTCAACAACATCGGCGCGCTCGACGCCTCGTGGGGAAACGGCCGGAAGATCACCGTCACGAAACCCCACGGGTACTCGCTGAGACCGTCGATGCGCGCGGCCTCGAAGTGCGAGCCGCCCTGCGACGACCGGGCGTTGACGAGGTCGAGCGCGGCGGACAGCCCGGTCGGGTTGAGCCCGTCGGTGTCGGAGAGGGCCTCGACCGAATCGGCGGCCACGGACCCGCCGATGACCAAGGCCGCGACGATGCCCACCCGGGCGACCACCCCGGCGGCGCCGCGTCCCGGCGCGCGGGTGATGACCGCGACCACCATCGCCGTCACCGCGATGAGGGCGACGTGCGGTCGTACCAGACCGACCACGAGCAGCCCGGGCGCAGCGAGCGCCAGCCCCCGCAGGCCTCCCTCGAGCAGGCGGGCGCCGCCGAGCGCCACCATGCCGAGGCCGAGCAACACCACGGACTCCTTGCCGATGCTCGACGGCCAGTAGACGAGTGACGGCCAGAGCATGAGCAGGAGGGCGTAGCGGACCGGGTCGACGGCGGGGAGCGCCGCACGACAGGCCAGGAGGAACAGCACCAGCCCGATGAACCCGAACAGCGAGAACACCACGAACGTGGCGAACTCGTCCTCGAGCGTCAGCACCTCGACCAGGCCGGTGAGATAGCGCACCGATCCCGTTCCCGGAATCGATCGGCCGGTGTCCACCGTGAAATCCAGCCGGCGGAAACTGTTGGCGAGCTCCGCACCGGCACGGAAGTAGTCGACACTGTCCTCGCGGCCCTCGAATCTCGGCAGGGTGGCCAGCAGCTTGAGACCCAAGGAGACGCGCAGCAGGCCGGCGATCTCCACCTCCGGGAATTTGGAACCGAGGCGGCTGAAGACCGGCCAGGAGACGAGGACCGCCAACGCGGCGACCGCCGTGCCGAGGATCGAGGATCGCCCCACGGCCGGTGCCAGCGCATAGGCGAGCAGGGCGATGCCACAGAGGGCCCAACCGGCCGGCGCCGTCCAGGCCAGACGACGCGTGGGGCGAACGATCCGACGCTCGCTCGGCCTCGGGATGGCATGTGTCTGAGGGGCGACTGTCTGAGGGGCGACTGTCGGCGGAGGGGTTCCGGCCATGTCACTCACCGGCTCGGTGCGACCTCAGGGTCGACCAGTTCCTCGATCGTCGAACGGCGCCGCCGACCGCTCGGCTCGAGATAGGGATCGTCGTCGTCGTAGTAGTAGTCCGAGGCGTTGGGCACGTCGCGGGCACCGACCAGAGCGACGCCCAGCGGCGCCCGTCCGCGCCGTTCGAGCAGCTCGGAGGCCCGAGCCGCCGAGTCCGCATTCGTCTCGGCCGCATTCACGACGAGCACGACGTGGTCCGAGACCCCGAGCAGGTCCGCGGCGTCGTTCGTGGTCAGGATCGGCGCCGTGTCCAGGAGGATCACGTCGAATCGGTCCCGCGCGCCGAGTATGAGCCGGCGCTGGGCGTTGATGACGTCGCTCGGCGTCGCGTCACCGTCGTTCGCGGTGACCTGGGTGACGAGTTGCACACCCGGCACGTCGGTCACGTTGAAGCGTTTCGGGGTCGCCGTGCCACCCAGGTAGCGGTGCAGGCGGGGTCGACGGAAGTCACAATTGATGGTGAGGACTCGACGGTCGCCCTCGGCGAGGACGGTGGCGAGGTTGGCGACGGTCGTCGTCTTGCCTTCCGACGGCCCGGCCGAGGTGACGAGGATGACATGGGCGCCCTGTTGGTCGCCGCTCCTCTCCACGTCGACCCGACGGGCGTACTCGATCGCCGAGCGCAGCGCGCGGAACGACTCGGCGGTCCTCGATCGTGGTTCCTCGAGCGTGAGGATCCTGGTCGACTTGCGATCCTTGCGACTCAGCGGGGGGATCTCGGCGAGGACCGGAAGGTCGAGCGTCGCTTCGACGTCGAACTTGCTGCGCAGCTTCGAGTCGAGGCGCTCGGCGAACATCACATAGCCGAAGCCCAGCGCGGCACCGAACAGCGCGCCGGCCAGACCGCGAGCGCCGGGACCGTCGGGGATGGCGGGGGCCGCCGATGACGAACTCGACATGCTCGGGGCTGCGCCGACGACGTCGCCGATGCCGATGTCGACGTTGGCCCCGGCCGCGCCCTGACGAACCCGGGCGTCATAGCTGCGCTCGGAGATCTCTACGGCGGACGCCGGTTCGAGCGTCTCGAGCGGGACGACCGGGACACCGGCGGCTTCGAAGTCGCTCAGGCGTGACTGGGCGGGCCCCAACTGGCGCTCGCACAGTTCGACGGCCACTTCCTCGTCGCGGGTGTTCTCGGGTTCGGACTCCTGCTTCAGGAGCAGCGCGAGCGAGGCCTCGTCCCGGCAGGCCTGTGCCTGTGCAACCTGGCCTCGGGCGATCGCCATCCGGTCATCGTGGTAGCTCTGCGACTCCGCCCCGAGGAAGCTCAGGAGCTGGAGCGCGTACTCGTCGGCCGTTGCCTCGGCCTCGGCCGCAGTCTCGCCGACACCACAGACCGACATGCTCTGGATGTCGTTGCGGACGTCGACCCGGACCTGGGTCTGCAACTGGTCGACATCTCGACCGAGCGACGTCGCGACCGCGGCGGGGATCTCGCCCTGCGTCAATCGCTGCGCCAGCTGCGCCAGGTTGCTCACGTCCAGGGTCTCGTAGATGTCCGGCGGTCGGTCGACCAGAAGCGTGTGGCACGCGTCGTAGTAGACCTTCGCCACCGACTCCGGAGCCGCGTCCTGCGCGACCGCGGCGCTGGCGGCACCGAGCGACGCGCCGATGACGGCGAGCAGCACGATCGGTCGCCAGCGGCGCCGAATGGTTCGAATCAGATGTTGGGGTTCCATGATCGTGGTTCTCGCCCACCCCTCGGGCTGGTCCGACATCTCCCTCCGAAGACGCCAGATCAGCGTGTGCCTGTGCGACGCTCTGCCTGTCGGCACCACATACGTCGACATGAGCCGAAGGACCCAATGGGCCGAATACATCTGTCACCACCCGACATGAGTGCGATCGAACGCGAGCTGCTCCTGGGGGCATTCGACGCGAACTGGGTTGCGCCGGTCGGTCCCGACCTCACGGCGTTCGAGTCGGAGTTCGCCGACGCGCTCGGAGTGGCGCCCGGGGTCGCCCTCTCCAGCGGCACCGCCGGCCTGCACCTCGCGCTCCTCGTCTGCGGCGTTCGGCCCGGCGACGTCGTCATCGTGCCGTCCTTCACGTTCGCGGCGAGCGCGAATGCCGTCGCCTATGTCGGCGCCGAACCCTGGTTCGTCGACAGCGAACCATCGACATGGAATGCCGACCCGTCGCTGATCGCCGAAGCCCTCGATGTCGCTGCGGCCGAGGGCCGTCGGGTCGGCGCCGTCGTCACCGTCGATCTCTACGGCCAGTGCGCGGACCATGCGCCGATCGCCGCCGCGTGCGCCCGGCACGGCGTGCCACTCGTCGAGGATGCGGCCGAGGCCGTCGGGGCCACCTGGGAGGGAGCGAGCGCGGGTTCGTTCGGCGACGTCGGGGTGTTCTCCTTCAACGGCAACAAGCTGATGACCACCGGCGGCGGCGGCATGGCGATCGCCCGCGACCCCGCCGTCGTCGAGCGCATTCGCCACCTCTCCACCCAGGCCCGCGAACCGGTGCCCCACTACGAGCACCGTGAGATCGGCTACAACTACCGCCTCAGCAACGTGCTGGCGGCGATCGGACGCGGACAGGTCCGGCGCCTCCCAGGAATACTCGCCCGCACGGCCGAGATCCGCGCCGTCTACGAGGACGCCCTCGGACCGCTCGACGGCGTCGGCTTCAACCCGATCGACGCGCGGGGCACGGTCAACCACTGGCTCACGATCGTCGTGCTGGCCGACAATGCCCGGAGCTCGCCGGCGGCGTTGATCGACGCCCTCGACGAGGTCGATGCCGAGGCGCGTCCCGCCTGGAAACCGATGCATCGCCAGCCGGTGTTCGCCGAGCACCGCATGTTCGGCGGGGCCGTGGCCGACGACGCGTTCGCCCGGGGCGTCTGCCTTCCGAGCGGGTCCTCCATGACCGACGACGACCTCCAGCGGGTCGTCGATGCGGCCGTGGGCGCGCTGGCGTGAGCCGGCCCGACCCGACGCGCCTGCGGGTACGCCATCTTCTCAAGGGACTGGGGCCCGGCGGGGCCGAGCGACTCGTGGTCGCCCAGGTGACCGCCGGTGGCCCGGTCCACCACGACGTCACGTTCCTGGTGCCCGAGAAGCAGCACCTCGTCCCCCTGCTCGATGCCGCCGGCGTCGCCCACCGCTGCCTCGACGCGCCGACGGCGGCCCGGCCGGGCTGGATCGCAAGCCTGCGCTCCCAACTCACCGGTGACCCGGTCGACGTACTCCATGTCCATTCCCCCGCGCTCGCCGCCGTGGCCCGGGTGCTCGTGCGCACGATCCCCTCTTCACGACGCCCGAAGGTGGTGAGCACCGAGCACAACCGCTGGCCCCGCCATCACCGTCTGACCCGATTCGCCAATCGCGCCACGATCCGGTTCCAGGACGCCACCATCGCGGTCAGCGACGACGTGAAGGCGACGATCCAGGGCATCGACCCATCACGTGTCGAGGTGATCGTGCACGGCATCGACCTCGACGCGACCAGAGAGTCGGCCGATCGCGAATCGGTCCGCCGGGAACTCGGTTTCGACGCGACTGATGTCGTGGTCGTCTGCGTGGCAAATCTCCGCAAGGAGAAGTCGCTCGACGTGCTCGTCGACGCGGCCGCCATCGCCCTCGAGCGCGAGCCGCGTCTGCGCTACGTCCTCGTCGGACAGGGACCACTGGCCCGCGACGTCGACGACTGGATCCTGCACGCGGGCATCGGCGACCGGTTCACCGCCCTCGGCTACCGCGACGACGCCACCCGGGTGCTCAGCGGCGGCGACCTCTTCACCCTGTCCTCGGCCCACGAAGGGCTGCCGGTCGCCGTGATGGAAGCGCTCGCCCTCGGCCTCCCCGTGGTCGCCACGGCCGCCGGTGGTGTCCCCGCTGCCGTGGGCGGCGCCGGCATCGTGGCGGCGGTCGGCGATGCTGCGGCCCTCGCCGCCGGTCATCTCGCCCTCGCCACCGATGCGGCCCGCCGGGCCGAACTCGCCCGTCGAGCGACCGTCGAGTCGGAACGCTTCGCGCTGCGTCGATCGATCGCCGAGATCGAGGCGGTCTACGCCGGGGCCATGGCCGGCGAGACCGTCCGGGCCAGCAGCCACTCGTAGGTCCGCAGCGTCGTTGCGATCACGTCGCGATCGTCGAAATGCTCGATCGCTCGTGCCCGCGCCGCGTGTCCGGTGGCCCGCCGATGGTCGGGGTCGAGCACCAGCGGCCGAAGGGCGGCGACGAGCGCGGCCGGGTCGCCCACCGGGAAGAGTCGCCCGGTCACGCCGTCGGCGACCACCTGTCGGCAGCCACGGATGTCGGTGGCCACGACCGGCAACTCCATCGCCGCGGCCTCCATCGCCGATCGGGGGAAGCCCTCCCGGTGGGAGGCCAGCACGTAGATGTCGAAGGCCGAGTAGAGATCGACCATGTCCTCTCGGCGACCGAGGAATGTCACCCCGTCCGCCTCGGCCGCAGCCCGGTCGGCCGCGGTGATCGATCCCGCTTTGTCGGGTTCGTCGGGTCCGACCACGACGAACCGACAGTTCTCGCCGGCCATCGCCCGGGCCGCGGCGAAGAGGGCGGCGTAGCCCTTCTCCCAGACCAACCGTCCCACCGCACCGACCACGACGGTCTCGTCGTCGATGCCGAGCGCCGCCCGGATACGGGCGCGGGCAGCGGGGTCGGCGGCCGCCGGGGAGAAACGTCGGAGGTCGACACCGTTTCCCAGGACGGTCAACTTCGAGTGGGGCACACCGAGCCGGCGCATCACGGGAAGATCCTCGGGATTCTGGAGGAGCTCCGCATCGGCGCAGGCCGACGCGATCCGCTCGAGGCCGTACACCACCGCGCGCTTTCGCCAGCGATCCTCCGGCAGCGCGTACAGGCCGTGGGTCGTGTTGACGATCACCGGCACGCCAGCTGCACGCGCCGCGACACGGCCGAGCAGCCCCGGCTTCGGATTGTGCGTGTGCACGATGTCGGGGGCGAGGCGCCGGAACTCACGACCGAGTTCGACGAGCGCCCGGAGATCGCGGGCGGGCGACATCGCCCGGGTGAGCGACGGCACTGCGATGTGACGGATGCCGCCGGCCTCCAAGGCCGGGACGTGGGGGCCCGGCGCCGACATCGCGAACACCTCGTACCCGGCCGCGGCGAACGCTTCGAGCTGGGGCCGCAGGAGCCAGTCCAGACTCATGTCCGTGGTGGTCAGGTGAACGAGTCGTGGTGGGTTCATGCCGATGCTCCGGCGTAGCGGCGGCGGTTGACGAACCGCCGCATGTCGTCCTCGAACGCCATTCCGCCGGCGAGCTTGCGATCGAACCAGCGTGGCCCGTCGGTGGTCTGGACCGGGGTCCGGGCGAGACGGTGCACATCGGTACCGACCGGGTTCGCGCGGGTCCCGGCGAGCGCGGCGGAAAGGAATCGGGATCGCACCTCGTGCTCCGCTGCCGCTGACGGGCGGAGGGCCTTGGGGTAGGCGAAGTGGCGCGGGGTCACGCCGAGCCGTTCCTCGATCAGCTGGATCGAGCGATCCAGATCCTCGGCCACCCGATCAGCATCGAGACGATCGAGCAGCACGTGGCAGTGGGTGTGCGAGCCGATCGTCATCAGGCCGCTGTCGAGACACTCGCGCAGGCCCGACCAGGTCGCCGGGCGCCCGTCATCGGGAAAACCGAGGCGATCCTCCACATGGGCCGTGGCGACGTAGAGCGTCGCCGGGATTCCGTGCCGAGCCAGCACCGGCAGCGCCTCGTCGACGACGTCGTCGGTGCCGTCGTCGAAGGTGACGACGACCCGGCCGCGAAGGTCGTCACCGGCGGCCAACCGTTCGACTGCGTCGTCGAGCGCGATGACACTGCCCTGCTGGGCCAGCATTTCCATCTGCGCATCGAACGTGGGCGTGGGGAGATCGACGCGAACCGGTGTCCGCGCACCGACGCGGTGATAGATCAACACGACCAGACCCGCGGTCGGGCGACGGACGACGTCGACCGCACCGGCGGCGAGCTTCACGACAGACGGGAGCAGTCCCACCGACCCCCATCGGCACGATGCGGCTCCCGTGGAGGTTTGCGGCCCTCACCCCCGAGAACAGGCCGGATAGCCTCGCGCCGTGAACCGTCCGCCCCCGACCGTGCGTCGGGCCACCATCGACGACATCCCGGCCGCGATCGAGGTGGCCACGGCCGCGCTCGGCTGGACTCCGGGCGAACCCCACGAGGCGTTCTTTCGCTGGAAGCACCTGGAGAATCCGGCCGGTGCGTCGCCGATGTGGCTCGCGATCGACGACGGCGCCGCCGTCGGGTTTCGCACGATGTTGCGGTGGACCTTCCACGACGAGGCGGGCGAACTCCGGCCTGCGGCGCGCGCGGTCGACACCGCGACCCACCCCGACCACGAACGACGGGGCATCTTCCGGGCGCTGACGACCGAAGCCGTCGACGACCTCACGTCCGAAGGCGTCGCCTTCGTCTTCAACACCCCCAACGACAACAGTCGGCCCGGCTACCTCCGCATGGGCTGGCGCGACGTGGGTCGGATCCCCACCCGCGTCGCGGTGGCCGGACCCCGATCGCTCCCCCGCCTCGCCCGGGCCCGCACGGCGGCCCGGAAATGGTCTGAGCCGTGCCCGGCCGGGACGCCCGTCGAGCAGGCGATCGACGACCTGGTCGCCCTCGAACGGGCGACACCTCGTCCCCCCGCGCTGACCACCGTTCGCTCGCGGGACCATCTGCTCTGGCGATACGGCTTCGAGCCGCTGCACTATCGAGTGCTCCGCACCGACGCTGCCGCCGCTGTGGTTCGACTGCGCCGCCGTGGACCGGCCCTCGAAGCGGTGCTCGCCGAGATCTTCAGCCCGGATGCCGCATCGACCCGGCACCTGTTGCGCGCGGTCCGCCGCCAATTGCCGGCCGACCACCTTCTCACCCTCGCCGCGACCCCACACCCCGCACCGTGGCTGCCGACGCTGCCCAGACTGGGGCCGCGACTCACCGTGCGCGATCTCGCCGCCGCGGGACCCGACCGGGACCGTTTCCGGTTCTCGTTGGGCGACATCGAACTCTTCTGAGCGGACGAGTCATCGGCGTTCGTCGACCAGCTCGTCGACGAGCGCGGCGAAGGCCGCGGCCACCACCTCGGGCCGAACCTCGACGCGACCGGCGTGCATACGCGCCCGATCCGACAGGTTCATCCATCGCGGCTCGTCGTCCCAGATCGAACCGACGGCGCGGACCCACTGTTCCGGCCCGGCATCCTCGGGGACGAGAACCCCGCCCTCGCCGACCGCTTCGACGAGACCGGGGAGCGCGCTGGCGACGACGGGCAGGCCGTTGGCCTGGGCCTCCAGCACGGTCCGCGGTCGATTGTCGACCAGATGCGGCGCCAACAGGATCCGGGCGTCGCGAAAGAGCGCTTCGGGGCGCGGGTCGAACGCGCGAAACACCACGTTCGGGTGTTGCCGGACGAGGCGTTCGACCTCTTGTCGATCCGCACCGTCGAGTGACCAGGATTCCTGGAGGACGATCGGGATGTCCGGGCGGGCCGCCGCGAGCGGGCCGATCACGCGGACACCGTGGCTGGCCAGCGGGTTGACGAGCAGCAGCACTTCGCGCGACGGGAGTTGTGCCATCGGCTGAACCTGCACGACCGAAGGCACCATCTCGGCATGGAGCCCGAGGCGGGCGGCGTCGTCGACCAGCGTGCCGGAGTTCGCCAGGAGCAGATCGGGGAAGAGGCCGGCGGTCAGGTGGCCGATCGCGTTGGCCTCCCGGAGGTGGAGGGCGGTCGGAATGCCCCGTTGCCGACAGACGGCCCGAATCCGACGCCACGTCGTGCGGGAGATGCTCGAGACGACCACGACGTCCGGCCGCCAGCGCCGCACCGAAGCCTCGAAGGCGTTCTCCGGCGCGATGGTGGTCTCGTGGCGGAGCCCATCGATCTCGCGCCACGTCGTTCGCGCCCCGAGTCGACGCCGAACCCCGTCGACGGGCCGGCCGATGGCGCGGCCGTCGAACCGGGCGGTGGCATCGGTGAACTCCGACAACAGCCGTCGACGGGGTGCCGCCGTGTCGCCGGCATCGACGAGGAACCGCACCTGACGGCCCTCGGCCTGCATCGCGACGGCCAGCTCACGCTGGCTGCGTCCCGAGCCGCCGCTGATCACCGACGACACGAAGAGCATCCGCCGTGCGACGGCGGCCGAGCCGTCGTCGTCGCCCGGCCGCGGCGAATGCGAGAGGGGCGAGGTCATCGCCTCTCCATCGGCGCCTCACGGTCGTGGATGAGCCGAAGTGCTGCGCGTCCCTCGAACACCGGTCCCTCGAACACCGGTCCCTCAAACAGGGCGCCCGGCGACCGATGAGAGGAGGACGGACCTCTCGGAAGGGGAACCCATGCACGTGCTGGTCACCGGCGGCGCCGGATTCATCGGCGCCAACCTCTGTCGCTCTCTGGAACTCGCCGGCCACTCGGTCACGGCGTTCGACGACCTGTCGACCGGCTATTCCGGCAACCTCGACGGCACCGACACCGAGCTCGTGGTGGGGACGATCCTCGACGATCGAGCCCTCGATGCCGTGGTGGGGCCGGCCGATGCCGTCGTCCACCTCGCGGCACGGCCCTCCGTGCCCCGGTCCATCGTCGACCCGGTCGCCAGCCACCTCTCCAATGCCACCGGCACGGTGAACGTGCTCGAAGCCGCCCGCCGTGACGGTCTGCGCCACGTGATGTGCGCCGGATCGTCGTCGGTCTACGGCGCCAATTCCGAGCTGCCGAAGCACGAGGGCCTGGCGTGTCGCCCGGTCAGTCCGTATGCCGCCAGCAAGCTGGCCACCGAGTCCTACACCATCGCCTACGGGCACAGCTACGACCTGCCGACCCTCGCATTCCGATTCTTCAACGTCTTCGGGCCGCTGCAGGCCGCAGGCCACGCGTACGCCGCAGTCATCCCGGCCTTCGTCGATGCCGCCCTGCGGGGCGAGCCCCTGCCGGTCAACGGCGACGGCACCCAGAGCCGCGACTTCACGTTCATCGACACCCTCAGCGCCGTCATCGTCGATGCGGTGAACCGACGGGTCACGAGCGACCTCCCGGTGAACCTCGCGTTCGGCACGCGTACCGATCTCCTGACCGTGATCGGGATGATCGGCGACCTCATCGACGGGGAGATCCGGGTCGAGCACGGCCCGGTACGCGCCGGCGATGTCCCCCACTCGCAGGCCGACGACCGGCGCGTCCGCGAACTGTTCCCCGACATCACCCCGGTGCCGCTCGAGATCGGCTTGAAGTCGACGGTCGACTGGATGCGAGATGTCATCTGAGTCCGGCCCGTACGCCGGGAAGCGGCTGGCCGATCTCGCGATCCTGGTGGTGGTCGCGGTTCCGGTGTTGCTTCTCGGTGCGCTCTGTGCCGTTGCCGTCCGGCTGACCTCCCGTGGCCCCGTCTTCTTCCTCCAGGAACGGGTGGGGATGAACGGGAATCCCTTCGTGGTCTGGAAGTTCCGCACCATGCTCGACGGGGACAATCCGATCATTCCGTCCGACGATCGCATCACCGCCGTCGGGCGGGTGCTCCGCCGGATCTCCCTCGACGAACTTCCCCAGTTGATCAACGTGGCCCGCGGCGAGATGAGCATCGTCGGCCCCCGGCCGACCCTGGCCTATCAGGTCGAGCGGTGGACCGATCGACAGCGGGGCCGCCTCGCCGTGCGGCCGGGCCTGACCGGCCTGGCCCAGGTCAACGGCCGCAACGATCTGTCGTGGGCCGAACGCATCGAGTACGACCTCACGTATGTCGACACCCAATCGATCCGCACCGACGCTGCGATCCTCCTCCGGACGATCTCGGTCATGGTCGGCGGCGAGGGAACGGGAGCAACGGCGGTCGACGATCCGATCGCTGCCCCGGTCGAAGCAGGTGCGGCATGAGTGATCGGCTCGTGATCGTGGGCGCCGGGGGGCACGGCCGCGAGGCCGTTGCCATCGCGCGCCACGTCAATCGTGTGCGAGACCGCTGGCATGTCATCGGCGTCGTCGACGACGGCGAGATCGACCTGGGCCTGATCGACGGCGAACTGGTGCTCGGCACGACACACGTGCTGATCGACTCGGGCGACGAGCACGTGATCGCCGTCGGCGATCCCGCGGTTCGCCGGACCATCGCAACCCGCATCGGCGATGCCGCGCCGGCGATCCCGCTCGTCGACCCGTCGGCGTGGATCGGCGACGACGTCGACCTCGACGACGGCGTCATGGTCCATCCGGGTGCGATCTGTACGACCAACGTCCGCGTCGGGTTCCATTCCCACCTGAACTGCGGCGTCGTCGTGAGCCACGACTGCTGGATCGGTGACTTCGTGAGCCTGTCCCCCGGCGTGAAACTCAACGGCGCCGTGCGGGTCGGTGACGGGGCGTTCCTTGGTACCGGGGCGATCGTGTTGCCCGGTCGAACGATCGGTCAGAACGCAGTGGTGGGTGCAGGAGCGGTCGTCGTCGACGACGTCGCGGCGGGGTCGACGGTCATGGGCGTCCCCGCTCGCTGAGCACGCGCGCGCCGCGAACTCCGTCCTCGAGAACGACGCGCAGTCCGGGCGAGAGCCCGCACCGCCAGTGCCAACATCACCGTCACCGCGCCCACCGCGATGGCCGGGGTGAAACGGGAGGGCCGCCCGATCGATCCCCACGACGCACCCGCCAGCGGGAGCAGGAGGAGCGACGAGTGCAGGACGGAGCGGCGGTCGGGTAGCCAGCCCGGGATCGCGCCGATGACACCGGCGCCCAGCAGCACGGCGCCGCCGAGCAGTGGCACCTCGGTGTCCGGCACGATGGCCCAGACACCGGCACAGCCGGCCAGCGCGACCAGCGTGGCGGTCGATCGTGGCATCCGCGCCAGCGCCGCCGCCACCAGGATCGCGACCGACGTCGCCAGCACGTGGGCGCGGTCGGCGTGATCGGTGAACGCGAGGTGGGGGGCGCGGTCCGCGGTGGCCGAGATCAGCACCGCGGCGGCACCCACGACGAACAGGAGCCACCGTCGCAGACCGGGGCCGGCGACCACTGCAGCCGAGACGCCCACCACGATGCCGGCGACGGCCAACGACGGATGGAGCGGGCCCTCCGGCACGACGAGCAGCGCGTTCGACATCGCGCTCAGGTTCGACATCGCGCTCAGGTCGTCAGCGACTGCTCGGGCTGCACGGCCCCTCGCGCCGAACCGACCTGGCAGAGACCGACCATCTGCGCCCGGAGACGGTCGATGTCGCGCTCGTCGAGGCAGTCGATCTCCGACGGCGCCTGGGCGGGAACCCGGCAGTGCGAGATCAACGGATGTGCGTGCCGATCATCACGTTCGGCCTGGCCGAGCAGGACCTCGTGGAGCTTCTCTCCCGGACGCAGGCCGGTGAACACGATGTCGATGGGGCGGTCCGCCTGGGCCACCAGACGACGGGCGACGTCGACGATCTTGACCGGTTCACCCATGTCGAGGACGAGTGCCTCGCCGTCCAGGCCGACCGCACCCGCCTGCACGACGAGCTGCACGGCCTCGGTGACCGTCATGAAGTAGCGGGTCACGTCCGGGTGGGTGACCGTGATCGGCCCGCCCTCGGCAACCTGACGTTCGAAGGCACCGAGCACGGAACCACGGGACCCGAGCACGTTGCCGAACCGCACCGAGAGATAGACCCCGTCCTCGCGGGCGGCGTACCACGACGTCAACTGCTCGGCGATCCGCTTGGTGTAACCGAGCACGCTGGTCGGATCGGCGGCCTTGTCGGTCGAGATGTTGACGAAGCGGTCCACGCCCGACACCGACGCGGCCTCGAGCACGTTGAGCGTGCCCCGCACGTTCGTCTTGACCGCTTCGGCGGGGTGGAGTTCGAGGAGCGGGAGATGCTTCAGCGCTGCGGTGTGGAACACCACATCGGGCCGGTGATGCAGGAACACGTCCTTCATCCGCTCGGCGTCGCGGATGTCGGCCACGACCAGCCGTTCGTTGTCGAGCAGGGCTCGGCCCTCGATGGCCATCTGCACGGCGTGCAGCGCCGACTCGTCGCGATCGAGCATGATCAGCGCCCCGGGTCCGAAGCGGTGGAGTTGACGACAGAGCTCGGAGCCGATGGACCCACCGGCACCGGTGACCAGCACGCGACGCCCGGTGATGTAGCCGGCGATCGCGTCGATGTCGGTGTCGATCTGGTGGCGGCCGAGGAGATCCGCCTCGGTGACCGGACGCATGTCGTCGGCGCCGACGCGTCCGTCGATCAACTCGGTCACGCGGGGCACGATGCGCAGCCCGAGATCGGCCGCCAGCGCGCGGGTCGAGAGATCACGAAGGCTGTCCGACGTGATCGAGGGCGCCGCGACCACCAGCATCTCGGCCCCGGTCGATGCCGCGATCGAGCCGAGTCGGTCGCGATCGCCGAGCACGGGGACGCCGCGTACCCGCAGGTTGCGCTTGGCCGGGTCGTCGTCGATGAAGCCGACCGGCGCGTAGCGGCCCTCCGGGTCCGAAAGCATCGAGTTGATGACCTGCACGCCGCCGTCGCCGGCGCCGAAGACGAGCACCGGCGTGGCACCGGTCGCCGATCCGCGGCTGCGGCGCAGCAGGACGAGACGTTCGAGAAAGCGGGCCGCGCCGGCCGCGCAGAACGCGGCGGGTGCGGCGGCGAGAACGACGCTGGTGGGCACCACCCGGGCCGACAGCACGACGTTGTTCACCACGAGGAGCACCGCGCAACCGACCATCACTGCACGGGCGAGAGCGAGGCCCTCATCGAGGCTGCCGCGTCGCCAGCGGCCGCGGTACAGACCGGCCAGGGCACCGGCACCGAGCATCGCCGTCACCGCGATCGCGATCGCGGTGAGTGGTTCCCACCGCTGCCAGGAGGCGCCGGTGAGATCGAACCGCAGTGCCATGGCGGCGAGAACTCCGATGACCCACGCCAGCGAATCCACGAACGCAAGAGCCACGCCGGATACGTGCGGTCGATGCCCCGCCTTCCCGGGCTTCGCGTTGATCGCCATCGATGTGGTCCCTCCTGTCGGACACGTGCCGTCCACCCCGTGTATCGGCAGAATTTGTACGGTTGTGAGTACGCGGCGGACCCCCCGAGGAGGAGCCATCGACGCGAGCTCCCCTCGCTCCTCCAGAGTCCGTCGGACGGGTCGCGACGAGCGACTGGCCGTGGTCGTTCTGGCCGCCGTCGGTGCCGTGGCCGCGGTGTTGGGCGGGGCCGCGCCCACGGGAATCACCCTCGTCGATGCGGCCTATGTGGGCGCCGCAGGCGCCGCGCTCGCGTTCGCCGGCGGACGGGCGCGTCGGGTCTCGTGGCTGATCAGCGGGGTCCTGGCGCTCTGGTTCACCCCGACGAGCCTCGGACGCGTCGTGGCGATCGCCGCCGTCGTGGTCGCCGTCTGGGCAGCTCGCCAGGGGCGCCGCCGCAGCCTGGGCGCGATCGTCGGTGCGCTGCTCGCATTCGTCCTGGGCGACCTCGGCAGCGGCCCGTTCCTGGGGTCGACCTTTCTCCTCGCCGCGCTGGCGGCCGCGCCGATCCTCGCCTCCGGGCTGCGCGGCATGCCGACCCATTGGCGGCGGCCGGTCACCGTCGGCCTGTCGACCTGGGCCGCGGCTGCCGTGTTGGCGACCGGTCTGTTCGGCGTCTCCTCACTCCTGGCGACCACCGACGTCACCGACGGCATCGACGCGGCGAATCAGGGGTTCGATCTCGCCGCCGACACCGAGCAGGAAGGGTCGGCGACCGCCTTCGAGCACGCTCGCGACCGCTTCGAATCGGCCCGTTCGAAGGTCAGCGGGTTCTGGACCCTCCCTGCGCGACTCGTGCCGGTGGTCGGACAGCACGCCCGGGCCGTACAGGTGGTCACCGCCGAAGGGGTCGCCCTCACCTCCACCGCCGCCGACGCGGCGAGGTCGGTCGACCCGAGCGATGTCCGCCTGATCGGCGGACGTCTCGACCTGCGGGTCGTCGAGCGCCTCCAACCGGTGCTCGCGCGCACCGAGCGAGCGGTCGACCGCGCCATCGATCGCGTCGACGACGCCCGTAGCCCCTGGCTGGCCACGCCGCTCGACGAGCGCATGGACGACCTCCTCACCGAACTCGCCGACACCCGACCGTCGGCCCACACGGCATCGGTCGCGGTGAGAACGATCCCCGAGTTGATGGGGGCCGACGAACCGGTGCACTGGCTGGTCGGCGTCACGACTCCCGCCGAAGCGCGCGGCCTCGGTGGTCTCCTCGGGAACTGGGTACTGATCGAAGCCGACGACGGCGCCCTGTCGATGGTCGCCTCCGGCCGCAACGAGGACATCAACACGCTCCTCAGGGAGCGCAACGTCGAGTTGACGGGGCCGGCCCAATACGTCGAGCGCTGGAGCCGCTACTCCCCGAACGAGTTCTTCCAGGACGTCACCTTGTCCCCGGACCTCCCGATGGTCGCCGCCGTCGCCGCCGACCTCTTCGAGCAGGCGACCGACGAGCGGATCGACGGTGTCATCGTGGTCGACCCGTTCGCCATCGGCGCCCTCCTGCGGCTGGTCGGTCCCGTCGAGGTGGACGATCTCACCCTCACCGGCGACCGCGTCGTCCCCTTCCTCCTCGAGGACCAGTACCTGCGCTACGCCGACGACGAGGTGGGGCGGGTGAGCGCCCTCGCGCAGCTGATCAACGGCGCCTTCTCCTCGTTCACCAGCGGCGCGCTCCCCGGTCCCACGACCATCGCCGATGGGTTCGGGCCGGTCATCGACCAGGACCGCATCGGATTCTGGTGGCGGGGCGGCGACGCCGACGAACTCTTCGAGCTCACCGGACTCGACGGCGAGTTCCCGATCCCGACGTCGGACATGGTGGCGCTCGTGCACCAGAACGCGGGCCAGAACAAGCTCGACACCCATCTCCGTCGTGCGCTCGACTACCGCCTCGACATCGTCGGCACCGAGGCGACAGGCACCATCACCGTCACCCTCCACAACGATCTCGACGACCTCACGCTCCCCGCGGCCATCATCGCCAGCAACGACCAGGGGTATCCCCTCGGCACCAACGTCGCTCGGCTGGCGGTGCACACCGCCCTCGACTTCCGCGCCGCCCGACTCGACGGCGAGGAGACAACCGTCGAACGCGACATCGCGTTCGGTCACGACGCGCTCACCGTGCTCATCGAGGTCCCGGCCGGGGGAACACGGACCCTGACGATCGAGGTGGGCGGCACCCTCGACCCCTCGTCCTACTCGTTGAGCCTTCCGCAACAGCCGCTCGTGAACGACGACGCCGTCACCATCGCCGTCACCGTCGACGGCACTCCCCTCGATCTCCCACCATCGCTGGACCTCGACGTCGACACCGTGTTGCGACCGGGGGGCGAAGCCGATCCGATCGATCGGTGATGGGCCGACCGGCGCTATTCGGCAGCGAACACTCAACTCGCGCCCGGGAGCGGCCGATTGCGGGGATGATTCCATGACGCACCACCTCCGCGCCCAGGCAACGCCTCGATGGCTGCCCGCCGTCGTCCTCTTCGTTGCTGCTCTCATGTGGAGCGTCGCGCCCGCTGCCGCCCAGTACGGCGGCGGCGTCAGCGTGGTCGTCGATCCCATTCGCGTCGAGATCGGCGAGGACTTCGCCTACTTCGGCTCCAGCTGTCCGGCCGGAAGCACGGTGACCATCACGATCGATGGTCTCCCCGGCATCGCCGACACCACGATCGCCAATGACGACAGCTCGTTCGGCGGGACCACGGTGCCGCTCCCCGAGGCCGTCGTGCCCGGCCAGGACTATGTGGTCCGGGCCACCTGCAACGGTGATT
The DNA here is from genome assembly GCA_040219515.1 of Acidimicrobiales bacterium. NCBI lineage: Bacteria > Bacillati > Actinomycetota > Acidimicrobiia > Acidimicrobiales > Acidimicrobiales bacterium. Next base: position 61,368 of record JAVJSI010000009.1, read on the forward strand.
CGGCCACCTCGACCCTGCGCGCGGTCTGCCGCGGCGGCGACGACCCGGTCGACGGGGAGTGTCCGGGCGGCACCATCGGCGAGGTCACGACCACGACCAGCACCACTCCCGGCGGGAGCGGCACGGGTGGCGGCGACAACGGCGGTGGCGACGGCACCGGCGGAAACGGCGACAATGGCGGTGGCGACGGCACCGGCGGAGACGGCGAAGACGGCGGGAACGGCGACGGCATCATCACCGGCGGCGAACCCACCGGCGGTGGCAGCGGGACCGGATCCGACTTGACGCCGGCCCTCGCCGTGACCGGCGCGAGTTTCGTCGAACAGGCGGCGCAGCTGGCGGTCACGCTCGTCGCGATGGGCGCGATCCTGGTGCTCCTCACCGTGCGTCGCCGCGAGCACGCAGTCCCTTCCGAGTCGGCCTGATTCGACCCGAGTCGGCTCCGGGCTCAGCCCGACCGACGACGCCGACGGATCAGCCAGCCGAGCACCTCGCTGAGGACGGCGCCGAGCACCGCAGCGATCACGATCACCAACCACAGCGGCCAGGTGCCGTCGAGGAAGAGCCACGACACCTCGGTGTCGGTTCGGTTCTGCCCGATGAAGGCGATCAGCGCAATGGCGATCGCGGCCGCACCGATGACCGTGACGAGCCCCGTCGACTCGCTGTTCTCTTCGACCACGGGATCGTCGGACATCTGGCCTTCCTTCTTCCAGTCTCGACTGCGTTATCGACTGCCGAACCCCGAGCGTAGACGAACCGTGAGATGCTGGCGGCATGCGTGTTCTCGTGAGCGGTTCCACTGGTCTGATCGGCGAGGCCCTCGTCACCCGGCTGGCGGCCGACGGTCACGAACCGGTTCGCCTCGTGCGTTCCGCGCCTCCCGACGACCGCCCGAGTGTGCGCTGGGACCCTGCCGCCGGAACGATCGACGACGATGCGCTGACCGACATCGACGCCGTCGTCCACCTGGCCGGCGAGGGCATCGCCGAACGACGCTGGACCGACGATCAGAAGGCCCGGATCCTGAACAGTCGCGTCGACGGCACGACCCTGTTGGCCGAGACGATCGCTGCGGCCGACAACCCGCCCGCTGTCTTCCTCTCCGGTTCGGCCATCGGGTTCTACGGCGATCGTGGCGACGAACTCCTGACCGAAGCGAGCGCCGGTGGCGACGGGTTCCTCGCCCATGTGACCGTGGAGTGGGAGAAGGCAACGGCCGCTGCCGCATCCTCGTCCCGGGTGGTGCACATCCGCACCGGGATCGTGTTGTCCGGTGACGGCGGCGCGCTCGCACCACTCCTGCCGTTCTTCAAGCTCGGCGTCGGCGGCCGCATCGGTGACGGTGAACAGTGGTGGAGTTGGATCGCCATCGACGACATGGTGGGCGCGCTCACGTGGCTACTGACCAGCGACGTGTCCGGGCCGGTCAACCTCACCGGCCCCGCGCCGGTCACCAACGGCGAATTCACCGACACGCTCGGACGCGTGCTGCATCGACCGACATTGTTACCGACGCCCAAACCGGCGCTGTGGCTGAAGCTCGGACGCGAACTCACCGAGGAGTTGCTCTACGCCAGCCAACGCGTGGCGCCCACCGTGCTGCTCGAACGGGGCTACCAGTTCGAGCACCCCGACCTCGAGAGCGCGCTGCGTGCCGCGCTCACCGACTGACGGTCACGACCGGATAGAACGCGACCCGACCGGCCACCGCTTCTGCGCCGGACTTCGGCTCCGGGTAGTACCAGGCGGCGTTCGTGGCCCGCTCATCGTCGACCACGAGGTCCCAATAGGCGGCATCACCCTTCCACGGGCAGTGCGTGGTGTGGTCGGACTCGATCACGAACTGTCGGTCGAGTGCGTCGATCGGGAAGTAGGCGTTGCCCTCCACGATCTCGATGTCGTCGCTCTGGGCGATCACGGTGCCATTGAAGGTTGCGGTTGCCATGGAGTCCTCTGTCGTCGGGTGTGGCTGTCGTCGGGTGTGGCGGTTGCAACACCCGACGACGGGGGCGCATTCCCTCAGGGCCCGATCACCCACACGTCATCGGGCATCTCCTGCTCGAAGCGCGTGACCATCTCGCCGACCCGTCGCTCGGTGCCGTCCCACACGATCAGCGCCTCGTCGGCGACCGTGCGGAACCAGCCGTTGCGACGGTCCATGGCCTGTCCGGCCCGAGACGTCGTGTCAGGTGCCTTGCGCTCGAGCAGCACCACCGCCGCCGCGGCCTCGATCAGCTCGGCGAATCGGCGCCTCGATTCCGCTGGCCACTTCGCGTCGGCGTCGGGGTAGGGCAACACGGCTACGTAGGGCACGCCGGCGGCCGTCGCCGCTTCGGCGCCGAGTGTCTCGGCCCCGAGTCGCAGACCGGTGAGCACGACCAGGTCGGGATCGAGACGCTGTTTCGCCTCGATGATCTCGGCGAGCCGCCGGCGCACGTCGGCCGCCGTCTCGTTCTCGTCGTACCCGCCGAGACCCGGGGGCTGAAGACCGAGGACCACCATCGACCGGCCCGCGGGGCGCCATGTCGAACCGAAACGGCCCTCCGCATCCGGGGTCGACGGCGCCGCCGCGGTCCCACCGATCACGGTCCCACCGATGTCGTCGGCCGGACCGAACTCGTCGGGTCGGCCCGTGCCGGAGCGGGATCGTTGGGTCTCGGCCGCTTCGACCGCCAGCCGGTCGGCCACGTCGTTCCACTCGTTGCCGGCGTGTCCTTTGACCCACCGAAACGTCAGCTCGTCGTCGCGTGAGCGGTAGAGGTCGACGAGCGGTTCCCAGAGGTCCCGGTTGGCCACCGGCTCCTTCTTCGAGTTCTTCCAGCCTCGCTTCATCCAACCCTCCCACCACCCGTCGCGGAAGCAGTTGACGACATAGGTCGAGTCGGACACCACCTCGACCCGCCCGGAAAGGTTTCGGAGGGCGTCGAGCACCGCCATCAACTCCATGCGCTGGTTGGTGGAGTCCGCCTCTGCGCCATTCGCCCACGGGCCGTCGGGTACCACCCAGCCCCATCCGCCCGGTCCGGGATTCCCCTTGCACGCACCGTCCGTGTACACCTCGATCACCGCCCGAGCCTGCCACGCTGATCGCGAAAGTCCGCGCCCCGGCACCACATCGGCTGTGGGGCTGCGATGATTGGGGCATGGCCGCAGACCACTTCAGTCGCCAACTCCCCGACATCGATCCCGCAGAGACCAAGGAGTGGATCGACTCCCTCGACGCCGTGCACGGGGCCCAGGGGCAGGCCCGGGCCCGCTACATCGTCGCCCGGTTGCTCCAACGAGCCAACGAACTCCAGCTCGGGGTGCCGCCCACCACGAGCACGCCCTACATCAACACGATCCCGGCCGAGGAGCAGCCGTTCTTCCCCGGCGACGAACACGTCGAGCGCCGTATTCGGGCCTTCATCCGGTGGAACGCGGCGGCGATGGTCATCCGCGCCAACAAGACCGCTGATGGCATCGGTGGTCATCTGTCGACCTACGCGTCGAGTGCCTCGCTCTACGAGGTCGGCTTCAACCACTTCTTCAAGGGCAAGGAGGACGGGCTGGCCGGCGACCACGTCTACTTCCAGGGTCACGCCGCACCGGGGATCTACGCCCGGGCCTTCCTCGAGGGCCGCCTGAACGAGTCCCAACTCGACCGGTTCCGCATGGAAGTCGGCGGCGACGGTCTCTCGAGCTATCCCCACCCGCGACTCATGCCCGAGTTCTGGGAGTACCCCACGGTCTCGATGGGGCTCGGCCCGATCAACTCCATCTACCAGGCCCGATTCAACAAGTACCTGCACCAGCGTCGGCTCGACGACACGTCGAAGAGCAACGTGTGGAGCTTCCTCGGCGACGGTGAGTGCGACGAGCCCGAGACGCTCGGCGCCATCTCGCTCGCCGGCCGCGCCCAGCTCGGCAACCTCAAGTGGATCATCAACTGCAACCTCCAGCGGCTCGACGGACCCGTGCGCGGCAACGGCAAGATCATCCAGGAGCTCGAAGGCGTCTTCCGGGGTGCCGGCTGGAACGTCATCAAGGTCGTCTGGGGTTCCCGGTGGGACGAACTCCTCCACCGCGACGTCGACGGCGTGCTGCTCAACAAGATGGGCGAGACGATCGACGGCGCGTACCAGCGCTACGCGGTCGAGGACGGTGCCTACATCCGCGAGCACTTCTTCGGCCCCGACCCGCGTCTGCGCAAGCTCGTCGAACACCTCAGCGACGACGAGATCCGTGCCCTGCCGCGCGGCGGCCACGACTACCAGAAGGTCTACGCCGCCTTCAAGGCGGCCGCGGAGACAACCGACCAGCCCACCGTCATCCTCGCGAAGACCATCAAGGGTTGGACACTGGGCGAAGGCTTCGAGGGTCGCAACGCCACGCACCAGATCAAGAAGATGACCAAGAAGCAGCTGCTCGAGTTGCGCGAACGCCTCCACATGGAGGACGAGATCGCCGAGGACGCGCTCGAGGACGGCGTTCCGCCCTACTTCCGGCCCTCGCCCGACTCCCCGGAGCGTGCCTACCTCATGGAACGTCGGCGGGCCCTCGACGGCCCGCTCCCGTCTCGCATCATCCGCGACCGCCGACCGCTGAAACTCCCCGGCGAGTCGCCCTTCCTCGATCTCATGAAGGGCTCGGCCGGACGAGCCGTGTCGACCACGATGGCGTTCACCTCGCTGCTGCGCGACCTCCTGCGCGACGAAGCCTTCGGTGATCGCGTCGTCCCGATCGTGCCCGACGAGGCCCGCACCTTCGGTATGGACTCGCTCTTCCGCGAATTCGGGATCTACGCCCCCACCGGCCAGCTCTACGAACCCGTCGACCACGATCTGTTGCTCTCCTACACCGAGAGCGAGGACGGCCAGATCCTCGAAGAGGGCATCACCGAGTGCGGTTCCACGGCCTCGTGGATCGCGGCCGGCACTGCGTATGCCAACAACGGCATTCCGATGGTGCCCTTCTACACGTTCTATTCGATGTTCGGATTCCAGCGGGTCGGCGACTCGATCTGGGCTGCGGCCGACGCGCGCACGCGCGGGTTCCTCATGGGTGCCACCGCGGGACGCACGACGCTGCTGGGCGAGGGCCTGCAACACCAGGACGGCCACAGCATGCTGCTCGCCTCCACGGTCCCCTCGTGTGAGGCCTACGACCCGGCCTTCGCCTACGAACTCTCCACCATCGTGCGCGACGGCCTGCACCGCATGTACCCCGACGGCAGCGCGGTCGATGGCGAGGACGTCTTCTACTACCTCGCGATCTACAACGAGAACTACGAGCAACCGCCTCGTCCCGACCATGTCGACGATCGCGACATCACGAGCGGTCTCTACAAGTGGGCCGAGGGCCCCGACGGCCCGTCCAAGCGGGCGACGATCCTCTTCTCCGGTCCGGCCAACCTGGCCGCCCGCGAAGCCCAGGCCATCCTCGCCGAGTATCACGACGTCTCGGCCGAGCTGTGGAGCGTCACCTCCTACAAGCGCCTGCGGGCCAACGCGCTCGACGTCGAGCGGCGCAACCGTCTCCAGCCCGAAGGCACTCCCGACGTGCCCATGATCACCAGCAAGCTCCGCACCAGCGAAGGTCCGATCGTCGCCGTCTCCGACTGGATGGGCCTCGTCCCCGGCCAGGTCAGTCGGTGGACCCCCCGCCCGATGCGGGTGCTCGGCACCGACGGGTTCGGCCGGTCCGACACCCGCGAAGCGCTGCGGAGCTTCTTCGAGGTCGACGCGTTCTCGGTGGTCGTCACCGTTCTCGCCGCGTTGGCCGAGGACGGCCAGGTCCCCGCCGCGGAGGTCAGCGCGGCGATCCGCACCTACGGCATCGATCCCTACCGGCCCGACCCGGCTCACCCCGACACCGGCAGCTGAACGACAGAGAGATGACCGGCACCCTCGCGGTGACCGGGGACGCCTCGGCGGACCGGTTGCTGAACAATGATCCCCTGGCCCTGATGATCGGCATGCTGCTCGACCAGCAGATCTCCATCGAACTCGCCTTCATCGGTCCCTTCCGACTGGCCCATCGTCTGGGCGGGGCCCTCGACGCCCACACCATCGCGGCCATGGACCCCGATCGATTCGCGGATCTTTGTCGCACGAAGCCGGCCCTGCACCGCTTCCCGGCGGCGATGGGAGGACGGATCCAGCAGATGTGTCAGCACCTCGTCGACCACTACGACGGCGATGCGGCGACGATCTGGCGCCACGTACGACGCGCCGAAGTGCTCCAGGAACGGCTCTACGAAGTGCCGGGGTTCGGACCGGAGAAGGTGAAGATCTTCACCGCCGTGCTCGCGAAGCGATTCGATCGCCGACCCGACGGTTGGGAGGAAGTGGCCGGGGTGTTCGCCGACGACGAACTCCGCTCCGTCGCCGACCTCGACTCATCCGAGGCGCTGGTGGCGCTGCGGGCGAAGCGTCGGGCGATGAAGGCGGCCGGACAGTCGAAGTCCGACTGATCACCCCGCGGCGTTCAGCAGATGGTTGCGTTGGCGGTCGAGCCAGCCCAACAACACGGCGATGGCCCGTGGATCGTGACGAAGATGATGTCCGGCGCCGGCGATCACCCGGAGATCCGCGCTGCCGTGGGCATCGGCGACCTCACGGGCGTCGAACAGGGGAACGACCTCGTCGTCGGACCCGTGCACGATCATGAGTTCCCGTGGCGCCAGTCGGCCGGCCGCCTGTGACGCGCGGGTCGACGAGATCTCCGCCGCCCACGCATCGAACGAGCGAGGGAAGTCGTCGTCGCGGACGATCCCCATCTCGCGGGCGAGGACCAGGAGCTTGCGGGGGTTTCGGGCCCAGTCGTGGAAGTCGGCGGGCACGCCGACGGCCGCGACGCCGTTGATCGAGGGGTCGCGGGCACCCACATCGATGGCCAGCGCGCCGCCCGTGCCGAAACCGACGATCCACACGCCGTCGCAGGGAACCGATTCCCGCAGGTGGGCGACGGCACCGTCGAGGTCGCGACGCCACCCCTCGAGGGAGAAGTCGCCCTCGGATTCGCCGACCCCGCGACTCGAGAAGGCCAGCGCTGCCCAGCCGGCCTCGGTCGCCGTACGATCGGCGAGCTCCGGGAAGCTGGCGGTGGAGTTGATGCCGCCGCCGGCCTCGGCGGGAAAGCCGTGGGCGATCACCAATCCCGGCTGCGCGGTCGGGTGGATCTGCGCCGGCCGCGCCAGGTGGGCAGCCAGTTCGTTGCCGTCGACCGTGAACCGCCGGTCCACGAGGTCAGATCTTCCGGAGGCGGTAACCCCGGTTGCGAGCTTCGGCGAGGGTGTCGGGGCCGAAGGTCTGCGCGTGCGACCCGCCGACGAGCTCCTCGATGACCGACTCGTCGTCGATGTCATCGAGGTCGTAGACGACCTGCACCCGCTTGTCGCCGAGGAATCGGTTCTCTTCGAATCGGGTCGGTCGCTCCATGGTCGACGAATATAGCAACGAACGTGGCGGTCAAAACGGAGCATCCCGGGACCTCGTGGTCCCGGGATGGCCCGAATACATGCTGGATTCCCAGGGGTGGTCGCGAAGCGCTCGTGAACCGAGCGCCGGCCGACAGGCGTGACGTGTCCCGTCCCACTGATCCCGGGGGTGGAGCTGGCGTGGTTTGCGCCAGAGGTCCAGCGGCCGTAGCTAGCGGCCAGCCACCTCCAAAGTCACAGATCTACTACTCACGTCTGGACCACCTCCTCTCTTTGGTCCTGCCAGTGAAGCACATCTCACGCGGCTTTGGCAGGCTTTTTTCACAGAGGTCAGTGGCGATTCAGTCGTCGGCCTCGGAGCCGACGGCACCGATGGCCACGAGGTACTTCATCTGGAGGTCGAGCACGCAGACGACGTCGACCGCGTCGGGCCCGTTCTCGGCCAACGACCGGGCGACGACGGCGTCGATTGCCGCATCCTCTGGCGCGATGGCGCCCTCGGTTCGCACCGCCTCGCCCGCGAGTTCCTGGCCGTAGCGCGACGACGCGCCCATCTCCCCGAACCAGTCGAGGTGCCAACCGAGGACCCGGGCGACGTCGTCGTAGCTCAGACGGGCCGTGACCTCGTCGGGCAGTCGGTCACCGATCCACACGGCGGCGTCGTGAAGGTCGTAGACCGCGGGCGGCCGCTCGACCGCCATGCGCCCCACGGCCTGACCGACCGCGACGAAGGCGATCGCCGTCACGACGACCGCCCCCACGATGAACAGCACCAACGTCATCAGTTCACCAATCCCTCGTTCTGTGAGCTTGAACGGGCCCCACGGGGACGTTCGAGCTCACAGAAGCGAGAACGGGTCAGATGCCGATGCGTTGGGCGAGGAGCTCACGGTGGTAGGTGGGATCACCGAAGAGGAGCTCGGAGCTCTTGGCCCGCTTGAAGTAGAGGTGGGCGGGGTGTTCCCAGGTGAAGCCGATGCCACCGTGGATCTGGATGTTCTCGGCCGCGGCGTGGAAGTAGGCCTCGGAGCAGTAGCTCTTGGCGAGCGAGGCGACCTGGCCGAGCTCGTCGTTCATCTCGGCGGCACACCAGCCCGCGTAGTAGGCGGCGGACTTGGCCGACTCGACCTCGAGCAGCATGTCGGCGCACTTGTGCTTGATGGCCTGGAACGAGCCGATCGGGCGACCGAACTGGACGCGGACCTTGGCGTACTCGACCGACATGTCGAGACACATCTGGGCACCACCCACCTGCTCCGCGGCCAGGGCGACGGCGGCGAGATCCAGCACGGTCTCCAGGGTGTCCCAACCCTTGCCGTCGTCGCCGATCAGCGTGGCGGCCACGCCGGAGAACTCGATCTTGGCCTGCTTGCGGGTCTGGTCCATGGTCGACAGCGAGGTGCGGGTGAGTCCGTCGGCGTCCGCGGCGACCTTGAAGAGCGACACGCCCTTGTCGCTGCGGGCCGCCACGATCAGGAGGTTGGCGGTGGCCCCGTCGAGCACGTACATCTTCGTGCCGTCGAGCGTCCACGAGTCGCCCGATCCGGAGGCCTGCATCGTGATGCCGCCCTCGTCCCAGCGGCCGCTCTCCTCGGTGAACGCGAGCGTGGCGCGGGTCTCGCCCGACGCGATGCCCGGGAGCAGCTCGCTCTTGGCCGAATCGTCGCCGCTGTGCAGGATCGCGTTGGCCGCGAGCACGCAGCTCGAGAAGTAGGGGGCGCACAACAGGGCCCGGCCCATCTCCTCGAGGACGACGACCTGCTCGACGAAGCCGTAGCCCTGACCGCCGTACTCCTCGGGAATGGCCAGCGCCTGGAGACCCATCTGCTCGGCCATCTGGCTCCACACGGCCTCGTCGAAGCCCTGCTCGGTGTCCATCTGCTCGCGGACGGCCTCTTCGGAGGACTTGGTCTGGAGGAAGTTGCGCACGAACTCGCGCAGCTGCTCTTGTTCTTCGGAGAATGCAAAGTTCATGGGCGAGAAGCTACCCAGTGCGACCGACCTCGCCAAATCGTTCTGTGTACACATGTGCTACAACTCATGGGTCGGGAGTAGGCTGGGTCCATGCAACGAGTCGGGATTCGTAGCCTGCGCAACGACGTCGCCGCGATCGTGCGGCGCGCCGGTGGCGGCGAGCGCATCATCGTGACGGTCGACGGCGAGCCGGTCGCCCAGCTCGGCCCGCTCGAGCCGACGGGTGAACCGACGATCGACGACCTCGCCGCGGCCGGACTCGTACGGCTCCCCGGGCGAGCCGACCGCCCGCCCCCGCCGGATCCCTTCGGCGTCCCCGTCGACGTCCGTCTGTCGTCGGTGATCGGTGAACTGCGGGGCGAGTCGGGATGACCCTCGTGATCGATCCGTCCGCCCTCATCGCGCGCTACGTCCCCGGTCCCGACCGCGCCCTGGTCAACGCCACGATGTCCGCCGATCCGGTCTGGTGCGCCAGCGACCTGGCCCGCACCGAGGTCATGCTCGCCCTGCACCGGATCGCCGGGGCCGAGGTGCTCACCGACGACCTGTGGACGGCAGCCCGGGCCGATCTCGACGCCTTCGTGTTGGTGCCGGTCGACGAGCGCTGCATCGCCCGGGCCACCGAGCTCGGCGCCGCCTACGGACTGCGGACGGTCGATGCCGTCCACCTCGCCGCGGCCGACCGACTGCCTCGCCCGATCAGCTACCTCACCCTCGACCGCCACCAGATTCCGGCGGCCGCCGCGCTCGGCTTCGAACTCGTTACCCCTCTGGCGCGCTAGACAATCGGGCATGACCCGACGCCTTCCCAAGGCTCTCATCGCCGTTCTCGCCGCTGCCGCACTCGCGGCGGCGAGCTGCGCCGACGACAGCTCCGACACCCCAGCCGCCGATCCCGCGCCCGACGACGCGAGCACCACGACGACCGAGCCCGGCGAGGACGTGGTCGCCTCCGACGACCCGATCCAGGTCGCCACGGTGGTCACCCCGTCGGAGGTCAGCCCCATCGCCGCGCGCGTCACGGTCGAGAGCAACGTCGCCGTGACGGTGCAGATCACCGCGACCGCCGACGACCACGAAGTCACCACGCCGGTCACCGCGCAGTCGGCGACCGAACACGACCTCCCTCTCGTCGGCATGCGTCAGGCGCGGGACTACGAGGTGGCCATGACGGTGGTCGACGCCGCGGGCAACGTCCTCACGACCACCGAACCGTTCACGACCGGCACGATCGACGACAACGTGCCCGACTTCGAGATCGTCGAGCACGACCCGGACCGCCGCTCACCCGGCATCACCATCGTCGAGACCAACACCGTTCGCGCCGCCCTCCCCGGTGATTTCGGCGGCAACGCCGTCGTCGGGCTGGACGAGGACGACGAGATCGTCTGGTACTACAACACCGATCGGTTCAACGGCGCCGTCCAGCAGACGCCAGCCGGCGAGGTCGCCGCCCAGAACGATCCGTTCGGCATGACCGTCCACGCCATCACCGGCGAAGCGCTCCGTCGCTACTACCCCGACCCGGAGGGCGACGACGAGATCACCGTCGAGGACGGCGTGGCGCTGACGCCGTACCACGCCGACTGGGTCGACCTCGGCACGGTCCACCACGATCTTCAGTGGCAGCCCGACGGCACGGCGTTCGCCATCTCCCGCACGATCCACGAGATTCCGGTCGCGCGACAACAGGAGCTGTGCCCGGGCGACGAGCTCGAGTGGGGTGTCATCTCCGACGTGATCATGCACATCGAGCCCGACGGCACAGTCCTGCGCACCTGGGACCTCTGGGACATCTCGAGCTTCGACGACCTGCCCGGCGAGTTCCTCTGCCAGACGCAGGGATTGGGCATCACCCCGACCGAACGCGACTGGACCCACGCCAATGCGCTCTGGTTCGACGAGACCCGCGACGTCGTCCTCGTCTCGTCCCGGCACACCGACCAGATCATCGCGTTGGCCATGACCGACGAAACGGGCCCCCAGACCGAGGCTCGCTGGATCCTGGGCGCCGACGGCACGATTCCCTACGCCGGCGAGAGCTTCCACCACACGCACGGCGTGAAGACCACGGCCGACGGCGACATCCTCTTCTACGACAACGGCAACTTCCGGCCGGGGAGCCTGTCGGCGGGTGGCGATGACCCCAACTACAGCCGCGCGGTGCGGATCGCGGTCGACGACAGCGGCGACGATCCCTCGACCTGGAGCGCCACGCAGGTCTGGGACCATCGCATGATCGACCCCGTCACCGACGAGCTGATCTACGCGCCGTTCATCAGCGACGCCGACGAGTTGAGCAACGGCAACATCCTGGTGACCCACGGTGGCGCCACCGTCGACCCGAACGACTACACGGCCTCCCACGTCCATCTCGTCGAGATCGACCCGATCACCCAGGACGAGGGCGGCGATGCGTTCGGCGGGGACATCGTGTGGGAGCTGCGGGCCGGCGGCGACCAGCCCGAATCGACGTATCGCGCCGACCGGTGGGCGTCGCTCTACTTCGGGCCGCTGTGGGCCACGGAATGAGCAGCGACAGCGACCGCCCTCTGCCGGCCGACCAACGCCCCTACGACGACACACCGGTCCACACCGCCGACCTGCCGGCCACCCCCACCCGCGATCGCAACATCAGCGTCGAGGCGTGGGTTGAAGCGCCGGATCATCTTCGCCGCGCCGGCGATGACATCGGCGGTGTGCGTGTGGCCTACAAGCGCCGCATCGGCGACTGGCTGCTCTGGCGGGCCGGGCCGGCGGTGAAGGCCGATGCCCGTTACGTTGCGGTGAGAGCCGACGATCTGGCGGAGCACCACGAGTTCCGACTGTTCCCCGACGGTACCGGCGACGGTCTCGGCCCGTCCGGCGAGCGCCACGCCCGGTTCCGGGCCTGGAAGGAAGATCTCCTCGGCCGCACGCCGGGTTCCTGACGCGCGCCGCCCATTACCACTATGCCCGTAGGACAAACCTCGGCCGTCCCATAGACTTTTGTCCATGTCGACGGCTCCGCTCTTCGAAATCACCGGCCTGCACGCGGCCACCGCCGAGGGCGGCATCGAGATCCTGAAGGGCCTCGATCTCACCGTCGGCGCCGGCGAGGTCCACGCGCTCATGGGACCCAACGGATCGGGCAAGAGCACCCTCGCCAGCGTGCTGCTCGGCAGTCCCGAATACGACGTCACGGCCGGGTCCATCAGGTTCCGCGGCGAGGACATCACCGAGTGGCCCGCCGAGGTGCGGGGCAAGGCCGGCATCTTCCTGGCGTTCCAGTACCCCCAGGAGATCCCCGGCGTCTCCGTGCTCAACTTCCTGCGGCAATCGCTGTCGGCCCGCAAGGGCATCGAGATGTCGGTGCTCGAACTCCGCCTCGCGATCATGGAGTGGATGGAGCGCCTCGACATGGACGAGTCGTTCGCCGAGCGCTACGTGAACGAAGGCTTCTCCGGTGGCGAGAAGAAGCGCAACGAGATCCTCCAGATGGCGATCCTCGAACCCGAGATGGCGATTCTCGACGAAACCGATTCCGGCCTCGACATCGACGCGCTGCGCGTGGTCGCCACCGGCGTGCAGGAGGTGCGCCGCGACCGCCCCGAGCTGGGCGTGCTGGCGATCACCCACTACCAACGCCTCCTCGACGAACTCCAGCCCGATCGGGTCCATGTGATCGTCGACGGGCGCATCGCCGAGTCGGGCGGCCCCGAGCTGTCCTCACGGCTCGAAGCCGAAGGCTACGAACGGTTCGGAGTCGGTCAGTGAGTCTCCGCCCCGACGTCAAGAACGACTTTCCCGTCCTCGCGCAATCGTTTCACGGGCACCAGGTCGTCTATCTCGATTCCGGCAACACCTCACAGAAGCCGCAGGCGGTCATCGATGCGATGGCCCGCTACTACGAGCACGACAACGCCAACGTGCACCGGGGCAGCTACGAGCTCGCCGTTCGGGCAACCGCGGCGCTCGAGGAATCCCGCGCCACCGTGGCCCGTTTCATCAACGCGCCGTCGCCCAGCGAGGTGGTGTTCACGAAGAACGCCACCGAGTCGATGAACCTGCTCGCTCGTTCCTGGGGAGGCGCCAACCTCGGCCCCGGCGACGCCGTCGTCATCTCCGAGATGGAACACCACGCGAACATCGTGCCGTGGCACATGCTGGTCGCCGAGAAGGGCATCGAGCTCCGCTGGATCCCGGTGGGGGCCGACGGCCACCTCGACCTCACCGATCTCGACCGCCTCCTCGACGGCGCGAAGCTGGTGTCGATCACCGCCATGTCCAACGTGCTCGGCACGCTCAACGACATCCCCCGACTGTCCGAGGCCGCGCATCGTGCCGGCGCCCTCATGGCCGTCGACGCCAGCCAGTACGTGCCCCACCTCCCCACCGACGTGCAGGCCATGGGCGCCGACTTCGTCGTCTTCACCGGCCACAAGATGCTCGGGCCGATGGGTATCGGCGTGCTCTGGGCCCGCGCCGAGATCCTCGACGCCATGCCCCCGTTCCTCGGTGGCGGCGAGATGATCCTCCAGGTGACCAAGGAGGGCTTCACCACCAACGAGATCCCCTGGAAGTTCGAGGCCGGCACCCCCATGGTCGCCGAGGCGGTCGGTCTCGCGGCCGCCATCGACTACCTCACCGACCTGGGGATGGACGAGGTCCGTCGCCACGAGGTCGAGCTCACCGCCTACGCGATGCGCCGCCTCGAGGAGGTCCACGGCGACAAGATCACGATCCACGGCCCGAGCGAGCCGTCGGAACGCGGCGGCGTACTGTCCTTCGTCTACGAGGGCTCGTCGGGCGAGGTCCACCCCCACGACATCGCCCAGGTCCTCGACCAGGCCGGCGTCTGTGTGCGGGCCGGGCATCATTGCGCCAAACCACTGATGACCGTGCTCGGCGCCAACGCCACCTCCCGTGCCTCGCTCTACGTCTACAACGACGAGTCCGACATCGATCAGCTGGTCGATGCCCTGTCCGCCGCCGACGAGATGTTCTCGTTCTAGCAAGCCCTCCAGCACGCCTTCTCTCCAGGAAAACCAGATGCCCGGCCTCGAAGACCTCTACCGAGAGATCATCCTCGATCATTACCGCTCCCCGCGAAACCGCGGTGAACTGGAGACCCCACCGGCGGTTCGCGCCGACGGGTTCAATCCGCTGTGCGGCGACGAGATCGTGGTCTACATCGATGTCGACGATGCGGGCACCATCCAGGAGGTCGCCATCGGCGGCCAGGGGTGTTCGATCAGCCAGTCATCGGCGTCGATGATGTCCGCCGCGATCAAGGGCAAGTCGGTGGCCGACGCCCGCCAGCTGATCGTCGCGTTCAAGGGCCTCATGTCGATCCACGAGACCGAGCTCGGTGGCGACGGCACCGAGTCCGAGATGGGCATCTCCGCCGCCGACATGAGCATCGACAACACCGACGACGTGTCGCTCGGCGACCTCGAGGCGCTGCGCGGCGTGGTGAAGTTCCCGGTCCGCATCAAGTGCGCCACCCTCGGCTGGAACACGCTCGCCCAGGCGCTCGACGAGGTCGCGCCGAACTAGCTCAGCGCACGCGGTCGCGAATGGCCACGGCCACTTCGGGGCCGACCAGGGCCTGGAGTTCATCGGCGAGTTCGTCGGCCGTGGTCTGCTCCCCCGCCTGGGCGTTGTCGCCCTCGGTGCAGCACCACACCATCGTCGCTCCGTCGGGGCCCCGATCGTCACGGCCCCAGCGTCGGAGTCGAGCAGTGCCGTCGTCGGCGTGCTCGGCGATCAGCGGCAACTGCCAGCACACCGACGGCTTCACATCGATCGGCCGTTCACCGTCGCGCACCGCCTGGAGGTGCAGCGCACATCCCGACCCGCCGGCGAAACCCGGACGGTTCAGGAACACGCAGGCGCCTTCGACGGTGGCGGTCCGGGCCCGCCGCTCGTCCTCGTAGATCCCGTGCTCCGCCGCCCACTCCCGGAACTGGAACAGGTCGGCGTCGAGCAGCGCGGCGTGGGCCGAGATGGTCATGGCCTCGTCCTCGTCGAGGAGTTCGGTGCCGACGGAGCAGCATCCGTGGCCGAGCACCTCGGCCGGCGTGTCGAGGATGCCCTGGCACCCTTCGCCCCAGATGCACTTCCAACGCGAGCCGAGGAAGCCGACGTCGACGGTCCAACGGGTGCCGTCGACCGGGTCGACGAACTCCTCGAAACGGGCGGAGACCATGACGCGAGGGTAGGCCGCACTACGGTCTGTGCCATGACCGACATCCCGGCCGGCTGGTACAACGATCCCGAGGACGTCACCCAACTCCGATACTGGAACGGCAACGAGTGGACCGAACACCGCTCACCCAGAGCGCTGGCCGGGGCCGCCGCCCCCGACGGCGGCGCGTGGGGGATCGTCGGTGCCACGTTCCGCCTGATCGTCGAGGGGTGGGCGCAACTCCTCGTCCTGGCGCTCCCGCTGATCGTCTCCAGCATCGGGGCCGCCATCCTCGCCTACGTGTCGCTGGACTCGATGCTCGATCCGGGGATCGAGACGATTCTCGACCGGGTCACCCAGCCGGGCTTCGATCCGGTCGACAACGGTGCCGACGAGGCCTTCATCGATTCGATCGACGTCTCCATCGGGACGATCGGCATCCTGGGCCTCATCGGCGCTGGGCTCGCGGTCGTCCTCGGCACCTTCATCAGCTCCACCTCGTTCTCGATATTCCTGGCCCGTGTCCGCGCCGGACGAGGCACGTCGATCGGCGAGACCTACCAGCGCCTCGCCCGGCGGCTCCCCCGCATGATCGGCATCGCTCTGCTGTGGAGCCTCTTGGGACTCATCGCAGCGACGATCGTCGTCGGCCTCTTCGTCGTGGCCATCCTCGTCTCGCCGGCGCTGCTGCTCGCCCTCGTCCCCGCGCTGCTCGTGGCCGTCATCTACTTCTGGCCGGTCGGCGCGCTCGCCTACACGGCGCTGGCGTTGTCGCCCAGGGAAGCCCCGCCGTTGCGACACGCCTTCCGCATCGTTCGCCCGCTCTGGGGGCCGATCGCCGGCCGGCTTCTCATCCTGACACTGGTCGGCTTCGTCGTGTCGTTCGCGTTCAACCTCGGCACCAGCTGGATCAGCAGCGTCGGCGTCGTGGCTGCCTTCGTCGTCCCTCTCCTGCTACAGGCACTGCAGAGCATGCTCAACAGCGCCGGCTCGGTGGTGCTCTACGAGTTCGCCGGCGGCAGTGTCGATCCGGCCATCACCGCCGAGCACGTCGGCTCGCCGGCGCCGTTCAGCTGAGGCCGTCGACCCGCTCGACGAAGTCCCGGTCGTTGGTGGAGATGCCGCCGGCGTCGTGGTCGGTGATCCGGATCTCTACCGTGTCGTAGACGTTGCGCCATTCGGGGTGGTGAAAGAGCCGCTCGGCGACGAGCGCCACCCGGGTCATGAATCCGAACGCCTCGTTGAAGTCGGCGAAGGTGAAGGTGCGGGTGAGCCCGTCCCCGTCTCGCTGCCACTCGGGGTGCGCGGACAGCAGCGCCCCGATCTCGTCATCGGTGAGGAGGGTGCCGGCCATCACGCCAGTGGATCAGCAAAGGGATCGTCGGGCAAGCCGTTCGCCGGCTTGGCCGGCGCCGGTTCGACCCAGCGTTCGTAGCCGGTGGACTCGAGCTCCGTGGCGAGTTCGGCACCGCCGGTCTCCTGGATGCGACCCGCCGCGAACACATGGACCTTGTCGGGCCGTAGCTCCTGGAAGAGCTTGCTGTAGTGGGTGATGGCGAGCACGCCGAGTCCGTCCTCCTCGGTTGCCTGCTCGACGCGGCTGCTGACGAGGCGCAGCGCGTCGACATCGAGGCCCGAATCGAGCTCATCGAGGATCGCGAACTTCGGGCGCAGCACGCCGAGCTGCAACGTCTCGTTGCGCTTCTTCTCGCCGCCGGACAGGTCGACGTTGAGCGGCCGTTCGAGGAACTTCTCGCCGAAGCCGATGCGGACCGCCTCGGCCCGCATGCGTTCGTCGATGACCTCGGGATCGTCGCTGGTGCCGACCGAGGCCCGCAGCAGATCGCGCAGGGCGACACCGGGCACCTCGGTCGGGTACTGCATCGCCAGGAACAGACCGGCCTCGGCTCGCTGCCAGGCCGGAAGAGTGAGGATCTCGACGTCGTCGATACGAACCGACCCGCCGAGCACCTCGTAGCCCGGACGGCCTGCGACCACGTGGCCGAGTGTGGACTTGCCGGACCCGTTGGGCCCCATCACGGCGTGCACCTCGCCGGACTTCACCACGAGGTCGACGCCCTTGAGTATCTCCTGCCCGTCGACAGCCGCTCGCAGCCCCTCGATCACCAGTTCACTCATGAGGGATCCTCGTCGTCGGATTCGGCTTCTTCGGGGGCGAGCGTCAACGTGACCTGCCCGTCGACGACGGCGACCTCGTAGACCGGCACCGGTCGCACGGCGGGCAGGCTCTCGGGCTCGCCGGTCCTCAGGTCGAACAGGGCGCCGTGTTGGCCGCACTCGATCATGCAGTCCTCGGCTTCGACGAAGCCCTCGGACAGCGACACGTCGGCGTGGCTGCAGGTGTCGCCGATCGCGTAGACGTCGTCGTCGATGCGCACGACGGCGATCTCGCGATCGCCGATCACGACCTTGCGGGCGGTACCCGCCTCGATCTCGGTCAACGGGAAGAGCGTGTGGACGGTCATCCGACCGCCACCCGCTCCTGCCGGGCCAACTTGGCCGCGACCGCCGTGCGGATCTTGTGACCGGCGGCCGCCACCGGCATCGATTCGAGCACTTCGGCGAGGAAGCCGGCCACGATGAGCCGTTCGGCCTCGCCCGACGGCACCCCTCGACTCTCGACGTAGAAACGCTGCTCCTCGTCGACGGGGCTGACGGTGGACGCATGGCTGCACCGCACGTCGTTGTTCTCGATCTCCAGGTTGGGCACCGACTCGGCCCATGCCGTGTCGCTCAGCTTGAGGTTGCGGTTGGTCTGGAACGCATTGGTGCCCCGGGCTTCGGGACGCACCCGGATGAGGCCGGTGTAGATGCTCTTCGCCTCGCCGGCGACCACGCCCTTGTAGAGCAGGTTGCTCGTCGTGTCGGGCGCGACATGGTCCTGGTAGGTGCGGAAGTCGAGCGTCTGGTCGGCCTCGCCGAAGTACAGGGCCAGGAGGTCACCGTGGGCGCCACGACCCACGAGGCGGGTGTCGGACCGGGTACGGGCGTAAGTGCCGCCGAACGCTGCGGTGGCGCCGGTGAGGGTGGCGTCGCGGTCGGCCCGAGCGAGGAGAGAGCCGATCTGCCAGGTGGCATCACCGAGCTCCTGCACGTTGAGGTAGCCGAGTCGCCCGGCCGGGGCCACGTCGAGCTCGACCACCGGACACACCAGGAGTCGGTCGCCATCGTCGGAGGTATGGTGGTCGAGCACCTCCACCTGCGCATTCTCCTCGATGCGTACGACCAGTCGGGGGAACGCCGCCGAGCCGTCACCGGCCGCGTGATGGGTGACCACGATCGGGCGATCGATCACGACGCCCTTCGGGACGTGGATCAGCACCGGGGCCGGAGCGAAGCCGTCGTTGAGCAGCGTGAAGTGATCGCCCGCCGCCTCGGCGACCGACCCGAGCAGATCTTTGCCGGCGGCATGGTCGACCAGCGGGCCGACATGCACACCGGCGGCGAGCAGTTCGTCGTCGACGTCGACCGCCACGATGCGGCCGTTGACCGTGCGAACGAGGGCCGCGGGCTCGATGTCGAGGCGCGGCATCGGCGCGTCGCCCAATCCGTCGGTGGGACTGAAGGACGTCAGGTCGAGGTCGCCGATGGGGCTGTAGCGCCATTCCTCGGCTGTCGCGTCGGGCATGTCGGCGGCCACGAACGTCTCGGCCGCAGCGACACGGCGATCGACGAGCCAGGATGGTCCGGCAAGGGCGCGGGCGGCGTCGGGGGAAAATTCGGTCACAGGCATCCGCGGGGGTCGGGCCGGTCGAGGATCGATCCGGCAGCGACATTAACCCTACCGACGTAGTGCTAATCGCCCAACGCTCGAAACCGGGTCAGCGACCGTCGCGGTAGCGCCGACGCAGCCGGTCGCCGAAGCTCTCACCCGTCGGCCGCCGAGACGGCGGCTTCGGCTTCCTACCCTTCGGCTTCTTGCCCTTCGGCTTCTTGCCCTTCGGTGTCGTGCTCCTCGGTGAGGGGCGACCGAGCATTCGTCGGACACGGCCACCCCGGCGCTTCTGGCGCTCGGCATCGAGATCGGCGAGGGCACCGGGCACCGCCTCGTTGATGATGTCCTCGGCCGCGTCCAAGAGGGCCGCAATACTGTCGTCGTCGCCCAGACCGGCCGGTTCGGGCGGCGTCTCGGGCGTGACCAGCGCCCCGTGGACCCAGTTCACGTCGGCCAGGCGGCGGGTGTACCGCGCACAGTCGTCGGGGCAGCGCCATGGCGCTTCGGGTGCCAGATCGAGGTCGCACTTCCGGACGGTGTCCCCGTTCGGATAGCTCCGCGACTCGAAGTACTTGCAGTCCTGGCGCATCGGCATGTGCTCCATTGTGGCGTGCCATCCCACGGTTCGGGCACCGGGTCAGGCGGCGGAGATCCCCGCGAGTTCCGACAACAGACCCATGACGCTGAGGCCGTCACCGAGCAGTCCGTCCCGCACGAAGCCGGCGATGCGGTCGAGGGCGACCCACTCGACCCGAAGGGCCTCGTCGGGATCGGTGGGCTCGCCCACCTCGACGGCCTGGGTGGCGCGGACGACGTGGAACCGCTGATCGGTGGCACCATTGCTCGGATGCCAGGTCATCACCGGTGTCAGCGGCCCCGGCGCCCATCCGCTCTCCTCGACGCATTCGCGGTGGCCGGCCTCGGTGACCGTCTCACCGGCATCGACGCCGCCGGCGGGCAGCTCCCACCCCCAGGTGTCGGTGATGAATCGATGTCGCCAGATCAGCAGCACGTGGGCATCGACGACCACCAGCGTGCCCACGGCCTCGTTCGGGAACCGCACGGCATGATGCTCGAACCGCCGCCCCGACGGCGTCTCGACATCGACGAGGGCCATCGACATCCAGTCGCTCTCGTAGACGAAGCGCTGCCCGTGCTCGATCCAGCGGCCGGGTTCACGACCGTCCGGCATCGGCGTTAACCGACACTGCCTTCCATCTGGAGTTCGATGAGGCGACTCCACTCGACCGCGTATTCCATGGGCAGGGTGCGGGTGATCGGCTCGATGAATCCGTTGACGATCATGCCCATCGCCTGTTCCTCGGTGAGCCCGCGACTGCGCAGGTAGAACAGTTGCTCGTCGGCGACGCGGGACACGGTGGCTTCGTGGCCGATGACGGCGTCACCCGAGCCCACCTCCATGTAGGGGTAGGTGTCGGAAACGGAGTCCTCGTCGAGGATCAGGGCGTCGCACTGCACATGGCTCTTGCAGCCGTAGGCATCGTCCTCCACTCGCACGAGGCCTCGATAGGAGGTGCGGCCGCCGTCCTTCGAGATGGATTTGGACACGATCTTCGAGGTGGTCTCGGGTGCCGCGTGGATCATCTTGGCGCCGGTGTCCTGGTGCTGACCGGGGCCGGCGTAGGCCACGGAGAGCACCTCGCCCGACGCCTTGGGGCCGGCGAGCACGACGGCCGGGTACTTCATCGTGAGCTTGGAGCCGATGTTGCCGTCGATCCACTCCATGTGGCCCTCGGCTTCGACATAGGCCCGCTTGGTGACGAGGTTGTAGACGTTGTCGGACCAGTTCTGGATGGTCGTGTAGGTGACCCGGGCCGACGGCTTCACCACGATCTCGACCACGGCGGAGTGCAATGAGTCCGACGTGTAGGTGGGCGCCGAGCATCCTTCGATGTAGTGCACCTGCGAACCCTCGTCGGCGATGATGAGGGTGCGTTCGAACTGACCCATGTTCTCGGCGTTGATGCGGAAGTAGGCCTGCAACGGCATCTCGACCTGCACGCCGGGCGGGACGTAGATGAACGAGCCGCCCGACCAGGCCGAGCTGTTCAGCGCGGAGAACTTGTTGTCGTTGGGCGGGATGATCTTGCCGAAGTACTGCTGCACGAGTTCGGGGTACTCGCGCAGTGCGGTGTCCATGTCGGAGAACAGGACACCCTGGGCCTCGAGATCCTCACGGTTCTTGTGGTAGACGACCTCGGATTCGTACTGGGCGGTGACGCCGGCCAGGTACTTTCGCTCGGCTTCGGGGATGCCCAGCTTCTCGTAGGTGTTCTTGATCGACTCGGGCACCTCGTCCCAGTCGTCGTTGAGGCCGCCCTTGGGCTTGATGTAGTAGAAGATGTCGTCGAAATCGATCCCGGACATGTCGCCACCCCAGTGGGGCATCGGGCGCGCGCCGAAGCGTCGATAGGACTTCAGGCGCATGTCGAGCATCCACTGCGGCTCGCCCTTGAGCCAGGACATCTCGCGGAGGATCTCCTCGTTGAGGCCCTTCTTGGGCTTGAAGACGTAGTCCTCTTCGTCGGCCCAGCCGAGCTGGTACTTGCCGAGGTCCAGGCTGTCAGCGGTGCTCATTGCGATCTCCGTGTCTGCCGCGGTCTTGGAATTTCTCCTATGGAGATAGTAACAAACCCAGCGACCGGTTCGGCAACGGCAGCTGTTGGAACACCCCGCCGCGCCACGGACGGAAGCCGTGGCTGGCGGCAGCATCGGCGAGTACGCGGCGGACATCGACGGTCACCGGCCACACCTCGTCGTCGGCGAGCGACGGCATGTCACCGTGGATTCCCCCGACCACCTGATCACCGAGGACGATGGCCACTCCGCCACGGCCGTGCTCGGTGCCGCCACTGTCGTTCTCGTCGATCGCCCGACCGAACTCGCTGACCAGGATGATGGTGACCGGCCCGGGATCGCGACCGTCGCCGGTCCCCCGCGTGCGCGCGAGGTCGCTCCAGAAGGCCGTGAGGGCCCGGGCGAGCCGGTCGAGCTTGTGGGTGAGCACGCCGGCGCGCCCATCACCCTGATCGACGTGGGTGTCATAGCCCGGGTGGTCGATCGCCACGATGCGCAGCCGCGGATCGGTGCGGATCATGTCGGCGGTCGCGGCGAGCGAGCGACTGAGACCGCCTTCGGGGTAGCCGCGGGCGAGCCGGTCGGCGGGCGCGGTCCAGCTTGCATCAGACCAGCGCGCCTCGATGGACGAGCCGCCCAGCGTTCCGACATGACTGTTGCGAGGGTCGATCGGCGGCGGTGACTCGTCGAAGTGACGGCCCACCGACACCACGGGGACTTGTTCGACCATCGCGGTCGCCAGCCCGTCGAACATGGCGTGCGGGGCGGAACCGAACGACCAGACCGACTCGCTGCCCAGTCCCTCGAAGCGCAACAGGCGCGTCGCCCATCCGTCGGGCTCGTCCCGGCCCCCCTGGTGGAGGAACTCCCGGGATGGCAGGTGGTTGCGGTCCCCGCCGTGCACGTCGGGCACGCCGACCCCGCAGATCAGCGCCAGATGGTCCGAACGTCCGAACATCGCGTGCAGCGGGGAAAGGGCCGGATGGAGTCCGAGTCCGCGACCCATGTCGATGGCGCCGTAGCGCTCACCGGGTGGCGAGATCGCGAGAGCGGGTCGGCGAATCGCATACGCGGGGTCGGCGTGGGGAACCACCACGCTGAGCCCGTCGACGCCGCCCACGAGATTGATGAACACGAGCGTGCCCGAGGGCGCACCCACGCCTCGCCCGAGCGCCCCGGGCGACGGAATGCCCACGGCGGCCGAGCCCGCGCGTGAACTCCGGTTGTCGATCTCCCGGAGGAAACCCTCGCGATGCCTCGCCGGCAGCGGCAGGTCCACACCGATGCTTCGGCTCGCGGGGCAACGAGCTGTAGGTATTCTGGCCCATCTCAGCGCTCCGGCGAACCGACCTGCTGCGGGGTGCCGCCATAGAGCCCGTCGAGCAGCCCGGTACAGAGATCCTCGATCCGCGCCGCGGCCTTGCGATGCAACCGCTTGGAGCGACCGTGGGGGTCCTCGACCTCGTCGGTGCCCGAGCCGAGGAGGTCCGAGGGCCGGCGCTGCTCGGCGAACGCACGCACGCGTCGGTCGGGCGAACCGTCGAGCTCCTCCTGCGTCCGCAGCCAGTCCACCAGCGCGCCGAGCGTGTGGATGTTGGTGCTGTCGCCCTCGGTGGCCATGGTGATCTCGCGGGCGTGGGCGCGCTCCATGGTGACGATCAGGTCGGCACCGTTCACCAGCTCCGGGGTGACGACACGCGACCGATGATCCGCGGCGTCGAGCGAGGACTCGGCGAGCACCGAGAGCACCGTGTCCGAGGCCGGCTCGCCATCGAACAGGAGCCCACAGGAGGACACGGCGACGCCGGCCAGGCCGCGCTGTTCGACGTCGCGGACCAGGAACCGTTCGGCCATCACCGAGCGGCAGATGTTGGCCGTGCAGACCACCAGGATTCGAAAGGGATCGGCCGACGGCACGGGCAGCAGAATCGGGTGGGCTCAGTCGATCCGGCGAAGTTCGGACGCGAACAACTCGGCGCGACGGATGTAGGTGTCGACGTTGAGTTGGGAATGCCCCTCGGGCACTGCGTCCTCGCGGATCTTGACGGGCACGCCGAGCGCCATCGCGCAACGGGGCACCTCGACCTTGCCGGGCACCATCGCGGCCGCACCGACGAGGGCGTGCTCGCCGATGATCGCCTCGTGCAGCACGATGCTGCCGGTGCCGATGAGCGCGTGATCGAGCACCCGGCAACCCTCGAGGTGGGCGAGGTGTCCCACCGTCACGAAACGCCCCACGGTGGTGGGGTGAAACGGGGTGCAGTGCAACACCGCGCCGTCCTGGATCGACGATCCCTCGCCGACCTCGATGGTGTTGTCATCGGCTCGGATCACGGCCTGCGGCCACACCGAAGCGCGCGGCCCGATCACGGCACTGCCGATGATGGTGGCCTCCGGGTGGATGTAGGCCGTCTCGTGGATCTCGGGTACCCGGTCGCCGATCGCGTAGATCGGCACGACTAGAGCCCCTGGTAGCGGCCGTAGCCGCCCTGGAAGAACACGAGCGGCCCGCGGGCCGGCGCATCCTCGGAGGTCTTCATGGACTGCACCAGACCGACGACGATGTCGTGGTCGCCGCCGTCGTGGACGGCGTGGATCGAGCAGTCGATCGTGGCCAGCGCGCCCGGGATCAACGGCGCCCCCGTGTGGTCGGTGGTCCATTCGATGCCCGCGAACTTGTCGTCCACCTTGCTGGCGAAGACCCCGCAGACGTCGGCTTGGTCGTGACCGAGCACGTTGACGCAGAACGCCCCGGTCTCCTGGATGCGCAGCCATGTGGCCGAGGTCGCGCTCGGACAGAACATGACCAGCGGCGGATCGAGCGAGACGCTGGCGAACGATCCGATCGCCATCCCCGTGGGGCCGGCGTCGTCGACCCCCGTCACGACCGTCACACCGGTCGGGAAGTGTCCGAGCACCCGTCGGTATTCGCTGGAATCGATCGTCATGTTCTGCTCCTCAACTGTCCTTCCACCCGGGCCTACCCGGCCTGCCTTCGGCAGGGCACGGTAGCGCCGTCTCAGGAGCGGGCGGTGACCGAGAGTTTCAGACCCTCGGTGGCGCAGACGACGGCGTCGATTCCACGGCACGCGGCGCGAGCGGTGATGCGCTCGGTCATCTCGTCGAGGTCTTCGTCGGTGTGCGACGGGTCGTGATGGAAGAGCACGAGCGTGGACACGCCCGCCTGCGCCGCCACCTCGACCGCATACTCCGGCGTGCAGTGTCCCCAGTTCGACTTCAGCGCGAACTCGTCGGGCCACAGCTGGGCGTCGTGGATCAACACGTCGACCCCGGCGCAGAGTTCGAGTACGGCCGGATCGACGTAGCCGGGTCGATCCACCGGCTCCTGGTGGTCGGGGATGTAGGCGACCGAGACACCATTGCGGGTGACTCGATACCCGTTCGTTTTCCCACAGTGCGGAACCGGCCGGACCATCACCGCCGACCCGTCGATGACCAGATCGTCGTGGTGGGCGTCGTGGAACTCGACGGTCGCCGGCAGGTCGGCGACCTCGATCGGGAAGTAGGGCGGACTCATGAACTTCGCGAATGTCTCGGCCATGGTCTGGCCGCCGTCGGCGGGGCCGTAGACGTGCACTTCCGTCTCGGCCGACTGGAGCGGCATGAAGAAGGGAAGGCCCTGCACATGGTCCCAGTGCAGATGAGTGACGAGGGCGTGCACCGTGACCGGATCTCCCGGGGTCATCGAGCATCCCCAGGGCCGCAGGCCGGTACCGAGGTCGAGCACGATCGGGTCGTGGCCGGGCGCTTCGATCGAGACGCAGCTCGTGTTGCCGCCGTAGCGTTGCACCGAGGGACAGCTGCACGGCGTGGAGCCGCGGACGCCGTGAAAGGAAACGTCAATCGAATATTCATCCCCCATGAACATTCGAAACTAGTCAACGTAACCCCGTCCCGTCGAGGGTCGTGTGACGGAATTCTCACCCGCAGTCGTCGCTAGGGTGACGAGATGCCTCCGCCAACATCACCGAACTCGGCTCCCCCACGGTTGCCCGACGGGCTGGTCGCCATCGTCAAGCGGGACTGCCCGACGTGCGTGCTCGTGGCACCGGTGCTCGAGGACCTCGCGGCCCGAGCCGCGCTCACGGTCATCAGCCAGGACGACGCCGGGTTCCCGACGGTGGCCGACTGGGTGATCCACGACGAGGATCTGGCGCTCTCGTGGCACCACGACATCGACGCGGTGCCCACGCTGGTCCGCGTCGACGACGGGCAGGTGACCGAACGCATCGAGGGCTGGTCACGAGATCAGTGGGAGACCTTCACCGGCACCAGCGGTCTCGGCGAGGGGCTGCCCGACTGGCGTCCCGGGTGCGGGTCGCTGAGCGTCGACCCCAACCTCGCCGACGAGTTGGCCGTGCGGTTCTCCGGCTCCACGCTGCGGAGCCGCCGGGTCGAGATCGCGGTACTGGAGGACGAGTGGGAGGCGATGTGGGATCGCGGCTGGAGTGACGGGCTTCCCGTCGTACCGCCCACCGAGGCCCGCGTTCTCCGCATGCTCGAGGGCACCACCCGGGCCCCCGACGACATCGTCGCCATCGCGCCGCCCGACCTCGTGGAATGCACCGTCGAGAAGGTCGCGATCAACGCGGTGATGGCCGGCTGCAAGCCGGAATATCTTCCCGTCGTGCTCACCGCGGTCGAAGCCGCGTGCACCGACGAGTTCAACATGCACGGCCTGCTCGCCACCACGATGCCGGTCGGTCCGGTACTCGTCGTCAACGGGCCGATCTGCGAACAGATCGGCATGAACAGCGGGCTCAACCTGCTCGGCCAGGGCAACCGGGCGAACAGCACCATCGGCCGTGCACTCCAGCTCGTCATCCGCAATGTGGGAGGCGGCAAGCCCGGCGGCGTCGACCGTGCGACGCAGGGCAACCCCGGCAAGATCGGCTTGTGCTTCGCCGAGGACGAGGCGGGTTCGCCATGGGAGTCGCTGGCCCGGTCCCGGGGATTCGACGCCTCGGCCTCCACCGTCACGTTGTTCCCGGGTGAGGGACCCCGCCTCCTTTTCGACCAGAAGTCCCGCTCGGCGGACTCGCTGACCCGCCACTTTGCCCAGATGCTGCGCACCTACGCGAGCCCCCGGATGGTGATGCAGTTCGAGACCATCATCGTGATGTCCCCCGAACACATGAACCGCTACCGCGACGCCGGTTGGGACCGAGCCCGCTTCCTCGAGGAACTCGAGTCCCACCTGATGGTCGACGGTGCCGACATCATCGCCGGTGCCGACGGCATCGAGGAGGGCATGCCCGAGTTCGTGAAGGACATGCAGCTGTCGAAGTTCCCGCCCGGCGGCATCCACGTGGTCCACGGCGGCAGCCACGCGGGGCTCTTCTCCGCAGCCATCGGCGGGTGGGTGACCGGCGAGATGGGTAGTCTCACCGTCACGAGGGAGATCACGTGACGAGGGAGATCAAGCCATGACGACAGTGCTCTCGAAGACCACGGTGCTCGACCCCACCGGGGAACTTCGACCCGAGGTCCGAGAACGGGTCGCCCGGCCCGAATCACTCAACGGTCTGACCGTCGGTCTGCTCGACATCTCCAAGCCTCGCGGCAACGTGTTCCTCGACCGGGTGGAAGAGAAGCTCACTGCGCTGGGCGCCTCGGTGAAGCGCTTCGCGAAACCGACGTTCACCAAGCCGGCGCCCGTCGATCTCCGTCACGAGATCGCCACGAGCTGTGACGCGGTGATCGAAGCACTCGCCGATTGAGGCAGCTGCACGACGTGCAGTGTGCACGACATCAACGATCTCGAACGACGAGGCATTCCGGGGGTCTTCGTGGCCACCGTCGAGTTCGCCGACGCCGCCGACGGCCAGTCGAAGGCCCTCGGACTCGACGTGGCCCACGTACTCACACCGCACCCGATCCAGGATCGGACCGACGAGGAGATGGTCGCGATCGCCGATCAGGCGATCGATGCACTCCTGGGTGCGCTCACCGGCCCCGACTGAGCATCACCCGGTAGTCGCAACAGGTCGTCGTGCCGTTCGACCAGGCCATCGGCGACGAGTCCATCGATCACCCGAATCCCTCGGTCCGCATCGTCGGGCGCGACGGTGGCCGCGAACGCCGCCGCGATCTGGGGTCCTCGCCGCAACACGTCGATCACGCGACCGCGAAGCTGGCGATCCGACCCCTCGAAGGCGGCCTGGCGGCGGCTCACGCCGGCCGAGCCGTCGGCCGGATCCGGACCGGACCCGAGCCACGTGCAGCCGGACGCGACCGGACACGACGCACAGCCCGGCGAGCGCTTCGTGCACACCAGCGCGCCGAGTTCCATGATCGCCTGGTTCCACTGCCACACCCTCCCGGCCGGCACGAGGTCGTCGGCGATCTGCTGCGCCTCCCGTGGCGCCAGCCGACGTCCCGTGACCCGAGCCAGCACCCGCCCGATGTTCGTGTCGACCGGCGCCGAGGCGAGCTCGAATGCGAAAGCGCGCACCGCCCGAGCCGTGTAGGGGCCGACGCCCGGCAGGGCGCGCAGCGAATCCAGATCCGACGGCACCACTCCCCCGTGCCGCTCGTGAATGGCCTGCGCCGCCCGATGCAGCATGAGGGCGCGGCGGTTGTAGCCGAGCCCCGCCCACTCCCGCAGGATCTCGGCCGCCGGTTCCGTCGCGCAGGTCGCCGGGTCGGGAAAGCGTTCGAGGAAGACAACCCATCGGTCGACGACGCGATCGACCTGGGTTTGTTGCAACATGGTCTCCGAGACGAGGACCGCCCAGGGGTCACGGGTCCGCCGCCAGGGGAGGTCACGAAGCCCTTCATCCGCCCACGCCAGCAGCATCGACTCGAGTGATTCCGACCGTTCGACCATTTCCCGAAACCTACGCGATCCGGCACTCAGGTCACATGACGGGCGCGCCGAAGGAGAACGAAGGGAGGCACGCGTGAGGCGACTTCAGCGGCGACCGCTCGCCTCGTTCGAACGAGATCTGTGGCGGCTGTTCTTCGAGATCAGGATCGTGGCCCTCGCGCTGCTGGGCGCCGTCGCGCTGATTCCCGCAGCCGCCGTCGACACGGCCATAGCCGTGTTCATCCTGGGGTTCTCGGTTCCGGCCAATGTCGCCCTCCGCGCACTGATGGCGCATGTCCGGTCGGCTCCCTGGTGGCTCCCGATCGCCGATGCTGCGCTCAGCGCTGCGGTCATCTCCATCCAACCCGAACTCGCCCCGGCTGCGCTCATCGTCATGCTGGGTTCGACCAGCCAGGCCGCAACGACCGGGTGGCGACCGACGCTCGCCGCCACGCTCGCCGGCGCGCCGCTGTTGTTCGGTGCGGCGCTGCGCTACGACGTCGGCGACGGCGCGCTCTACGTCGCCACCTATCTCGCCGTCTCGACCGGCGTGACGGTCTTCGTCGCCGTCATCGCCGATGCCGAACGCGCCGCTCGGCAGGGCACCGACGATCTCCTCTCCGGTATCGATGCCGTCGTCTGGGAAGCCCACCCCTACCCGTTCGACGACGTCGCGGTGTCCGGCGACACGCAGGCCGTTCTCGGCATCGACCCGGAGTGCCTGGTCGGCCCCGGCACCTGGCTGGGGCGGGTTCCGGCCCTCGAACGGGCGCTGGTGGCCCAACAGTCCAAGGAGGCCATCGATGCCGGCCGTGCGCACGAGATCACCTATCGGATCACCGACGACGCCGGCGAACTCCGCCACGTCCGCGACCGCGTCCGAGTGGAGTCCGATGCCCAGGGCCGGGTGACGGCGCGCGGTGTGGTCGTCGACATCACCGACGAGGTCGAGGTCCGCGAATCGAACCGAAACCTCGCCGAACTGGTCGACCGGGTGCCGGTGGGGCTCCTCGTCGTGCGGGCCGAGCCGGACGGCCGGTTCACGACCATTTCGGTCAACCCCGCATACGAAGCGTTGACCGGCCTCCCGGCGAGTGCGCTCGTCCACTCGACGCTGGCCGACGCGCTCGACGGCCCCGGGGTGGCCGGCATGGTCCGCCTCCTCACCGACGCCCGGCGAACAGGCCAGCCTCAGCGACAGGCCGAGGCCGGCGACCTCCGCGCCGAAGGCGAACGCATCATCAGCCTCGAGGCCTTCCCCATCTCCGGTGAACTGCTCGGACTGAACGTGGTCGATGTGACCGCTCGCGTCATCACCGCCCGCGCCCTTCGCCACCAGGCGTTGCACGACGAGCTCACGGGACTACCGAACCGGGCGTTGCTCGAGGATCGTCTCCGCCACGGCATCGACGCAGCTCGCCGCGACCAGCAACCCGTCGCACTGCTGCTGCTCGACCTGAATCAGTTCAAGGAGGTCAACGACACGCTCGGACACGACCAGGGAGATCGTCTGCTCGTCATGGTCGCCGAACGTCTCCGCACTTCGCTGCGGGCGGTCGACACGGTGGCTCGCCTCGGCGGTGACGAGTTCGCCGTGCTGCTCACGGACGACGTGTCGCCCCGGCGCACGCTGCGGGCGGCCGAGCGGGTACTCGCCTGTTTCGACGAGCCCCACGACATCAACGGCATGTCGCTGCACTGCGGCGCCAGCGTCGGCGTCGCGCTCTATCCCGATCACGGTGATGACGCGGAGTCGCTCCGCAAGCACGCCGACATCGCCATGTACGTCGCGAAACGGCGCGGGGGCGGCGTCGCCGTCTACGACCCCGTCCGCGATCAGCCGAACCTCGATCGTCTCACGCTGGTCGGGCAGCTCCGTCACGCCGTGGACGACGACCAACTCGAGGTGCACTATCAGCCCGTGATCGAGCTCTCCTCGGCCCGCGTGGTCCGGGTCGAGGCGCTCGTTCGCTGGAACCACCCCGAACGCGGACTGATCGGCCCCGCCGAGTTCATCGACGTCGCCGAGGTCTCCGGCGTCATCCGGCCGCTGACCCGCTGGGTGTTCGGGACCGCAGCCCACGACGTCAGCCGCCTCGCGCGGGCCGGTTTCCCCGTCGACCTCGCCGTCAACGTGTCGGTCCGCAACCTCTACGAGTCGACCTTCGTCGACACGATCCGCAACACCCTCGAGCAGAGCGGACTCCCCGGCGGCCGCACGATCATCGAGCTCGCCGAGACCCAGATGATGGACGACCCGCTGCTCGCCCACGGCGTGTTCGAGCGCCTCCGCCGCCTCGGCATCCGCGGATCGGTCGACGACTTCGGCACCGGTCATTCGAGCCTGTCGAATCTCCAGAGTCTGCCGGTGTCGGAGATCAAGGTCGACAAGTCCTACATCATCGCCATGGGCGAGGGCGACGAATCCGCCGCGACCATCGTGAAGTCGATCGTGGCGCTCGGCCAGAACCTCGGTCTCGACGTCGTGGCCGAGGGCGTGGAGACCCCGTCGGCCATGACCCGGCTGTCGATGCTCGGCTGCGACTACGCCCAGGGCTTCCTGTTCGCCCGGCCGATGACCTTCGAGGAACTCCTCGCCTACCTCGACGTCTCGAAGAACGGCGTGGCGTTCTAGCGCGCTACTGCTCCGGAGAGGCCGCGGTCAGTCCGTCGGCCGGACCGAGTCGGCTCATGACCACCTCGGCCGTACGGGCCGCCGATGCCGCCAGTGTGTCGGCCAAGCCCTCGCGACCGGGGGTGCCGTCGGCCACCCGGATGACGTAGCCCTCGGCTCGATCGACCCAGGTCGGGGTATAGGCGACCCCGTCGACGGCGATCGAACCGTCGGCGCCCTCGAGCAGGGTGACATGGGCGATCATGCCGTCCTGCGAGGCGGCCACACAGCAGTTGGCCGACTGGTTCGACAAGAAGTTGCCGAGGCCGAAGACGACCCACTCGTCGCCGACCTTGTCGACCGGCTGCACGACGTGGGCGTGGTGGCCGATGACGAGATCGACCTCGTCACTCGGGAGGATCTCCGAGAGCCACTGGTCCTGGGCGGCCGACGGGGTGTGCTGGTACTCGTTGCCCCAGTGCAGGCTCACCATCACGAACTCGGCGCCGGCCTCCTTGGCCAGGGCGGCCTCGGCGATGATCTGCGCCGGATCGATCAGGTCGACGAGGTAGGGCGCGTCGTCGGGAAGCACGAAGCCGTTGAGCGAGTAGGTCGCCGAGATGTGGGCGATGGCGATGCCGTTCACGTCGTAGATCACGGGCTCGAGGTCGTGGGCGGCATCGGCAGCCATGCCGGCCTGGGGCAACCCGAGCTGCTCGAACACCTCGATCGTGGACAGGACCCCATCGCTGCGGCGGTCGAAGGCATGGTTCGATGCCGTACTGCACCCGTCGTAGCCGGCGTCGATCGCCGCTTCGACCAGCGCCCGCGGGGCGTTGAACACCGGATAGCCGCTCAGGTTGGTGTCGTCGCTCGAGACCGGCGACTCGACGTGGCAGATCGCGAGATCGGCGGCGGAGAGAATCGGCCGCACCTCGTCGAACATCGGGCGGAAGTCCCAGCCCGTGCTGCCATCGGCACTCGAGTAGTTGGCGGCGGCCGCGTTCACCACCGGCGAATGCGGCAGGAGATCGCCGGTGAAGGCGAGCGTTGCGGTGCGGGGCGGCGGCACGGTGGTGGTGGTGCTCGCGGTCGTGGTCGACGTCGACGAGGGCGCCTCCGCGGTGTCGGAGCCACCATCGACGTCGGCCGCCATGGTCGGCCCATCGTCATCGGCGGTGTCCAGGGTGTTCGCCCCGAGCACCGCCCCCGCCGCGAACACGCCGACGAACCCGAGCGCGACCAGCGCCCGACGACCTGCGCTCACCGGAACAGTTCCGGCGCGATCGGACAGTCGATGCGGTACGGGATCTCGGCGACGGGTTGGGGGCCGGACGGCCCGATGACCGAGTCGACGAGGGTGAGCGGCAAGGCTTCCACGGTGTCATCCCAGGGGTCCACGTCGGCGGACCGGTCGGCCACCCAATCGAACATGCGGGCGGGAACCACCCGACCGACGCCGGCGACGAGCCACACCGGGATCCCGCAATAGTGCCCCACAGCGGCGGCCGCCAGCGATCCGCTGCGGGCCAGCGCCGCCGCGTCGTGCATGACATCGGCTTCGAGCAACACGACGTCGACGGCGGCCGCGGCGGCGCCGAGTCCGGCCGCCGGCACGTCGATGACCTGGTGGTCACGGGCCTCGAGCGTGCGGACCAGCCCGTAGCCCTCGCCCACGGTGTCGGCGACAAGGACCTCGACATCCGGACGGGCCAGGACGGCCTCACCGCAGATCTCCGCGGCACCGATGACGAGGACCGAGGCATCGGCGGGCAGGGCGTGGGCCAGCTCCCGCATCGTGGTGTCGCGTTCGAGGGCTTCGACGGCGTCCCACGCCTCGGTACCGGGGTCGGCGCCCGTCACCATTCTCGCCGCGAGCCACAGGAGCGGCCCTGAGGTGGGCCGGCGTTCGATCAGCTGGCGACACGCCGTGAGCAGCTCCACGGGGTCGTGTGCGAACGAGGCGAGCGCCAGCGCAGCCTCACGGACCAGCGGCGCCGTCGGCGCATCGCCGGCACGAGCCACGTAGCGGAGACGCTCCATCGGGTGCACGCTGGGATCGTATCCTCCCCGATGTGACCCGTGGGCCGCACGCTGCGCTAGCTTTCACGTCCGTGGTGACCGCTGCTCTCGACCTCGATCTCCAGCCGCTCGAAGGTGAGCCTCGCCCCCTCGGCGACTGGCTGACGACCTTCCCGCTCGTTCCCGTGGTGCTCGACCCGTTCACCCACGAGAGCGCGTGGCTGCTCGACACCTCGAGGCGCATCCTCCAGCACTTCCGAGAGGCCGATTGCCGGAACTGCTGGATCGTCACGTGTTCCGTCGACGACGCCAAGCGCTTCCTCGGCCCCTACGCCGACGACGTCCTCGCATTCGCCGACCCCGACGGCGCCGTCGTGAAGAGCCTCGGAATCGAGCAGGCACCGGCGTTCGCCCTGCTCCGCCAGGACGGCCAGGTCACGGCGAAGGCCGAAGGCTGGGACCCCGTCGAGTGGCGTGTCGTGGCCGAAGCCGTCGCCGCGCTCACGAGTTGGAGCCGGCCGAACATTCCGGCGGCCGGCGACCCGGTCGCCTATTCGGGCACCCCGCTCGGCTGAGCGGCCCGCCACTCTCGCACGGTTCGCCTCACCAGCAGCGGCACCACCACGGCCACGAGAGCGCCATGAATGCCGGTGATCACCCACGCCATGGTGCTGTCGGAGACCAACGCCCGTTGCACCACGGTGACCACGGCGACGAACACGAACACCACGATGGCGATCACCAGGGAGCGGCCTCGCCACTCTGCCGGGTTGAACGCGTGGGCGATGCGATCGAGGGTCTCGTCGGCGCTCATCGCGTCCCCTTCCGGCTCATGACGAGAGGGTACTGAGCAGTAGCGTGGAGCCATGACCGAGTTCGCCTACTCCGATCTTCTCCCCGTCGGCCCCGACACGACGAAGTACCGCCTGCTCACCACCGAAGGGGTGTCCACCGTCGAGGTCGAGGGCACGACGTTGCTGAAGGTGGAGCCTGAAGTCCTCCAGACGCTCACCCGTGAAGCGATGCACGACATCGCCCACTATCTGCGCACCGAACACCTCGAACAGCTCGCGTCGATCATCGACGACCCCGAGGCCTCCCCCAACGACGTGTTCGTGGCCACCGAGCTGCTGCTCAACGCCAACATCGCCGCCGCCGGTGTGCTCCCGATGTGTCAGGACACCGGCACCGCCATCGTCACCGGCAAGAAGGGCGACCGGGTCCTGACCCTCGCCGACGACGCCGAGTGGATCTCGCGTGGCATCCACGACACCTACACCCAGACCAACCTCCGCTACTCCCAGCTGGCGCCGATCTCGATGTTCGAGGAGAAGAACACCGGCAACAATCTCCCTGCCCAGATCGAGCTCTACACGAAGCCGGGCGCCGGCTACGAGTTCCTGTTCATGGCCAAGGGCGGCGGTTCGGCCAACAAGTCGTTCCTGTTCCAGAAGACCAAGGCGCTGCTCAACGAGACCTCACTCGTCGACTTCCTCGACGAGTCGCTCCGGGCGATCGGCACCTCGGCATGTCCGCCGTATCACCTCGCTCTGGTCGTGGGCGGTACATCGGCGGAGTTCAACCTGAAGACGGCCAAGCTCGCGTCGGCTCACTATCTCGACGCGCTCCCCACCACGGGCGACGCCGCCACCGGACACGGCTACCGCGACCTCGAGTGGGAACAGAAGATCCTCGAACAGACGCGGGAGTTCGGCATCGGTGCCCAGTTCGGCGGCAAGTACTTCTGCCACGACGTGCGGGTCATCCGTCTCCCCCGCCACGGTGCGTCGAATCCCGTGGGCATCGCCGTGTCGTGTTCGGCCGACCGCCAGGCCCGAGCCAAGATCACCGCCGAGGGCGTGTTCCTCGAGCAGCTCGAGACCGATCCCGCCCGCTTCCTGCCCGAGGCCGCGGCGGACGACCTCTCGGCCGAGGTGATCGAGGTCGACCTCAACCAGCCGATGGACGCGATCCGCAATCAGTTGAGTCAGTACCCGGTGAAGACGCGCCTCTCCCTCACCGGCACCCTGGTCGTCGGCCGCGACATCGCCCACGCCAAGATCAAGGAGCGCCTCGACGCCGGCGAACCGATGCCGCAGTACCTGCGCGATCACGCCATCTACTACGCAGGTCCGGCCAAGACCCCCGAGGGCTACGCATCCGGCTCATTCGGTCCCACCACCGCCGGGCGCATGGACTCCTACGTCGAGCAGTTCCAGGCGGCCGGCGGATCGATGGTGATGCTGGCCAAGGGCAACCGCTCGCGCCAGGTCACCGAAGCGTGCGCCAACCACGGCGGCTTCTACCTCGGTTCGATCGGCGGCCCCGCCGCCCGCCTCGCCAAGGACTCGATCCGCAAGGTCGAGGTGCTCGAGTTCCCCGAGCTGGGAATGGAGGCCGTCTGGAAGATCGAGGTCGAGAACTTCCCCGCCTTCATCGTCGTCGACGACAAGGGCAACGACTTCTACGCCGAGGTCACCACCCCGGTGAAGCTGCGCCAGCCCATCAGCGGGTAGACCCGGGGGCGACGAGGGGCCACGGCCGTTCGCGTTCGACATGCAGTGCGAGGTCGAGCAGCAGGGCGTCCTCGTGGTGGCGTCCGATCACTTGGAGGCCGATCGGGAGCCCGCCGACCTCGCCGGCGGGGATCGACACTGCGGGGTTTCCCGACAGGTTGGCCGGCATCGTGAGCGCGCCCATGTCGAGCAGCTCGGGGGAGCCCTTCGTGCCGGCGGCGAGAAGACGTTGCGGTGTCTTCGGAGCGAACCCGGCCATGACCCGAGCGCCCTTGAGCACACCGGAAAATCCCTTCTGGGCCATCGTGTTGCCGCGGGCGTAGTCGATGAACGTCCGGGCATCGCTGCTCATGCCGTCGGCGGCCGGGAAGGCAGGCCCGGGGTTGCTCGAGGTGATCACGAAGTCGACCTCGTCGAACAGGCTGGCCATGGCGTCGTTCGCTCGGCGACGGAGCATCTCGCCCGCCGCGGCCACCCGCATGTTGAACAGGTTCTCCGAGAGCTGGACGGCCACCCGGATCTCGTCGGTGAGGTCGGTCGCGCACTTCGGCCACAAGTGTTCGATCTCGCCATAGAGGCTCGAGATGTTGCCCATCATCCACTCGCCGCCCATGCGGGGGATCTCGACCGGGAGGTCGACGCGCACGAGCCCGAGATCGGCCACGAGCTGGTCGGCCGCATCGTCGACGACCGCGCGCGCCGCATCGTCGATGGCCACACCGCCGAGCGTCGGGTCGATCACGACCCTGCGGCCCCGCAGGTCGTGGCGGCCGAGACCCCGCTCCCACCCGTCGACGGCGGGGAGGCTCGTGGGATCGTGGGCATCGTGACCGGCGGTGACGTCGTAGTAGCGGGCGGCGTCACGCACCGACCGGGCCAGACAACCCAGTACGACAGTGTGGGGATTGAGCGAGGTGTGGGGACCACGGGGAATGCGCCCGTAGGTGCCCTTCATGCCCAGCAGGCCGTTGTAGCCGGCCGGAATACGGATCGAGCCACCACCGTCGCCACCGCAGGCCAACGGAATCAGACCGCCGGCAACCGCCGCCGCACTTCCGCCCGACGACCCCCCAGCACTGCGCGTCGGATCCCAGGCGTTGCCGGTGACCCCGTTGATCTTGGTGACGCTGACGTTCAGTCCGCCGAATTCGCTGGCCGTGGTGGAGCCGACCGGCACGATCCCGGCCGCTTTCAGCCGGGTGACCATAGTGGTGTCGTGGGTGCCGATCCGATCCTTGAAGATCAGCGATGCCTCCGTGTAGGGCCACCCCTTCACCTGCTCGAGCTCCTTGATCCCGAACGGCACCCCACCGAACGGCAGGGACACATCGGCGG
Organism: Acidimicrobiales bacterium; assembly: GCA_040219515.1. Classification (NCBI taxonomy): domain Bacteria; kingdom Bacillati; phylum Actinomycetota; class Acidimicrobiia; order Acidimicrobiales; species Acidimicrobiales bacterium. The sequence goes on from JAVJSI010000009.1 coordinate 98,584, forward strand.
CCGCCGCCACCTCGCGTGCGCCGTCCGGGTCCAGGTGTGCGAACGCGTTCAGTCCGCTGCGCTCGATCGCGCCGAGACACGCCTCGAGTTCTTCCGCGGGCGAGCGTTCACCGGCACGGAACGCATCCACGAGCGAGCAGGCATCACCTGACCAGGGGGTGTCGACCATCCGCCGAACCTAGTCGGGGCTAGCCGGGCCTGGGTTTCCAGTTGCGGTGGTGGTAGCTGCAGCGGGCTTTGCCGTTGGTGTGCACCGTATGGCCACCGTGGTCCCAATCCTGGACATGGTCGATTTCGCAGTGTCGGGCGGGGATCTCGCAGCCGTCGTGATCACACACCCGGTCTCTGGCGCACACCGCTTCTCGCAGAGCGCCGGTGAACAGTCGTTGTTTGCGGCCGTAGTCGAGAATCACCCCCGGTGATTCGAACACCAACCGCCGGACATGACCGGCCAGGGCTTGTTCGATCATCTGCGCCGGGCTGATGACGGTGCCGTCGTCGAGCTCGCACAGCCGCTCGCTGTTGCCATCCGTGCCACCGACCGGTCCGGGGCCCTCGACACCGAGATACTTCGACAACGCCACGGTGAAGGTGTCGAGGTCGGTGTGGATGATCACCAACGGCAGCGGCCGTTTCCCACCCGCCGGCGCAGTGGAGGCCCGCACCGCCATCTCGACCAGCGCATCGGCACGCCGCTGCGCCGGGGTGCGCCACAGCCGGTCTACGGTGACGGCGTCGCCGTGTTCGGCCCTGGCTTGTTGCCAGTCAGCCTCGAACAGTTCTTGCTCGATCCGGCGCAGCGCCTCGCTGAACGCCGCTCCGCCGACCGGGTCGAGCCACGCATCCACGCGAACCATGTCCGACAGTGTCGTCGACACGTACGCCTCGCGCTTCTGCTCGCGCGGGTCCGGAGGCTCCGGGTCATCGCCGCGGCGGGCCTCGTCGACGACCTGCTCCCAATACGCGACCGCCCGCTCGAAATCACGAAACGACAACGACCCGGCCTTGCCCAACAGAAACGCCTCCGCGTCGGCGAACTCCGGCCGAGACGACGCCCGCACCAGACGCCGCGCATGATTCGCTGTGATGACCCCATCAGCCAACGCCAACGCGGTACCCGGCATCGACCGCAACGCCCGCGCCAAGGACACCACCGCGGAGGCCTCACCACCGTGCATCCGACAGCGATGCCGCAGTGCCACCTTCACCGAACGATGCTGCCCCGCGGCCCACGCCATCGACGCGTCGTACGCGCCGACCACCTCGGCCTCCAACGCCGCCAACTGCGCCTTCAACCGCTGCACCACCTCAGCCGACGCCTCGGCCTCAGACCCGGGCAGCCGCGCGTAGTCGACCTTCGCCGCCAACCCGATCGCCTCGCTCAGATCATCCAACTCCGAAACCGCCATACACGAAACATACCGAAAGGGTATGACACTCCAGATATCGCTAGCCCCGGTCGGCGAGGTCGTATTCGGCGATGTAGTACGGGTGATCGGGGTTCCACACCGTGAGCGGCACGGGATCGTCGACCCGGCCGACGGGACGCACGTCGGCGCCCTTCGTGGACGACACGCCGTCACCGAGATCGGCGCGGGCGCGGGCCAGGTGGGCCCGCAGCTCGGTGACGACGTCGGGATGGTCGGCCGCCACGTCGATCGTCTCACCGACGTCGGACTCGAGGTCGTAGAGCTCCTCGATGTCGGCGCTGTCCTCGGAGAAGAACGACGTCTTCGCGACGTGGAGCTTCCACTTCCCGGCCCGCACCGCTTCGAGGTTCTTGCCCTGGTAGTAGAAGAACGCCTCGTGCGGCGAAGCGGGGTCGCTCCCCTCCAACAGCGGCACGAGGCTGCGTCCGTCGATCGTGCGGTCGTCGGGCACCGCACCACCACACCAATCGGCGAACGTCGGCAGGAAGTCCATGGCCGTCGCCACCTCCGACGAGGTGGTCCCCGCGGGGACGTGGCCGGGCCAGCGCACGATGCACGGCACCCGCTGCCCGCCCTCCCAGGTGGTGCCCTTGTTGGCTCGCAGCGGGAGGTTGCTGCCCTCCCCGGGCCGCGCCAATGCACCGTTGTCGCTCGTGAAGATCACGACGGTGTCGTCGGTGAGCCCGAGCGCGTCGAGCTCGTGGAGGAGCACGTCGAGGGCCCAGTCGATGCAGCGGACGGCCGCGCCATAGGTCCCGTTGCGAGATTCGTCGCGGAAACGGTCCTGCACGTAGATCGGCAGGTGGACGTACATGTGGGCGAAGTAGAGGAAGAACGGATCGTCTGCGTTCGCCCGCATGAACCGGATCGACTCCTGGAGATAGCGCTCGGTGAGGGCGGCTTGGTCGGGCTGCTCCTCCTGCACCGTGTCGTCGAGCATCAGCGGCAGCGGCGGATAGTCGCCGTCCTGGAGCTCGATGCCGAGGAAGTCCACCATGCCCTGACGCATCTCCGGGGTCATGTCGTTGCGCTGACGGCCCATGTCGTTGCTGTAGGGCAGACCGAACCACGAGTCGAACCCGTGGTTGGTGGGCAGGAACTCCTGCTGATCGCCGCAGTGCCACTTCCCCACCATCTGGGTGGCGTAGCCCGCGTCCTTCAACATCCGGGCGATGGTGACCTCCGAGGGGCTGAGGCCGTAGGGCATGCCCGGGAAGAGCACGTGCACCCCGTTGAAGTCGTCGAAGCCGAACCGTGACGGGTAGCAGCCCGTCATCAGGGCACCGCGGGACGGCGTGCACACCGGCGAAGCCACGTAGAAGTCGGTCAGCCGCATCCCGTCGGCCGCGAGCTGATCGAGCACCGGCGTGTCGTGCACCTCGGACCCGTAGCAACCGAGGTCGCCGTAGCCGAGATCGTCACAGTTGATCAGGATGACATTCGGCCGGGTCGAGGCGCGGGTCGTGCGGGAGTCGGTCATACCGGGCCGAACGTAGCCCGCCGCTCAGCGCGGGTCGATCAACAGGCTCTTGAGCGATCGGCCGATCCCGCCGGTGAGATCGAACAGCTGGGCGTCGGTCTGGCCGAAGCCGTCGGGTGACACCCGAACGAGAGCGGTGTGGCCGATCCACTCCCCCACCGGCAGCCGATGGAAATGCATCGAGAGATCGGGGTTGACCGAGAGGTAATTCTCGAAGTCCATCACGCTGCCTGCGCTCGGGATCATGTCGGCCACGGCGGCGGCGAACATCAACGGCGACGTCGTCTCACCGGCCACGAACGGCACGTTCAACCGCAGCCAGCTCACGCTGCGGCCGGGCTCCGGCTCGGTTCGTCGCATCGTGAAGTTCTGCACGAAGTCGAGTCCGTCGAACATGAAGTGCGGGTCGCCGATCTCGTCGGGTCCGGGCGGAGGTGTGTCCTCGGGCCACGGGGCAACTCGGTTGTCGGCACCCACCACGCCACCGTCGAGACGGATGCGCATGGCCGATGCCCGACCCACGATGTCGCCGTCGACCACGTAGCGGCACTCGAGTGCCTGCACCCGTTTGCCGTCGCGCACGACCTCGACGTCGACCTTGGTCGGCCCCATCGGCACCTTCCGGCTCATGTCGACGGTCAGCCGGGTGAGCATCATCGGCTGGGCCGAGGGTGTGGCCTCGATCGCCCGGGCGATCAGTCCGGTGATGGCGCCACCGTGTTGTACGCCCGGGAACCACGGTCCGCAGGCGGTCGGCTGGGGAATCAGGAGTTCGCCATCGGGCACGAAGATCGCATCGGTCACGGCGGCGAGGCTACGGATTCGGCGACCCGGTACCCACTTCGAGCCGATGGTCGGGAGTGAACAACCGGCGGGTGAGGCCGAGCGCCATCACCGACGCGGTGGTGGCGACCGACCCGAGCACGAGGTACATCACGGCCACCTGCACCCGCACGGCATCGACCGGTTCGACCCCGGCCAGGATCAGGCCGGTCATCGCTCCGGGCAGCGCGATGAGGCCGACCGTCTTCGTCGTCTCGATCTGGGGGACGAGCCCGGTGCGCAGCGCATCACGCAGGTGGGGGGCGAAGGCATCACTCGACGACAGACCGAGGGCGAGACGCGCCTCGATCAGGTCGCGGTGGTCTCGTGCTTCGGCGACGATTCGTCGAGCGACCACCACGGTGGCCGTCATCGAGTTGCCCACCATCATCCCGGCGATGGGCACGATCGCCCGACCGGTCGGCTCGAACACGCGCAGACCGAACAGCACGCCCAGCGTGACGACGGCCGCAGCGGTGAACGAGACGAGGGCGAGCGGGATCACGTTCGGCACCTCGGGAGCCCGTCGATGCACGGTCCACGCGGCGACGAGCACCATGAGCACCACCCAGATCCAGGTGAAGACGAGCGGGTCGTCGTCGTCGACGACGATCCTCAGCGCGAAACCGACGAGCAGGAGCTGCACGAGGGCCCGCACCGATGCCACGACGATGTCGCGTTCGAGACCGAGCCTTCGCACGAGCGACAAGGCGACGGCCAGCGCGATCAGCCCTCCCGAGATCGCCAGGCCACCCAGGCCGATGTCGGCAAGATCGTCGTTCACACCGTGCCTCCGACCGCTCGCCGCACGTGGGGATCGTCGGAGGTCGCCAGTTCTTCAGCGGTACCCGTCGCCAGGATGCGACCGTCGCTCAGCACCACCACCCGGTCGGCGAGTCGCTGGACCTGCGCCGGGTCGTGCGACACCCAGATCCAGCCGATGGGCATCGGGCTCTGCGGATGGGCGAACCGCAGGGCGAGGTCCTCGATGATCTCGGTCGCCGCCGGGTCGAGCGACGAGGTGGGCTCGTCGGCGAGGATGACCTCGGGCCCGGTCGCGATCGTTCGGGCCAGACACACGCGCTGACGCTCGCCGCCCGACAGCTCGGCGGCGTTGCGGTCGAGAAGGTCGGGGTCGAGGTGCACGAGACGGCACAGGTCGCCGGCCGACTCGTCGTCGATGTCGGTCGCCCCGATGCGCAGGTTCTCGATGACGGTGCCGGGCGCGACGGTGGGCCGCTGGAACACCATCCCGACCCGGCGCCGGTGCTCCAGGGTGTTGAGCTCGTCGAGGTCACGACCGCGCCACGAGATCGTTCCGCCGTCGGGCCGGTCGAGACGGTTCAGCAGGCGCAGCAACGTGCTCTTGCCCGAGCCCGACGGCCCGGCAAGCACGGTGATGCCGGTCTCGGCGAGCTCGAGGTCGACATGATCGAGACGAGGACGCGCGGTCCCGTCGACGAGCACCTCGCGCAGCACGAACCCGGTCTCCGGCATCGCCAGACTCTGCCCCATTGCTCGGGGCAGGTGCGTGATTCGAAGTGACGGACGATCTTTCCCGAATCTGGCTGGGGAAACTCTCAACGGGCCCGCCACTCTTCGTTGGTGATCCGTTGGTGGGCAACACATACCGTGGTCGGCGCTATCGATCATGTGTTGGAGAACCTCAATGCGTCGTGTATTCGCCACGTTCCTCACCCTCGTCGTCTGTGTGTCCGGCCTGGCCGTCGTGGGCCCGCCCGAGCGCGCCGGAGCGACCGAACCGAGCCCGCAGCCTCGTCCCGAGTGTGGGGAGGACACCTACGAATGCCCGCCGGACAGTCCCGACAACCAGGTCACCGCGTCCGGCAACGTGGGTGAGGGCCAGACCGTCGAGGTCGTCATGGACCCGTCCGTGCCGGCCTGCAACCGCAATGTCGGTCCGGTTCCCGGTGGTTGGGAGAACGCGCCCTGCTACTCGTCGCTCAACTTCGGCGGCTCCCCGTCGCTGTGTCTCGCGATCGACGAGTTCGACGACAACCGCATCCGTACGGGCTCCTGCAGCGCACTGCTCTACGAAGACGGCACGTCCGCGCGGTTCGAGCTGGCCAGCGAGGACGCCCGAAACAACGACTTCGAGACTCCCCGCGCCAGCTGCGGCTGGAACTCGAGCTTCGGTGTCTATATCGAGGGCGGTCCCTCGAACCGCGACTACGGCCCCTGGGCCGCGAAGGCCGCGACCATGCTCGACTGCCGCTACACCCTCGTCTCCGAACGTCCCAACGGCCTCTACGGCCCGACCTGGGCCTACTTCGTCGGCTCGGTGTCCGTGCGCGACAACGGGAGTGGCAGCACCTACTCGGGCTACAGCGCGACCTCCGGCGCCTGGGTCTCCGTCGACGGTGATCTCCGAGACGGCGGCGTCGAGGCCGACATCGACGCCCAGGAGTTGAGTGCCCTCGGCGGATTCTTCCAGTACCTCCTCGACGGGTCGGGCTCCACTGCACCGGCGAGCGACCCGATCGAGACGTACGAGTTCGAGATCTCGACACCCGGCGGCTCGTCGACGGAGCACACGCAGTCCACCCCGACCTGGGAGTTCGCCTTCGAGCAGGATCCCGAGGGGGAACTGACCCGGACCGTGTCGCTGACCGTCACCAGCGAGTCGGGCGCCACCGACACCGATGAGACCGAGATCACGATCCCGGCCGGCATCAACATCGAGGACTTCGACGTGACCGTGGTCCCCGAGATCGACGAGGAGGCCGAGGAGGAACCGGAACCGGTCGTGTCGGAGCGGGTCGACCTGGCCATCCTCGGAATCGACCACGACATCCTCAACGAGGAGGGCGACTACGACATCGAACTCGAGTGGCTCGACCCGATCGACGACGAACCGGGTGTCTCCCTGGGTACTCCCACGGAGACGTTCCGGACGTCGGAGGCGCCCTACAGCGACGACGACGCCTTCGACGTGTTCAGCAAGTGGGACCCGCCGAGCGACGCCGGCACCTACCGCGTCCGGGCCAACCTCGACCTCACCACGACCGACGGCACGCACGCGCAGGCGTCGCGCACATCGGGCACATTCGACGTCATCGGCGGCGACCTCGAGGCCGAGGTGTCGGAGGAGGTCGCCGACGAGGAGGAGCCGGCGTTCGGGATCGTGGACCAGGAGTTCGAGTTCGATCTCACGCTCCGCAGCACGGGCTGGGACGATGTGACGATCACTTCGGTGGAGCTCACCCGCGAAGTCGAGGCGGTCGAGATCGACTTCGAGGAACCCGACGACACCCTCGTCCCCGAGGGCGAGATCGTCGTCCCCGTGTCGCTGTCGACCAGCCGGCCCGGCCGGGCGGAGATCCCGTTCACCATCACGTTCGAGGACACCGCCGTTGGCGCGGACAGCGAGCGGACCCTCGAGGTGTCGGCCCACGTCAACATCCTCGGTGATTTCGAGTGGGAGGTGCCGGCCCGCATCCAACGGCCGACCGGCAACTCCATCCCCTCGATACCCGATGCCCCCGGCGACGTCGACGACGTCCAGCACGAGACCTATCCGCTCGACATCACCATCGTGGCCGAGGACTGCACCACCGACTACGACTGGACCGCGAACGGTGAGGAGATCGATGCGCCCGAGCCCACCCCGGATCGTGAAGACCCCTGCCAGTTCCGGTTCGAGTTCGAGGACGAGGGTGAGTACGCCCTGGTCGGCTCGGTCGATGGCGCCGAGGTGTTGAGCGGCACGGTGGTGGTCGAGGACGTGCTCTGGGTCGTCGTGGGCGACTCGGTGGCGTCGGGCGAGGGCAACCCCGACACGGGCACCTCCGGCGGCTGGATGGACGCCACCTGCCATCGTTCGGCCAACGCCGGAGCGGTGCAGGCCGCGTACGACTACGAGGAAGAGTACGAGCAGTCCTCGGTGACACTCGTCCACGTCGCCTGCTCCGGGGCGACCATCTTCGGTGGCGTGATCGGCCCGCAGATCCCCAACGACTTCTTCGGCGCCCGGGCCTCGGCGCACCAGCTCGCCGTGGTCGAAACGCTCGTGGGTGATCGCGAGATCGATGCGCTCGTGATGCAGGTTGGCGGCAACGACATGCTCTTCGGTCCGGCCGCCAAGTTCTGCTTCGCGAACGGCACGCCGGAGTCGCCGTGTGACGACTACGGATTCGCCGCCGAGGCCGACTTCCAGAGCGGCAACACCACCGTCGTGCGCGGGGTGCCGGTCCCCGAGGTCCTCTCGCCGTTCGTCGGTGCCGTGTGCCGCGACGTATCGGCCGGGGCGACGAAGGTCAATGCGGCCGGCGACGGCGACATCAGCGCGACTTCAGCCGACGAGTGGGAGGTGACGATCAACGCCGCGGGAACCGACTGGACCGGTCGCACGCCGACCGATGTCGACGACGCCGGCGCCCTTCCGACCGAGTCCGAGAAGTTCGACGTCGTCGCCATCTCCCCCCGGCTCTGTCCGGGCGACTGGGCGTCACGGGTTCTCACCGGTGGCCAGGACACATCGGTCTCGCTCGACTTCACCCTCGACGAACCCCTGGAGCAGAGCCACTACTCGAGCTACCTCCCCACTCGGCTTCCCAGCCTGAGGAACCCTGAACCGCTCACGGAGACCGTGATCGCCCGCGGGCCGAGTCTCGACGACGCCGTCGAGCTTGCCTCGGATCGCCTCGAGGGCAGCCTGGACGCGCTGGACAGTCGCATCGATCGGCTCGATGTGGACCCGGCCAACGTCTTCATGGTCGAGTACTACAACCCGACCCGTGGCAGTGACGGTCAGACCTGCGAGGAGATCATGACGATCCCCTTCACCAATTTCGGCCTGAACGAGGCCGAGTCGATGTGGGCGGAGAACTCGATCCTCGACCCGCTCAACGCCCATATTGCTTCCACCCGGTCGCGATTCGGCTGGACGGTGGTCGGGGGTGTGGCATCGGCCTTCACCTCCCACGGGTACTGTGCCTCGGACTCGTGGATCGTGACGCTCTCCGACGAGACCGGCGCCGGCAACGCCGGAGTGCTCCACCCGAACGCGGCCGGCCACGTGGCCATCGCAGAACGGGTCTTCAACGCCGTCGACGGCGTGGTCGAGGATCCCTCCGAGGTGCGGGGGTCCGATCCGACAGCCTCCGACCGTCTGGCCGAAGCGGCGGAGCAGGGCAGCAATGTGCTTCGCTTCGCGGGGGTTCCCCTCGGCGGCGAGGGCGTCGGGAATGACCGGTACCTCCTGGCCGGTCTCTCCACCGACGTCGCGGTCGGTGACTGGTTGGTCGTCGGCGCGGGGAACGAGCTGACCGCCGACTACGCGTTTCCGCTGCCGGCCCCCCAGCTCGTGGAAGTCGTGCGGGTATCGGGTCGTGACGTCACCGTCGCTCCGGCGCTGAACGCGACCTTCCCGGTGGGAACTCGGGTGGGGAGGGTTCCCGACGTGAGTCGCTCAGAGGTCGACGACCCCTGGGAGGGCGGCAGCATCGCCGCTGGACTCGTGTTCGAGTGCGACGACGCGGCGACCACGCCGTTCACCGACATGCCCGGCCTCTCGTGGGGTGACCCGGCTATCGCCTGCCTCTACGACCTGGGGGTGACCACCGGCACCACCGCGACGACCTACTCCCCCTTCGGGTCGGTCACGCGCATGCAGATGGCTGCCTTCATGGCCCGGCTCTACGAGGCGATGGTGGGCGAGCCCTGTCCGGTCGCCGACACCCCGTTCACCGACCTCACCGGAAGCTCGTGGGGTGATCCCGCCATCGGGTGCATTTACGGGCTCGGCGTCACGACGGGCACCTCGCCCACCACCTACTCGCCCGGTGACCCGGTGCGCCGTGAGCAGATGGCGGCGTTCCTCGATCGGCTCTGGCAGGCGATCCGCGAGCAAACCGCGCCGATCGTCGACGTGCCGTTCACCGACATGCCCGGCAACTACGCCGACGACTCGATCGCCCGGGTCTTCGGGCTCGGAATCACCACGGGAACCTCGCCCTCCACCTACTCCCCCGGTGACGACGTCACCAGGGTCCAGATGGCGGCGTTCCTCACCCGCTTCTACGAAGCGGAGCCGTAGACGGCGAAGTGACCCGGGTCGCGGAGAGTGTGCGACGCTGACGTCATGAAGGTGCGGATCGGATACGGCATCGGTGCGGTGCCCACGCTCATGGCTCGGCCCGACGGGCTCGGGCAGGTGGTCGACGAGCTCGAGCGGCTCCGCTTCGACTCGCTCTGGTTTCCCGAGCGGGTCAACAGCCCGCAGCTCGACCCGATCGTGGCGATGGCGTTCGTGGCCGGACGCACCCGCAAGCTCAAGTTCGGCTCGGCCGTGGCGGTCCTGCCCGGCCGCAACCCGATCCTGATGGCCAAGATGCTGGCCAGCCTCGATGTGGTCTCCGGCGGCCGCTGCCTTCCTGCCGTCGGGCTCGGTATCGCCAACACGGCTGAGCACCAGGCGTTCCAGGTCGACCGCAAGGAACGGGCGTCCTGGCTCGACGAGGCATTGCCGCTCATGCGTCGGCTCTGGGCCGAGGACACCGTCGACCACGAGGGCGAACGGTTCACCGTGAAGGGTGCGTCCGTTCTCCCCAAGCCGTTGCAGCAGCCGCTCGAGGTGTGGATGGGCGGCCAGGCGCCGTCGGAGCTTCGCCGCACCGGCCGGTTGGCCGACGGCTGGCTCGCGTCGTTCACCACCCCCGGCGATGTCGCGGACGGCATTGCGGCGATCGATGCTGCCGCGTCCGACGCGGGCCGGACGATCGACTCCGAGCACTTTGGCGTGCTGATCCCCTACCTGCCGGGCGAGGCCGAGACGGCGATTCCCGAGCCGCTGGCCGCCGTGGTCAGCGCCCGCCGACCCGACGCCGACCCTCGCGATGTGGTGGCCACGAGCCGGGCCCGCATCGTCGAGCTCGTGAACGAGTACGTCTCCATCGGCGCGTCGAAGTTCGTGCTCTTCCCGTTCGCCGAACCCGACGACTGGCATGCCGAGCTCGACGGCCTCGCCGATGTGGCGCTCCCGCTCCAGACCTGACCGGCGGGCCGGCGCATCGGTCCTGCTCGTCACGTTCTTCGTCGCGATGTTCGCCATCGGGGTCGGTGGGTGTGGCGATTGTCAGACCGATTGCGGCGAGCCCCAGGATCTGACCACGTTCACCGGCGAACTGCTGGTCGTCGAGGACCCGATCGCGACCTTCGACGGCCCGGAGGGACGCCTCGAGATCCGGATCGAGGACAACCTGAAGTTCCTCGATGTCGGCGAGTCCTACCGGGTCACGGTGTACGCCGACGACGACCGTCCCGACGATCCGTACGCCCTGATCAACCCGAGCTGCAGTTGCGGTGGCAGCATCGTCCACGCCGACGGCCAGAGGATCGACACCAGCTACTGGCGCTCCGTCAAGGAGGAGCCGGCGCTACGCCTCGGCCTTGGACTGTTCGTCGGGGTGCCCGCGCTGACGCTGGTGCTCGTCACCCTCGGTCGTGTCACGCGGGGCCTCCGCAGTCGCGCCCTCGACGAGTGAACCCTCCCTGATCAGCACCGCGCTCAGAGTCGGTCGAAGGCCGCCTCGAGATCGCCCAGCAGGTCGGGCAACGACTCGATGCCGACGCTCAGGCGGATGAGGTCGTCGGGCACTTCGAGGGGCGACCCGGCCGCCGACGCATGGGTCATTGCGCCGGGATGCTCGATCAAGGACTCGACCGCACCGAGCGACTCGGCCAGGGAGAACACGCGGGTCGACGCGGCGAGACGGACGGCTGCATCTCGCCCCCCGGCCACCCGGAACGACACCATGCCGCCGAACCCCGACATCTGCCGTGCGGCGACCTCGTGACCGGGGTGCCCGGGCAGACCCGGATAGAGAACCTCGGCCACTTCGTTGCGGCCCTGGAGGAACTCGGCGACGGCCGCGGCGTTCTCGCAGTGGCGGTCCATCCGCACGGCCAGTGTCTTGAGGCCCCGCAGGGTCAGGTAGTTGTCGAACGGACTCCCGATCGCACCGATCGCGTTCTGGAGATAGGCGAGCCGGTCGGCCAGCGCGTCGTCGTCGAGCGCCAGGAACCCGCCGACCACGTCGGAGTGACCGCCGCAGTACTTGGTGGTGGAGTGGACGACCACGTCGGCGCCGAGCGACAGCGGCTGCTGGAGATAGGGCGTGGCGAACGTGTTGTCGACGACGAACATGGCGTCGCCGGCATGGGCGACCTCGGCGATCGCGTCGAGGTCGATCACCGTGAGCAGCGGATTCGTGGGAGTCTCGGCCCAGACGATCCGGGTGTTCGGCCGCATCGCCGCTGCGAGAGCGGCCGGATCGGTGAGGTCGGCGGCCGACCACTCGATGCCGGTCGGGGCCAGGATCGCGGAGATCAGCCGGAACGTGCCGCCGTAGGCATCGTTGCCGAGCACCACATGGTCGCCGGGCGCGAGGATGCGCAGGAGGGTGTCCTCCGCGGCCATGCCCGAGCCGAAGGCGAGGCCGTGAGCCGCGCCCTCGAGCGACGCGAGACAGTCCTGCAACGCCGACCGCGTGGGGTTGCCGGTGCGCGAGTACTCGTAGCCCCGATGCACGCCCACGTCCTCCTGCACGAAGGTGGTGGCCAGCGAGATCGGCGTGACGACGGCGCCGCTGGTGGGGTCGTGGGGCTGACCGGCTCTGATGGCACGGGTCTCGAAGCCCCACGTCTCGGCGTCGGCGAAGATGTCGTCAGCCATTGAAGGCGCCTTTCGACAGGAACGCGAGCACATCGCTCGACGAGATCACCGCACGCGGCCGCCCACCGTCGAGCACCAGCAGCGCCGAGCACGATTCGAGCATTTCCACGGCCAAGGCGACCGGTTGGCCGCTGCCGATCGTGCGGAGCTTCGGGCTCATGATGTCCTCCACCGTCTTGTCGAGCACCGAGTCGGTGTCGAAGGCGAGATCCATCAGCCGCAACTCGCTCACCGAGCCCATCACCTCGGCGGCGGCCAACGGCATGTCGTTCTTGGCCACCGGCAACTGCGACACGCCGTACTCGCTCATCATCTGGGCGGCCTCTCGGACGGTCTGCTGCGGCTGGACGTAGAGCAGTTCGGGCACCCCTTCGCGTCGCGAGCCGAGCACGTCGGCCACCACGGGGCCGTCGGCGCGGATGAAGCCGAAGCCGGCCATCCATTCGTCGTCGAACACGGTGGACAGGTAGAGCCGGCCGTTGTCGGGCACGAGCACGACGACGAGATCGTCGGGTCCGCAGTTCTCGGCCACCTTCAGCGCCGCGTTGACCGCGGTGCCGCCGGAACCACCGATGAGCAGGCCCTCCTCGCGGGTGACGGCCCGGGCGGTGAGGAACGAGTCCTGGTCGCTGACCGGAATGGTCTCGTCGACGAGATCGGCGTGGTAGGTCTCCGGGAAGAAGTCCTCGCCCACGCCCTCGACCAGATACGGACGACCGGAACCACCCGAGTAGACGGAGCCCTCGGGGTCGGCCGCGATGATCCTGATGTCGGGGTTCTGTTCCTTGAGGTAGCGCCCGACGCCGCTGAGCGTGCCGCCCGTACCCGCGCCGGCGATGAAGTGGGTGACCTTGCCGTCGGTCTGACGCCAGATCTCGGGTCCGGTTGCTTCGTAGTGGGCCCGGGGGTTGTCCTGGTTCTGGTACTGGTTGGGCCGGTAGGCGCCGGGGATCTCTTTCACCAGTCGCTCCGCGGTCGAGTAGTACGACGCCGGATCTTCCGGCGCGACGGCGACGGGGCACACGACCACCTCGGCGCCGTAGGCCCGCAGCAGGTCGACCTTCTCGCTGCCGACCTTGTCGGTCATCACGAAGATGCACTTGTAACCCCGCTGGGCCGCCACGATGGCGAGACCGACGCCGGTGTTGCCCGAGGTGGGCTCGATGATGGTGCCCCCCGGCTTCAGCAATCCGTCTCGTTCGGCCGCGTCGATCATCGCGATCGCGGGCCGGTCCTTGGAGGAACCGCCCGGGTTCGTCATCTCCGCCTTGACGACGACGGGGCACGGGAGACCCTGGCCGACCTGGCGGAGCCGTACCAGCGGGGTCTCGCCGACCATGTCGAGTACCGAGTCGAAGATCTCCATGCGTCCCCCTGGGAGCAATCACGTGTCCACGGTCAACGTTAGGCCGCCGACGAAACCGACAACCGGGATGTCCCACCCGGCATTCCCAGACGATAGTTTCTGACGGTCCGTCAGATTTCTCAGAGGTGTCTCCCGCAATGTCTGAACCGTCAGCTTCCGATCAGTCCCAGCTTCTCTCCGGTGTCCGGGTGATCGAGTCCAGCCTTCTCGGTCCCGGTCATGTCGCCACGTTCTTCGCCGATCTCGGCGCCGACGTGATCAAGGTCGAGTCGCCGGCCGGTGACTACATCCGCCAGATGACCTGGCCGATCGTCGAGGGCGTGTCGCTGCTGCACCTCCACACCCATCGCGGCAAGCGGGGCATCACCCTCGACCTCAAGTCAGAAGAGGGCAAGCAGCTCTACAAGGAGCTCGTCGCCACCGCCGACGTCGTCGTGGAGGCGATGCGACCGGGCGCGCTGGCCAAGCTCGGCCTCGGCTACGAGGACCTCAAGAAGGTCAACCCCAAGATCGTCTTCGCGACCCTCTCGGGCTATGGCGCCACCGGCCCCTACAAGGACATGCCCAGCCACGGCATCGCCTACGACACCTGGGCCGGCATCGTGCAGCCGGTCGTCGACGACGAGGGCTTCGCCCACATTCCGCCCACCATGCCCAACGTGGGCATCAACGTCGGCCCCATGGTCGGCGCGATGGCCATCCTCGCCGGCATCATCAAGGCTCGCGAAACCGGTGAGGGTTGCCAGATGGAGATGGCCCAGTCCGACGCCGCCGCCTACATGGACTGGTACCGCATCGAGTCCGAGCGGGCCTATCTGCGCCCCGAGGACGAGGTCACCGGCAACCCCAGCGACAACTACGAGCGCCGTCCCGCGGGGCTGGCCGGCATGTGGGAGGGCGTGCGCTACCAGATGTACGAAGCGTCAGACGGCCATGTGCTGTTCATGGCCAGCGAGCAGGCGTTCTGGAAGAACTTCTGCGAAGGCGCCGGCCGCATGGACCTCTTCGACAAGTGGCCCGGCTCGAAGTACGCCGATCACGCCAAGGGCAACAAGGAACTCCAGCGCGAACTGCAGCAGGTGTTCAAGACCAAGACGTGTGCGGAATGGCTCGAGTTTTCCAACGAGTTCAATACCACGATCGCCCCGGTGAACACGCCGGCCAACATCGGCGACGACCCGCAGTTCCAGGCACGGATGGGCTTCTACCCGACCGAGGCCGTCGGCTGCGAGCAGCTGCCCCTGCCGGTGTTCGTCAACGGTGCGCTCCCCCCGACACCGACCATGGCGCCGACGGTCGGCGAGCACAACGACGACGTGATGGCCGACGTGCTCGGCAAGTCCGCCGACGAGATCGCAGCGCTGAAGGCCGCCGGCGCGTTCGGCACACCGACCTGATCCTCCGCCTCTCGGTGTCTCAGGCCGGTGCGGGCTCCGGCTCCGGCTCTGGTTCGGGGACCGGCTCGAGCAGGCTCGTGCGGCGGAAGAACGCCGCCGCTTGACCGCGGGTGGCGTTGCCGTCGGGATCGAACGTGGTCGGCGTCGTGCCGGTCGTGACCCCCACCTCGGCCGCCCAGGCGACCGCACCGAACGCGAAGCTCGTGTCGTCGATGTCGCCGAACCCCGGCGCGAGGTTCGTCGCCTCCGGTGATGCCAGATACCGCCAGAGGAACGTCACGAACTCCGCACGGGTCAACGGTCGGTCCGGGCTGAACGTGGTCGGCGTGGTGCCCGTGGTCAGTTCCTCGGCCACCAGCCACGCGACGGCGTCCTCGTAGAACGCGTCCGCCCGCAGGTCGGTGAACGGGACGACCACTTCCCCATTGCCGTCGGCCGGGGGCTCGCCGGCCAGCCGCCACAGCATCGTGGCTGTCTCGGCCCGGGTGATCGTGCGGTCCTCGCAGAATCGACCGGGTCGACAACCGGTCGTGATCGCTTCGTCGACCAGCCAGTCGATGTCGTCGGCGAAGGTGGAGCCGGTGGTGTCACAGAAGGGGGTGTCGGCATTGGGAGCGAACTTCGCACAGAGGATGTTCTCGGTGCCGATCCAGACGAACTCCCACGGCTCGGGGACCGGCCCGACCGGCGACGAACCCTCCGGGTAGCTCGGGATCCACCCGTGAAGTTTGGCATTGGCGAAGTTGTCCGCCGCCAACCACTGGTAGGTCCCCGAGTTGCGGAACGCGAAACCGCTCGCACTGGCCGACCTCACATCGACGGCGTAGCCGGTGTGGTGCTTCGAGTAACCGGGCACCGCCACAGTGCGCAACACCGTGTCGATGGAGCCGTCGCTCGTGCCCCCGAGCCGGCTGAGGAAGATGCCGACCTGGCTGGACTGGCTGCGATACGCGGACGTGAGCTGAAGCGAGTGACCGGCGGCGTTGGCGGCCGCCTGGAGGGACTCCCACGCGGCGGCCGCGCCGGCCTGGAGCTGGCGCCCGTCGACCGCGACCAGGCCCACGTTCGCCTGGGCTCGGCGCTTGTAGCCACGCCCTTCGCCGATGCCACGAATCCGCGCGTCGACCTCGGCGTTGCCGGTGATCGACGGTGGGGCGCCGATCGGACCCAGACCGGAGAGTTCGGCATTGTCGAACGCGGCGAGGAACTCGTCGGGCGTGAAGTTCGTCGCTCGAACCGCGGCGGCAACCTCGTCGACGTCGACGGCGGCGGCGGGCGAGGCCGCCATGAGGCTCGCCACCACGAGCACACTCAGCATCACTCCACTCAACCTGCGCACTGCTGTTCCTCCGTCGTCGACGGCGCCACGCTACTGGGGCTGCCGCCGAGCCGGTGAGATCCAGTCTTGCCACTGCCGCACTCGCCCTGCGATCCTCACGCATGCCCATCGACATCCGCAACCGCCTCGAGACCACCGGCGTGTGGTTCTTCACCGACACCCTGACGACCGAGCAGTCGCGCGAAACCGCGGCTCGGATCGAATCACTCGGCTATTCGACACTGTGGATCCCCGACACCCTCGGCCGCGATCCGTTCGTCAACGCCGCCACCCTGCTCGATGCCACGACCGAACTGCTCGTGGCCACCGGCATCGCCAACATCCACATGCGTCACCCCGGGATGATGAAGCAGGGAGCGTTCGCGCTCGCCGAGTTCTCCGGGGGCCGCTTCGTACTCGGACTCGGTGTGTCCCACGCGCCGATGGTCGAAGGACTCCGACAACTCCCCTACGAGAAGCCACTGTCGACCATGCGCACCTATGTCGACGCCATGAACGCCTCGATGTACATGGCCACACCACCGGCCGAGGAGCCGACCGTCGTACTCGCCGCCCTCGGACCCAAGATGCTCGCCATGGCGGCCGAGAAGACCGCCGGCGCCCACCCCTACTGGACCACCCCCGATCACACTGCCCAGGCCCGCGAGATCATGGGCCCCGACGCCCTGTTGTGCGTCGAGCAGAAGTGCGTGCTCACCACCGACAAGGAGGTGGCCCACCAGGCCACCAGGGACCAGCTGGGTCTCTACGCCGACCTGCCGAATTATCGCAACAACTGGCTCCGCCTCGGCTTCACCGAGGACGAGATCGAGTCCCGCGATCCCCGATTCCTCGATGCCGTGATGGCCTGGGGCGACGAATCCACCATCGCCGCTCGCGTGCAGGCCCACTACGACGCCGGCGCGACCCACGTGTGCATCCAGCCGGTCAACCCGGTTGACCGAACGCAGCCGGACTGGCGCCTCCTCGAGGCATTGAGCCCGAAGGGCTGACGAGGATGGACGCGCCGCGCGGCATCGATGCCGGTCCCGTCACCGCCTGGATCCTCGACCGACGACCCGATCTCACCACGCCGCTCACCTTCGAGATGATCACCGGGGGCGCGTCGAACCTGACGTTCCGGGTGACCGATGCGAAGGGAGTCCGGCTCGTGCTGCGCCGCCCGCCGACCGGGCACGTGCTCGCCAGCGCGCACGACATGGCCCGCGAGCACCGGATCATGGATGCCCTCCGCTCCACCGCAGTTCCCGTCCCATCGATGATCGGTCTCTGCCAGGACGACGCCGTCAACGGGGCCGACTTCTACGTGATGGATTTCGTCGAGGGTTCGATCGTGTTCGACCGGGCCGACGGCGAGGCCGTGGCGCCCGATCTTCGGCCGGTGATGACCAACTCGCTGACCGACACGCTGGCCGCCCTCCACGCCGTCGACCCCGACGAGGTCGGGCTCGGCGACCTCGGCCGCAAGGAGGATTACTGCGCCCGCCAGCTCCGCCGGTGGAAACGTCAGATCGACGAGGGATCCGACCGCGAGATGCCGCTCTTCCAGGATCTGCACGACCGCTTCGTCGCCGCGATCCCACCCCAGCAGGGTGCCGGCATCGTCCACGGCGACTATCGCATGGACAACTGCATGATGGCGGCCGACGGCCGAGTGGCCGCCGTGCTCGACTGGGAACTGTGCACCCTGGGCGACGTGCTCGCCGACGTGGCCGGCATGGCCATGTGGTGGGGTGACGACCCCGCCGCGTCCGGACGCCTGGCCGACGTGCCCACCCGGGCCGAGGGCTTCGGTACCCGCGTCGACATGCTCGAGCGCTACGCCACACACTCGGCGCGCGATGTCTCCGATCTGCCCTGGTACGTGGCCTTCCAGCACTGGCGTCTCGCGGCCATCAGCGAGGGCGTCCGGGTGCGATTCGCCGCCGGCGCGATGGGCGATCAGGTGGGCACGGCCGAGGCCGACGCCCGTGTCGCCGTCGACCGGCTGGTCGAGATGGCCGACCGCATCCTGCGGGCCGGCACACTGTGAGTCACTGGTCGTCGCGCCCTGAGGCGCCGACGCTCACAGCGACGCGGGAAGTCGCTTCACGCCGTTGATGAAGCTGCTGCGCAGCACGGCCGGCTCCGCCGTGGCGTGGATCGTGGGCACCTGGGTGAACAATTCGCGGAAGGCAACCGTGATCTCGCGACGAGCGAGATGGGCACCGAGGCAGAAGTGGGGACCTGGTGCCCCGAAACCGACATGCTCGTTGGGCGTCCGGGCGAGGTCGAAACGCAGCGGGTCGGTGAACACGGCCTCGTCGCGGTTCGCGGCCCAGTAGCTCAGGATCAGCTTGTCGCCCTCGTTCCAGGTGCGGCCACCGAGCTCGGCGCCGTCGCGGGTGACGGTGCGGCGCATCGAGATGACCGGCGACGCGAGACGGACGATCTCCTCGACCGCCGCCGGCGCCTTCGCGTCGAACTCGGCCATCCACGCATCTCGCTGGTCGGGGTTCTCGGTGAGGAAATGGAGGCCCCAGCTGATCGCATTGCGGGTGGTCTCGTTGCCGGCCACGAGCAACAGGATGAAGAACGACGCCAGCTCCTGTTCGGTGAGACGTTCGCCGTCGAGTTCGGCCGACATGAGGGCGGTGGTGAGGTCGTCGGTGGGATTCTCGACCCGGGCGGCGCCGAGCTCGCCCATCAGCTGCGAGAGCCCCAGCCCAGCACCCAGGATGAGCCCGAGGAAGTCGTCGCCTTCGGACGCAAAGTCGGGATCGCTGGCCCCGAGGATCAGGTTCGACTGCTCGAGCACGAAGCCGTACTGGCTCTCGGGAATGCCCATCATCTGGCAGATGATGCGCAGCGGTAGCGGCGCCGCGAAGTCGGCGACGAAGTCGAACTCCCCCTTGTCGCGCAGATCGGCGGCGAGTTCGATGCCGACCTGCTCGACGGCGTGCATGGCCCGTTCGAGCTGGCGGGGCGTGAACCCGGCCGCGACGAGTCCGCGTAGGCGCTTGTGTCGCGGATCGTCCATGTTGATCATCGAGCCGAAGAAGTCGTTGACCTCCGGCGACTGATCGAGTGGACCGGTGGCGCCCTTGCCACTGCAGAACAGCTCGGGGTTCTTGCTCGCCGCCACCACGTCGGAGTGGCGGGTGAGCACGTAGTAACCCGGTCCGTTGGGCCCCAGTGGGTTGTCGGGCTCCTCGAAGAACGGGAACGGGTTCTCGGTCCGGAAGCGACGGAAGACCTCGGCCCGCGTGCCCTGGTCGAGATCCCAGAACTCGAGCGTGGACAGGTCGATCTCGTCGAGGGGCGGAATCGTCGTCATCCCGTCAGGCTAACCGAGCGCGCTGATCGCGGCCGAGTAGTCGGGCTCCTGGGCGATCTCGGGTACGAGCTCGGCGTGGGCGACGTAGCCGTCGGCGCCGATGACGACGACCGCACGGGCCGCGAGGCCTTCGAGCTTGCCGTCGATGATGCGGACGCCGTAGTCGTCGAGCATCTCGGGGTTCTTGAAGGTGGACCCGGTCGACACGTTCTCGATGCCCTCGGCACCACAGAAGCGACCGGCTGCGGGAGGGAGGTCGGCCGACACGCAGAGCACGGTGGCGTCGAGGCCGGCCGCCTGCTCGTTGAAGGTGCGCACGCTCGTGGCGCACGTCGGCGTGTCGATCGACGGGAAGATGTTGAGGATGACCGGGCCACCGGCGAGATCGGTCGACGACACCGAGCTGAAGTCGGCCTTGGTGAGGGTGAAGGCCGGCGCCGGGGATCCGACCGCGGGCAGATCGCCGCTGGTGTGGACGGGGTTGCCTCCGAGTGTGATCTCAGCCATGGGGTGTACTCCTGGGGTCTTGGTGATCGAGCGTTCGTGCGTGAACCCGGCTCACGTTACCCACACCGGGTCGTCGACTTGGCAGGATGAGGAGATGACGCCGGCCATCGAGATGCTCCGTGAGCTCGGCATCGCCCACACCATCGCGGCGTACGACCACGATCCGGCCCGCGGCTCGTACGGCGACGAAGCAGTCGAGGCGCTGGGACTCGACCCCGAATCGGTCTTCAAGACCCTGATGGTCACGCTCGACGACGGCTCGTTTGCGATCGGCGTCGTCCCCGTCGGCGCACAACTCGATCTGAAGGCCATCGCCGCGGCCGCCGGTGCGAAGAAGGCGGTGATGACCGACTCGGCCGAGGCGCAGCGACGTTCCGGCTATGTGCTCGGCGGCATCAGCCCGTTCGGCCAGAAGCGACCCGCTCGGACCTTCGTCGACGAGTGGGCCGGTGCTCTCGCCATCGTGCACTGCAGCGGCGGTCGGCGGGGCCTCGAGATCGGCGTGGCACCGTCGGCCTTCGTCGACGCACTCGGTGCGACCTTCGCGGCGATCGCCGCGTGGTGAGCCGCTACCCTCGACGTATGGCCCATCGGATCGAAATCACCTATTGCGTCCCTTGAGACTATTCGAGCCGCGCCGTGAGCGCGACCGCTGATCTCCTGTCGAACTATCAGCACGTGATCGAGTCGTTGACACTGCGCACGGGCACCGCCGGGGTCTACGACGTGCGGGTCGACGATCAACTGATCTACTCGAAAGCCGAGACGGGACGCCACGCCGAACCCGGCGAAGTCCTCGAGCTGTTCACCGCCCTCGTTGGCGACATCCGTCGCTACGGCGAGACCTGATCACCGCACGACCCGCTCGCTGACCCGACGGACCGAACTGACTCAGCGGGGAGTGGCCGCCCGCAGCCGCCCGGCCAGACGCTCGATCTGGAGATCCTGATCGGCGGATTGGGGACCCGCCGCCGGGCGGGCCAGCCGCAGGTCGCGCAGCGCCATGTCGATCTCGGCGCCGGCCGCGCACATCACGAGGACGGCGATGACTCCCGCTCTCCCCCATCCGGCCCCGCAATGTACGATCACCCGCTCCCCGGTGCGCAACCGACGGTGGATGTCGACGACCAGTTCCCTCACCTCGGTGTCGGCGGCGACCAGATGGTCGGCTGTGGGCAGCCGCAACGCGGTGTGGGGCGCGGGGGCGGCCAGCCAGTCCACATAGGCAGGGAAACGGCGGCGCAGCTCCTCGTCGGTCTGGAGGCAGACGACCGTGTCGCCTTCGACCTTCGTCAGCAAGCCGACGGGATCGGGGCCGATCGCGTCGAGCCCACAGAGGACGAGTGTTCCTTCGACGCGTGCGACGGGCACCGCATGTACGCCACCCGTAGCGCGGTATTTATCGCCACCAATGTCCATGAGTTGCACAGAGTAGTCACGTCGGTCACGCAAGGTGGGGACTGCACTCGGGTGTGCGCGCCCGGGTCCGCCGGTCCAGACTGACGACATGCGCCTCGGAGAAACCGTCAACCCTCAGGACCCCGACCAGCCGAGCCCCCTCGCCGGGATACGGATCCTCGCGGCCGAGCAGATGGCGGCACTCCCGTACGCGACCCAGTTGTTGGCCCGGCTCGGCGCCGAGGTCGTCAAGGTCGAGCATCCCACCATGGGCGACAGCGGACGCGGCTCGGTTCCCTTCATCGAAGACCCGCAGGGGCGCAAGGTGGGCGCGACGTTCCTGCGCAACAACTTCAACAAGCGCAGCGTCGCACTGGACCTCAAGGCCCCCGAGGGGGTCGAGATCTTCCTCGACCTGTCGACCCGTTTCGACATCGTGTGCGAGAACTTCAAGGCCGGCACCGCCGACCGGCTCGGGATCGGCTACGACGCAGTGGCCGCCCGTCACCCCGAGGTCGTCTATCTCTCGGTCTCGGGCTTCGGCAACGACCCACGGTCGCCCTACATGCATCGCGCCGCCTACGCCGCGGTGGTCGAGGGAATGTCGGGCATCTACGAGTACAAGCGCCGCCCCGGTCGCCGCCCCACGGCCAATCCGGTCGGCGCACTGGGCGACATCAGCAGCGCGCTGTTCGGCGTGATCGGCATCCTCGCGGCGCTGCGCCATCGCGACCTCACGGGCCGAGGTCAGCACATCGACATCGCCATGCTCGACGCCACCATGGCGATGACCGACATCGTCTCCAACTTCTATTCGATGGGCATTCCCGACGAACAGTCGTCCGGCGTGGGCATCGTCGAGACGTTCTCCGCGGGCGAGGGCAGCTTCGTGCTCCAGATCGTCCGTGAGCCCCACTTCGAGAAGGTCGCCCGACTCACCGGCAACGAGGACTGGCTCACCGACGAACGCTTCGAGTCCCGCGCCGGTTGGCAGGAGCACTTCGACGACGTGATCCGGCCGGGAGTCGAGCGCTGGGCCGCGGACAAGACCAACCGCGAGGCGGTGGCGATCCTCTCCGGCGAGGGCATCGCCGCCGGCGAGTCCAACACCAGCAAGGACATCGTGGAGGACGAACACGTCGCCGTGCGCAACATGTTGGTCGAGGTTCCTCGCGCCGACGGCGGCGACCCGGTGCTGGTGCCCGGCAACCCGGTGAAGATGTCGCGCACCCAGGAGGGCCCCGAGACCCGTTTCCCGTGGCTGGGCGAGCACACCGACGAGGTGCTGGCCGAGGAACTCGGCCTCTCCCCCGACCGCCTCGCTGCCCTCCGGGACGCCGGCACCACCTCCTGACCGCTCGGTTGCGGATCGCATCGGGAGGTGTGCGTAGAATCTGACGGTCCGTCAGATCTGCAAGAGGCACCGACACATGGATTTCGAGTTCACCCCCGAGCAACAGCAGTTCGCGATCGATGTGCGGGAGTTCCTCGACGCCAACGACGACCCCGACGTCTTCGACGTCACCCGGGAGAACATGGCGCAGATCGTCGACACGCCGAAGCGCCGAGCGTTCATGAAGTCGCTCGGCCACAAGGGCTGGCTGGGCATCACCTGGCCCGAGGAGTACGGCGGCACCGACGGTGAGGGCGTCTACGAATACATCCTCAACGAGCAGTTGGCGGGCCGTGGCGGCCCCCAGATCGGCAAGGGCGTCGGCATCATCGGCAAGACGTTGATCGCCCACGGCTCCGATCACCTCAAGGCCGAGTTCCTCCCCCAGATCCTCGAGAACGACGTCGAGTTCGCGGTCGGCTACTCCGAACCCAACGCCGGGTCCGACGCCGCCTCGATGCGGCTCAAAGGGGAGCGCGTCACCAGCGATGCCGGCGAAGACGGCTGGCTCCTCAACGGCCAGAAGACCTGGACCACCTCGGCCCACTTCGCCGAGTGGTACTGGGTCGGCGTCCGCACCGATCCCGACAACAAACACATGGGCATCACCCTCATGCTCGTTCCCCTCGATCAGGAGGGCATCACCATCAACGGCATCTGGACGATGGGCGACGAGCGCACCAACGAGGTCTGGTTCGACGACGTCTTCGTCCCCGACGCCTATGTCGTCGGCCAGGTCAACTACGGCTTCCGCTACATCAGCCAGGCGCTCGACCTCGAGCGGTTCACCATGTTCACCATGTCGCCGATCCTCCAGCGTCTCGACCTGCTGACCGACTACGTGAAGACCGCGGTGCGAGACGGCGAGCCGCTGAGGGACGACCCGAAGATCCGGGCCCGTCTCGCCCAGCTCCACACCGACGCCGAAGTGGCCCGGGTCATGGGCCTCAAGTTCGTGGCCGAGGCCGTCAAGGTCGAGTACCTGGTGAAGGCGGGCAAGCCGTATCAGCCGCCCACCGTGGAGGCGTCGGAGTACAAGCTCTTCGCCACCGAGCTGTCGAAGCGCCTCGCCGACGCCGCGATGGACATCGGCGGCCCCGGTTCGCAGCTCCGGGTCAAGACCGAGGACGCGCCGATGAAGGGACGCTCCGAGTCGACCTACCGCTACACCGTCATCGACACCATCGGCGGCGGTTCCTCGGAGATCCAGAAGAACATCATCTCCCGCCGGGCCATGGGCCTTCCGAAGAACTTCTGAGCGCCCTAACTGTGTTGGTTCAGCGATGACTCCTGCCCTCGACGGCATCCGTGTACTCGACTTCGCGTCGGTCGGACCCGGCGCTCGCGCGTCGCGCATGCTGTCGGACTATGGCGCAGAGGTCATCAAGCTCGGCCCCACGCCGAAGGACGGCGGCAAACTGCTCGTGCCGCCGTACTACGCCTACAGCGGTCATCGTCTCATGCGCCGTGGCCTGCTCGATCTTAAGGCCGATGCCGGTCGCGAGGCGTACCTCGCCCTGGCCCGGACCGCCGACGTCGTGCTCGAGAGCTTCCGGCCCGGCGTGGTCGACCGCCTCGGCATCGGCTACGAGGCAACCCGCGCGGTGAACGACCGCATCGTGTACTGCTCGACCAGCGGTTTCGGCCAGACCGGTCCCCAGTCGGCGTGGGCCGGTCACGACGTGAACTATCTCGCCGTCTCGGGCTATCTCGACTGCACCGGCCGGCGGGCCGACGGCTCCCCTCCCCTGCCCGGGGCCACGGTGGCGGACATCGCCGCCGGCGGCATGCACGCGGTCATGGCGATCATGGCCGGCCTCCTGCGCCGTGAGCGCACGGGAACCGGCGAGTTCCTCGATGTCTCGATCGCCGACGGCGCCTTCGGGCTCATGTCGCTCTATGTCGACGAGTACCTCGCCACCGGTACGGAACCCGGCCCGGGGCACTACATCCTCACCGGGAAGTACGCCTGCTACGACATCTACACCTGCGCCGACGGCCGCCACCTCTCGGTGGGCGCGATCGAGCCGGCGTTCTGGCGCAACCTGTGCCGTGAGCTCGATCTCGAGCAGTACACGGCCGCGCAGATGGACGACGATCTCCAGGACGAGGTCCGCGCCGCCTTCGCCGCCGTCTTCGCCACGAAGACCCGCGACGAGTGGGCCGACCAACTCGGTCCGGCCGACTGTTGCGTCGCCCCGGTCAACACCGTGGCCGAGGCGGTCGACGACCAGCAGTACGCGGCCCGGGGCATGGTGGTCGAGGCCGACCACGCCACCGAAGGCATCTTCCGCCAGACCGGACCCGTCTGGGCCGGCACCACCCGGCCCGACGGCCCCTACCCGGTCCGCGCGGGAACGGTCACCGACACCGCCGACCTGCTCGCAGAAGCGGGCTACGAGCGGACGACCATCGACGGACTTCTCGAGAACGGAGTGATCGCGTGAGCGACCTTCCCCCGTCCATTGCCGAGCTCATCGACAAGCCCCAGTACCCGGTCACCGCCAACTTCCCGGTCGAGCTCGGCTACAGCTTCAACACGCTCGCCGCCACCGAGAACGGCAACCCGCTCTACTGGGACCCCGCGGTGGCCGACGAGCTCACCGGCGGCATGACGGTGCCGCCCACCACACTGTCGCTGTGGATGCGCCCCCACCGCTGGGAGCCGGGCGCCGAAGAGGAACTCGTCGCCCTCAAGGTCCACTTCGACCTGAAGGAGATGCTCGAACTCCCTGAGGCGATCATGAGCGACAACACGCTGATCCTCCACGAGCCGGTGCGCCCCGGCGACGTGATCAGCCACCACCAGGTACTCCGCTCGGTGAGCGACGAGAAGACCACCAAGCTCGGCTCCGGCCGTTTCTGGTCGATCGACATCGTCTACACCAACCAGGACGACGAGCTCGTCGGCATCGAGAGCTACACCGGTTTCGGATACTCCAAATCGCTGCGAGATCGCGACGCCTCCGGCGTCGCTCTTGCGCAGACTCCCTCTCCGGCAGCTCGTCCCTCGCCGCCTCCCGACGGCGAACGTCTACCCGAGCTGATCTACGACGTCACCGCGACCACGGTGGTGCTCGGTGCGCTGGCCAGCCGCGACTGGCGGCCGATGCACCACGACTTCAAGTTCGCCACCGAACGCAACGGCACCCAGGACATCTTCCTCAACACACCCAACCTCGCCGCCTGGTTCGAGCGCTACATCACCGACTGGACCGGCCCTCGCGGCCGCATCGGCCGCATGACGTTCCGCATGCGCGACTCGATCTTCCCCGACGACCGCATGGTGTTCACCGGCACCGTGACCGGCGTGACCACCGACGACCAGGGCTGCGCCTGGGCCGAGCTCGACATCACCGTCGCCGTGCGCAACGACGGCGAGCCCGAACGGCTCTGCTGCACCTGCAACGCCCGAGTGGCGATCCCGACCGACGAATCTGACAACCCGTGGGCCCGCAAGGGCCAGAACTGGACTCCCTGATGCTGAATCTCGATTTCTCCGAAGAACAGGAAATGCTGCGCGACATGGTGCGCGGCGTCTGCGCGCAGCACGCGCCGTTCGAGAAGGTACGCGAGCTCGAGGACGACCCCGACGGCATCGCCACCGAGCTGTGGGACCAGCTGGGCGAGCTGGGTGTCACCGGGCTGATGCTGCCCGAGGAGTACGGCGGGTCGGGCATGAGCCTCATCGAAGGCGTCATCGTCTACGAGGAGCTCGGCCGTTCGCTGGCGCCGGTGCCCCACTTCGTGAGCAGTGTCCTCAGCGCCGGCGCGATCCTGCGCGGCGGGACCGACGAGCAGAAGTCGAGCCTGCTCCCCGAGCTCGCCGCCGGGTCCACCATCATCACCCCCGCCTGGCTGGAGCCCGACAACGGCTACTCGCCGAAGGGCGTCCAGCTGACCGCGACCGTCGATGGCGACCACGCGGTGCTCAACGGTTCGAAGATGCACGTCTACTTCGCCCGGGCCGCCGACCAGATGCTCGTGCTCGCCCGTACCGGCGACGCCCCGACCGACATCGACCTCTTCCTCGTGCCCACCGACACCACCGGCGTCACCCTCGAGCAACGAATGTCGATCTCGTCCGACACCCAGTACCGGGTCGAGTTCGCCGACGTTTCCGTGCCCGTGGCCAACCGCATCGGCGCAGCCGGCACCGGTTGGGCCACATGGGACGACGTGATGCTCGAAGCCGTGATCCTCGCCTCGGCCCAGGCCATGGGCGGCGCCGACTACGCCCTGGAGATCACCGCCCAGTACTCGAAGGACCGTGAGCAGTTCGACAAGGCCCTCGCCGAGTTCCAGGCGATCTCGCATGGCCTGGCCGATGCCCGCACCGAGCTCGACGGCGGCAAGATCCTGGTCTACGAAGCCGCGTGGGCCCAGTCGCAGGGCAAGGACATCAGCCGCCTCGCACCGATGGCCAAGCTCTTCACCGGCACGGTCTACCGCGACCTCACCGCCATGGCGCAGCAGATCTTCGGCGGCGTCGGCTTCACCCTCGAGTACGACATCCAGCTCTACTTCCGCCGGGCCAAGCAGCTCCAGATCAGCTGGTGGGACAAGGCCACCTGCGAAGAGCGCGTCGCCGAGAGCGTGCTGGGCTAGAGCTCGTCGCCGGCGCCGAGCGTCCACCCCGCGGTGGCGGCGCGGCCGCCATGGGCCCACGCGGCCTGCACACAGGCCCCCGTGGCGACGGTCTCGTCGTCGTGGGGCACGACGACCGATCCGTCGAACAGGTCGGCTACGACCCCTCGATAGGCGCGGCTCTGCGCGCCGCCACCGACCAGGTGCAATCGTCCATCGGTCGCCGCGCCCGCGGCAGTCAGCGCGTCGAGTCCGTGGAGAAGTCCCCGAACCACCCCCTCGTGGGCGGCGCGAGCGAGGTCGGCCGGGACGGTCGAATTGCGGAGCCCCTCGAAGGTGCCGGTGGCGTGGGGTAGGTCCGGGGTGCGCTCGCCGTCGAAATAGGGCGTGAGCGAGACCCCGTTGGCCCCCGACGGCGCGGTGAGGGCCAATCGGGCGAACTGGTCGCGATCGACGCCCAGCCAGGACGCCACCGTGTCGGTCACCCGGGTCGCGTTGAGTGTGCACACCAGCGGCAGATGGTTCCCGGTTGCGTCGCAGAACCCGGCCACCGCTCCTGACCGGTCGCAGGTGGGCGTCGTCGAGACGGCGTAGACCGTGCCGGAGGTGCCCAGTGACATTGCGATGTCACCCGGCCGCAGATCGAGGCCGAGGGCGCCGGCCATGTTGTCGCCGGTGCCCGGCCCCACCACGATCCCGGGGCGGAGGCCGAGCGCGTCGGCCGCGGCCGGCAGCAGTGGGCCGGCCGGTTCCTCGGGGCGGAGGACCCGCGGCAGCAGGTGGGCCCAGTCGTCGCGCCCGCCGACCAACGCGAGCAGGTCGTCCCGGTAGGCGCCGGTGGCGCGATCGAACCATCCCCCACCCGACGCGTCGCCCCGATCCGTGACCGCTGCGCCGGTGAGCCGCCAGGTCAGGTAGTCGTGGGGCAGGAGCAGCCGGGCGATCCGGGGAACGAGCGTCGGTTCGGTCTCGACCAGCCACCTGAGCTTGGTGATGGTGAAGGACGCGACCGGCACGGAACCGCACGCATCTGCCCACGCGTCGGCGCCGATGGCGGCGACCAGTCGGGTCGCCTGGTCCGCCGACTCGGTGTCGTTCCAGAGCTTGGCCGGGCGCAACGGCTCGCCGTCGTCACCCAACACCACGAGGCCGTGTTGTTGCCCGGCGACCGAGACCGCCACCACCTCGTCGCGATGGGCGCCGGTTGCCGAGAACGCCTCGATCAGGGCGTCCCACCAGGCGCGCGGGTCCTGCTCACTGCGCGGCGGCGCGGTGGGCGGGTGCGAGGCCCGGCCGGTGGCGACGACGTCACCGGTGTCGAGGTCGCGCAGTTCGACCTTGGTGGACTGGGTCGACGAGTCGATCCCGGCGACCAGCGGCATCAGGCGACACGCTCGATGTAGCGGTTGACGAGGTCCTCGAGCGCTTCCTGCGCCCCCGACACCGGCGCCGGGTCGAGGTCGGCGGCCGTCACCCGGGTGCGCAGATCCTCCAGGGTGCGCTGGCCGTCGAGGATCGCGCGGCCTTCGTCGCCGGCCCACCCGGCGTAGCGAGCGGAGCGCAGATCCTCGAGGGCACCGTCGTCGACCATCGCGTGGGCGACCAGGAATGCCTTGGCGAGTGTGTCGATGCCGCCCACGTGGCCGTGGAAGAGGTCACTGCGATCGATCGACGTGCGCCGGAGCTTGGTGTCGAACATGAAGCCGCCGGTCTCGAAGCCGCCGCCGCGAATGATCTCGTAGACCGCGGGCACCAGCGAGTCGACCGAGTTCGGGAACTGGTCGGTGTCCCAGCCCAGGCGATCGTCGCCCCGGTTGGCGTCGACCGATCCGAAGATGCCGTGCGACTGGGCCACGGCCACCTCGTGGGCGAAGTCGTGGCCCGACAGGGTGGCGTGGTTGACCTCGATGTTGACCTTGATCTCGTTCTCGAGCCCGTACTTCTGGAGGAATCCGAACACCGTCGCCGAGTCGTAGTCGTACTGATGTTTGGTGGGTTCCTGGGGCTTGGGCTCGATCAGCAGGGTCCCCTGGAAACCGATCTGGTGCTTGTGCTCGACGACCATCGAGAGGAACCGTCCGAGCTGGTCCATCTCGCGAGGCAGGTCCGTGTTGAGCAGCGTCTCGTAGCCTTCACGACCGCCCCAGAGCACATAATTGGCACCCCCCATCTCGTGCGTGACATCCAGGCAGTTCGCCACCTGGGCGGCGGCCCGGGCGAACACGTCGGGATCGGGGTTGGTGGCGGCCCCGGCCAGGTAGCGCGGGTGGTGGAAGAGCCGGGCCGTGCCCCACAGCAGCTTGATCCCGGTGCGATCCATGTGGGCCATCGCCTCGTCGGCCAGCTCGTGCAGCGCCGCGGTCTCCTCGGCGAAGGTTCCGCCGTAGGGCGCCATGTCGTGGTCGTGGAACGAGAAGAACGGCACCCCGAGCTTCTCGATGAACTCGAACGCAGCCGCCATCTTCGTGCGGGCCGCCGTCATCGGATCGAGCGACGGGTCGAGCCATGGGCGGTCGAAGGTGCCGTCGCCGAACACGTCGTTGCCGGGCCAGTTGAACGAGTGCCAGTAGCAGACGGCCAGCCGCAGATGCTCGGCCAGGGTCTTGTCGCCCACCACTCGGTCCTTGTCGTACCAGCGGTACGTGAGCGGATCGTCGCTGGCGGGCCCGGCGTAGGTGATCGCGTCGACATCGGTGAAGAACTCGGCCATGGCCAGAACCTAGCCCCGCCGCCGGCACCGATCAGTTGCCGTTGCAACGGGGATCTGACCCCAACTGCAACGGGGGTCTGACCCCAACTGCAACGGTTATTCGACGATGACGAGGTCGGAGCCGGATCGGCCGAAGACCTCGGGGGCGTAGATCTCCTCGGCTCGAGCCGGCGGCACGACGAAGGTGCCGGGCGTGGTCGCCCGGGCGACGTAGGAGTACTCGTGGGTGCCCGCGTTCAGGTAGCCGGAGAAGGCTTCGGCCCGGTCGTCGCGCAGGTTCTGGTGGTCGTACCAGGGGCCCCACCACCAGGAGTCGTCGAACGACACCGAACGGCCGATCGAGTCGTCCGCCGAATCGTCGGAGAACTCTTCCTCCTGCTCGGGTGCCGCCGCGGTCACTGCCAGGTCGGGGTTCGACGGTTCGAGACCGGCCGGCAACGGATCGAGCAGCGCCATGTTGGTGCGGCGGCTGTCGTTCACCATCGTGAGGTTGACCCGCACCTCGGCGCCGGCCTTCACGTGCCAGACCCCATCGTCGTCGAGCCACACGTCGCCGTCGTCGCCGACGGCCTCGTAGGTCCGCTCGACCACGAACCCTCGATCGAGGGGGTCGAGATCGAAGTCGTCGGGGGCGTAGCGCAGGCCGAGGCGGTAGTAGAGGCGACCCTCGCCCTCCTTGGCGAGCACCAGGTCGGTGTCGCCCGTGTCGATCAGGTCCTGCATCGGGACCACCGTCTCCTGGCTGTCGACGCTGCGGCCCTCGAAGGCGTGCTCGGCCGCATAGAGATCGCCGAGCCACACCCGGGCCACGAAGTCGGGGGTGATGGCCTCGAACGTGTCGAAGTAGTTGTTGAGGGCCAACAGGATGAAGGCGTTCTCCTGGCTGTTGTTCCAACGGCCCTGGCGCTGGTTGCCGATCAGTCCGGTGACGATCTTGGGGATCAGATCGTTGCCCGGATCCATCAGCATCATCGCGTCGAGGACGATGCCGTCGGTGCGCCGGTCGGATTGCAGGAGGAGGTAGGCCTCCTCGCCGTAGTCGGTCGTGAACGTCGCCGCGCTCGGGGTCTCGGTCACCCGGTTCGAGAAGTTGCGGCCGATCTCGGTGGCGATCGCCTCGTCGTCGATGACGGGCCACAGCCACGCGAGTGCGTCGAGACCGAAGTCGAGACCATGGCGACGCCAGACCTCGTCGGCCTTGCCCGAGTCGAGGTCGCCGTCGAGACGCCGGACGAACAGCGAGTAGGCGATGAGCGTGTCCCGCGCGTCGGTGCCCCAGGTCTGGGGGATGTAGCTCTCGACGTTGCGGATGAACTGACGCCCCTGGTCGAGCATCGTGGCGGGCACGTCGTAGCCGTTGGCCTCGGCCTCGTAGAGCGCGTGCATCACGTGGACCGAGCGGTACGGCGACGTGTCGTAGTTCCGACGCCACGTCGACCAGCCGCCGTTGGAGTTCTGGAGCGCGGCCAGCGCGGCGAGGTCGTCGGCCACGATCCGGTCGAACTCGGCCGGCGTGGGGATGCCCTCGGCCTCGAAGGCCTCGAGCACATCACGCAGCGCCGCGATGGCCAGGATGCGCGACGCGTAGGCATCGGCACTCGAATATTCGTACTCGGTCAGATAGAGCACCGCGTCGGTGAGCGCCTGCACCGCGGTGGACGAGGTGGTCACCTCGAGCCCACCGAACTGTGGCACGACACCCTCGGGGGCCAGCAGCGGCTGGATCGTCGCACCGGCATCGACGACGCCGTAGGTGGCGAACGCCTCGGCCGTGGCCGGGGTGTAGACGGGCAACGAGACGGTCGCCGCGTCGGCATGATCGGTGCTCACGGCGACCGCTCGGAAGCGAGCGGTGCCGGCCGACTCGGTGGTGACCGGAAAGCGCACCTCGACCCGGTTGTTGGCGGGAACGGTGACCATCTGGCCGGCCGGGCCGTTCATGGTGAGATTCGAGGTCTGCAGCACGACCTCGACGTCCATGTCGTCGTCGGTCTGGTTCTGCACGACGACCGGAAGCTCGAAGTCGTCGCCGAAGTTCAGGAAACGGGGGGCCGACGGGCGCACCTGCAACGGCAGACGGGCGGTGAGGTTCGACTCGGTCGAGCCGAAACGATCGACGCCGTCGACGGCCACCACCATCACCCGGTAGCGGGTGAGGGAATCGGGCAGATCGAAGTCGATCGTGGCGCGGCCCTCGGCATCGGTGGTGACCTCGGGATCCCACAACGCGAGGGCGTCGAAGTTCGACCGCACCTCGATCGGCGCATCGCCGCCGATGGCCTGGTTGTAGGCGGAGCGGCCCGAGAACGCCTCATCCTCGCCTGCGCCGTCGGACTCGGCCATGTCGTCGGCCGACGTGTCGGAATCATCCGGAGAGGGTGCTGCCCCTGGCGACGTGGTGGTTGCCTGGATCGACTCCTCGATCTGTCGGGCCAGGTCGACCAGTGCCTGAGGGTCGGCCAGCTGGATCGACGAGCGACCCCGGAAGTCGAGGCCCCGCTCGCCGAACGAGCGGTAGAAGACCTCGATCGGATCGAGCAGTTCGTAACCCGTCAGCGCGAGCACGGCCTCGTCGACCGCGATCACCAGCATCTCGGCGTCGGCCACCGGCGCCCCGGTGGCGTCGTTCACCTCGACGGTGACCGCGGTGGCGGCCCCGGGCTCGACGAATTCGTCGGCCGGCACGGCCTCGACCGACAGCGTGCGCGAGGCGGGCGGTACGCGCAGCTCGGTGCCACCCGTGGCGAACGCCGGCCGGGGGGCCACATCGGGCAGCACGGTGCCGTCGTCGGCCGCCCGGTCGGTGATACCGACCAGTTCGATGCCGATGGTGAGGCCGGGCACGTGTTCGTCGACGATGTCGACCTCGAGGATGGTGTCGGCCCCTTCGATCTCGAACGCCT
This sequence comes from Acidimicrobiales bacterium, assembly GCA_040219515.1. Taxonomy (NCBI): domain Bacteria; kingdom Bacillati; phylum Actinomycetota; class Acidimicrobiia; order Acidimicrobiales; species Acidimicrobiales bacterium. The sequence continues at coordinate 131,927 of JAVJSI010000009.1, forward strand.
CGACCGCCACGATGCCGTTGCGTTCGATCGTCATCAGTCCGTGCGCGGGCCCGAACGGCGAGGCGACGAAGATCTCCGCCGTGTCGCCGGCTGCATAGTCGGTGGCGTCGGGAATGACCGTCGCCTCCTGGAGCTCGAGCCGACGGCTCGGCAGCGAATCGCCCCCGCTGACCCACACCGTCATCTCGGTGCGGTTCTCGCGACCGCGGTCATCGACGACGGTGCCCGTGACGCGGTAGCGCCCGCCCTCGGCCATCGCGAACGTGCAGGTCTCTGCCTCACCGCTGGAGCTGACCTCGCACGACTCCGAATCGAGAACGACGTCGGTCCACTCGCCGTCGACGTACTCCGACCGCAACCGCTCGGCCACCACCTCGGCCGCCCGGTCCGGCACCGCGTTGCCGTCGATGTCGGTGACGATCACCTCGACCGGCAGCGGGTCGCCCGCCTTCACGAACGGACGCGTGGCCTGGAGCCCCACGTAGAGGTCGGCCGAGTGGACCAGCAGATCGGTGGTCGACGACCACGTCTGCCGATTCACGTCGGTCACCGACGCAGTGGCGGTCACCGAGGTCGCGCGCCCTTCGCCGTCGCCGTCGAAGGCCATCTCCAGATAGTTGCTGCCGCTCGCATCGGTCGTGCTCGAGAACGTCTCGGTCGTCGTCTCCGGCTCGTAGGGGCCGAACCCGTCGTCGCCGAAGCCACCCCGGCTCCACCACGGAATCCAGACACCGAACGCGAAGCCGTCCCAGCCTGGAGGCGCATACGACGTGGGTCGGGTGGTGACCCACCAGTCGACCGGCGCGTCGGGCAGCGGACCACCCGAGAAGTAGGTGGCGTCGACGGCCACGGTCGCCGGATCGTCCACGAGGTAGGGACCCGGGGTCTCGGCGCGGGCCGTGACCTCGAACTCGGGCCGCCGGAACTCCTCGATGCCGAACGAGTGGGTGTGGTTGAAACGCGGCTCGGTCGGGTGGCGGAATTCGATCCATGCGCCGCCGAGATTCGCACCGAGGGGGATGTCGACCGTGAAGTCGAAGCCGCCGGTGTCGCTCAGGGTCACCTCGCCGGCAGAGATCTCGTTGCCGAACGAGTCGTTGACCGAATAGGTGAAGGTCGACCCGTCGGGGAACGCCTCGATCGTGGCATCGCCGGAGAGTTCCAGGCGCCGGACCCAACCCTTGACGCTCATCGTCTCGCCGGGCCGGTAGAGGCCGCGATCGTCGATGACGTACCAGAGGCCCTGATCGACCCGCTCGCTCGCGTCGGCCCAGCCGTCGGTGAGGGCGACGTCGTCGCCGGACGACACCACGACCGGACCCGTCGGCGTCAGGCTGGGCGGGAGGGTGAACCTGGTCAGGCCGTCGGGCCCGGTTGCGTCGATGGCCTGCACGCCCTCCATGGCCACGGTTGCCCCCTCGACCGGCGCGCCCGTGGCGAGATCGGTCACCCACACATAGCCGTCGGTGCTGTCGGCGAACAGATCACCGGCGAGCGAGGTGGACTGCACCCACTGGACCACCGGCTGGTTCTCCCAGCCGCGCTCGCTCTGCCTGCTGATGTCGGCGAACTCGCCGACACCCTCGATGACGACGACGGCCATGCCCGGCTCACCGGCGAACACCGGTTCCAGGTCGATGCGGGCCTCGAACCGTTGGTTCTCCGGTGCGCCGGTGGGTTGCACCTCGTCGTAGATCTCCGTGAACGGCGGTGGCGAGAGCCGGTCCTCGTCCCAGCGGCGGTCCCAGTACGTCGCGAACGCACCCCAGTCCGACGGCTCGACGGCATACGCCCGTACCCGCACCTCGTCGTGGTTGCGAAGTTGCAGCGGCAGCGTCTGGGAGTCGACGAGGGGATCGAGCGTGACGAGACGACCGCGATCGCCGTCGAGGAACGGGTAGGCGTCGTCGACATGGAACTCGATCACTTCGTCCGCGCCCAGGGTCTGCCCGAACGTGTCGCTGAGACCGGCGGGCACGGTCATCTCGTAGACGGTGCCACCCACGATCGGGCCCTCGACCTGGATGCCGTTGCCCTGCACGCGTATGAACGCGCCGGGCAGTTCCGGCGAGAATCCGAGGTCATCGGCCGCCAGTGATTCGGCATCGAGCTCGTTGTTGAACGACACCCAGAAACCCCACTCGGGCTGACAATCGTCGCCGGGCTGACACGATTGGCTCTCGACCCGGAGCGGTGCGTAGGTGCGGGCCGACTCCCGGAACACCTCGTCGGTGGTGTTCGGGCCCTCCTGCGACGGGACCTCGGGGCCGATGGCGATCCGGATCGGCGTGTCGGGCGCGAAGGCGTCGACCGCCCGGAAGGCGACCCAGGTGCCGTCGAGTGCCTGGTCGACCACTCGGGCGATGTTCTCGTCGCCCTCGATCTCGTTGTCGGTGGCGAGCCGAACCGACACTTCCCGGTCGCCCGCCTCGATGGTGGTGACGGCGAGGACGGCGTCGGGGTCGACCCGCTGGTCGAAGGTGGCCACGAAGACCGGCTCGAGATCGAGCGAGTCGCTGGTCGGGGTGAGCCACTGCAACGACGGCGACGGCGTCTCGAACGTGAACGTCTCGGCCGTCTCGAGCACCCCACCGGATGCCGACTCGGTGCCGGCCGGCACTTCCACGGAATAGGTCGTCGCCATCGGCAGTCGGTCGAAGATGTCGGGATCGTGCTCGAAGCGCAGTGTGCGGGTGCCGATCCACTGCCAGCGGCCAGGCAGTTCGGGGGTCATCACCACGGGGATGTCGGCCGCGTCGCTCTGGTCGACGGTGCCGAGGGCGATCATCGGCTGACTGAACGTGACGCTGAAGAACGGGGCCAGGCCGACCTCGCCGTCGGGTTGGTGGCGCAGCACTTCGAGCGGACCATCGTCGACCTCGGGCTGCGGGTCGTCGGTCTCAGCGGGGAACGCAACATCGATCGTGTCACCGGAGATCGGCGGCGAGAGCGATTCGGTGGGCCGGTTGAAGTCGACCCTGTCGCCGTCGGCCTCCGCCCACTCGGGCAGGCGGTCGAGCACATCCTCGACGGCCGGGGCCTCGAGCGGGGTGCCCTCGACGAAGGTCGCGGGCGCGGCGGTCGCCCCGTCGTCGGGTTGTCCGGCGCTCAGCGAGACACCGACCGGTCCCGGTTCGCGATCGCCGGCGGGAGCCGGCGCGGCCCCAACCTCGTCGTCCTCGTCGCCGTCGTCGGGAGTCGCAGGGTCGTCGGATCCCGCGTCGTCACCAGAACACGACCCCGCCACCATGGCCAGAACCAGCAGCAGCAAGATCAGTCTGTGTCGCATTCTCGGCGAACCTCCCCGGGTGGTGACGAGACTACGACGTCGCGAACCCCCGCTCCGGTTCCCGAGAACGCGGGTACTCGCCTACCCCGCGGCGAGCGAACGGCCCAGGGCGGCGAGATGTTCTTCGCCGTTGCCGAGGGTCAGTTCCATCTGGCGGGCCATCAGGAAGTAGCGGTGCAGCGGATAGTCGCGGTCGACACCGACGCCGCCGTGCACGTGCACGGCCGCGTGGACCACGCGGAAGCCGCCGTCGGCCGCCCACCACTTGGCGATGGCCACGGCATCATCGGCCGGGAGTCCCTGGTCGATCCGCCATGCCGCCTGCCAGGCCGTGAGGGTGATCGCTTCGGTGTCGATGTAGCTGTCCCCGGCCCGGGTGCTCACCGCCTGGAACGTGGCGATCGGCCGGTCGAACTGCTGGCGCTCCTTGGTGTAGGCCGCGGCCAACTCGATCGACGAGCGGGCCGCGCCCGCCATGATCATGCACATCGCTGCTTGGGCGCGGAGTTCGATCCACTGCACGATCTCGGCACCACCGGTCCCGCCGTCACCGAGCAGGGCATCGGCGGGCACCTGCACACCGGCGAGGTCGACGCGAGCGACGGGGCGCCGGGTGGTGACCTCGACGCGGGTGAGCGACAGGCCGTCGGTGTCGGCGGACACCAGGAACACGCCGCAGGAACCGTCGGGCAGGGCGGCCGGCACCACGAACAGACCGGCGTCGAGTCCCGCCTCGACCATCGGCTTGACCCCGTCGAGGCGATAGCCGTCGCCGTCGGCCACCGCGATCGTGGTCGGTTCGGAAGGGGTCGTGCCCTCTTCGTAGAGAGCGGCCGCGACGATGAGCGAGCCATCGGCGATCGAGGGAAGGTAGGCCGCCTGCTGGGCATCGGTGCCGAACTCGGCGATGGGCATGGCGCCCATGACCGCGGTGGACAGCAGGGGCACGGGGGAGGCCGTTGCCCCGACCTGCTGGAGGGCCATGGCCGTGGCCAGGAAACCGAGTCCGATGCCACCGTGGGCCTCGGGCACGGCGGCCCCGAGCACGCCGGCCTCGGCCAGCGCGGCCCAGGCCTCGGCATCGACACGGTCGTCGTCGGCCGTCAGCTGACGCAGCCGCTCGTGGGTGGACTTGTCGCCCAGGATCTGGCCGGCAAGATCGTAGATCGCCTGCTCTTCGTCGTTCAGGTCGAAGTCCATCAGCGGTCCGCCTTGGGGTAGCCGAGTCCGAATTGGGAGACGAGGTCGCGCTGCATCTCGTTGGTTCCGCCGCCGAAGGTGAGGATCACCGTGGAGCGGTACTGCATCTCGAGCCGGGTCAGGTGGCCGATCTGGCCCTTGCTGATCGCGGCCTGGGGTCCGTAGACCTCCATCAGCTTCCGGTAGGCGCGGGTGTAGAACTCGGTGCCGTAGACCTTCACGCCGGACGAATCGGCGATGAAGCCCGTCATGGTGTCCATGTCGGGTTGCTGATCGTCGATCTTGGTGGCGACGGTCCAGGCGACCTTCCAGTTGGCGAGCCGGAGATATTCGAGTCCGGCCTTCACCTCGGCGAGGTTGCGTTGCACCCACGGCTGATCGATCACCCGGGTGCCGTCGGCTCGCTTGGTGTTCTTCGCGAAGTCGATCGTCTCCTGAAGGGCGGTGGTGACCATACCCGAGGAACAGATCGTGACCCGCTCTCGGTTGAGCTGGCTGGTGATGAGCCCCCAACCACCGTTCTCCTCGCCGATCATCGTCGAGGCCGGCACCCGCACGTCGTCGAAGAACGTGTGGTTGATGTTGTGGCTCGACAGCAGGTCGAGCGGTTCGATCGACAGGCCCGGCGTGTCCATCGGGATGCAGAAGAGCGAGATGCCCTTGTGCTTCTTGACCTCGGTGTTGGTGCGGGCGGCGAGCCAGATGTAGTCGGCGTCCTTGGCCAACGACGTCCAGGTCTTCTGGCCGTTGATGACGTATTCGTCGCCGTCCTTCACCGCGCGGCACTGAAGGGCGGCGAGATCGGTACCGGCATCGGGTTCGGAGTAGCCGATGCAGAAGGTGATCTCGCCCTTGGAGATCTTCGGCAGGAAGAAGTTCTTCTGCTCCTCGGTGCCGTACTGCATCAGCGTCGGGCCGACGGTGTTGATGGTGAGCATCGGGATCGGGGCGCCGATGCCGACCGACTCGTCGAACATCACGAACTGCTCGACCGCGCTGTAGCCGCGGCCGCCGTATTCCTCGGGCCAACCCACCGTGAGCCAGCCGTCGCTGCCCATCTTCCCCACGATCTCGCGGTGGACGGGGCCGCAGCCGTCCTCCTCGCCGAGGGCCTCCCGGACCTCGTCGGTCAGCAGGTCGGTGTAGTAGGCGCGGAGCTCGGCTCGCAGCGCTTCCTGGTTCTCGTCGTACCCGATGTACATGTCACCGTTTCTAACGCAATCGCCCGGGTGAGTGGTAACCGCGGCTGGGTGCATTTCCGGCGGTGCGAATAGCATTGTCCACCCGACCGACTGGAAGCACCGATGGCACCGGCAATCACGAGACGCGTGTCGCCGGGCGAACTCGTGCGGACCACCTGGAACCTGGGCCTGTTCGACCCCACCACGGCGTGGGCCGTGGCCGGTGGGATGGTCCGCTCCGGGCCGTCGTTGGCCCTTCCCTACGCCGCCGCGGCGTTGCGGTTTCCCCGGCGGGTCGCGATCGCCGACGACCACGGCACCATCACGTATGCCCAGTTGTCACGACGAATCGAACGGCTGGCCGGATCACTGGGCCGGGCCGGTGTCCTCCCCGGTGATCGCGTGGGCCTGCTGTGCCGAAATCATCGTGGCTTCGTCGAACTCAACGCCGCCATCAGCCGCGCTCGTGCGGTTCCCGTCTACCTGAACACCGGATTCGGCGTCGACCAGCTCGCCGAGGTTGTCGCCCGCGAGGGGGTGGTCGCCGTCTTCCACGACGAGGAGTTCTCCGACGTCGTGGCCAGAGCCCGCACCGACTCCTACCTGGTCGCGCCCGAGCGGGACACCGACTGGAGCGTGCCGGGAATGCCACCCGCGTCGACCCGCTGGAACCCACCCGTCCTGGCCCCGTCGGTGGCCAGCGTGGTGATGACCTCGGGCACCACCGGCACCCCGAAGGGCGCACAGCGGGCCGGGGCCAACGTCGGACTCGCCGCCCTCGGGCCCCTGTTCGCGCTCCGGCACCGGCGGGGCGCCCGCACCAACATCGCCGCTCCCCTCTTTCATGCGTGGGGGCTCAGCCAGCTCGGCATCGCCGCCGTGTATGCCCAGACGGTGCATCTGCGTCGGGAGTTCGACGCCTCGCGTCTGGTCGCCGACCTCGGTCATCAGCGGACGGAGATCCTCGTCGCCGTGCCGGTGATGCTCGAGCGGATCCTCGACGCTGCCCCTGACGGGGACGCCTTCGTCGCCCGCCATCTGCGCATGACGGCCACGAGTGGGTCCGCGCTCGCCGGGGGGCTCGCCACCCGGTGGATGGACGCATTCGGCGACAACCTCCACAACTTCTACGGGTCCACCGAGGTCGGTCAGGTCGCCGTCGCCTCCCCCGCCGACCTCCGGCGCTCACCCGACAGCGCAGGGCGGCCCACGCCGGGCACCGTCGTCCGCATCGTCGACGACACCGGCCGCGATGCCGAACCCCGGGTCACCGGCCGCATCGTGGTGCGCAACGGCGCGCACTTCGACGGCTACACCGGCGGCGGCTCGAAGCCGATGATCGACGGGTTCATGGAGACGGGCGATCTCGGTTGCTTCGACGCCGACGGATTGCTCCATGTCACCGGCCGGGTCGACGACATGATCATCAGCGGCGGCGAGAACCTCTTTCCCGGCGAGGTCGAGGAGTACCTGCTGGCCATCGACGGCGTGGCCGACGCGGCTGCCGTGGGCCTCGACGATCCCGACTTCGGACAGGTCGTGGGTGCGATCGTCGTCACCGAACCCGGCAGCACGGTCGATGTGGCGTCGATCCGCAAGGCGGTGAAGGACGGGTTGGCGAGCTTCAAGGCTCCGAAGCACCTTCGTCTCGTCGACGAGATCCCCCGCAACCCGGCCGGGAAGATCATTCGTCGGGAGGTCGTCGCCCTCCTCGGCCCCGTCAGGTAGCCCGAACGGTTCATCGACCCGATGCGGCAAACCCACTACCGTGAGTGATCGTGGGGCGATTCCTGTTGAGGGCGAGCAGCATGCGTAAGGGCGATCATGCGTAGGGGCGATCATGCGTGAAGGCGATGACGGACGGCTGCCGATCCCGGCCGGGCACCGGGTGCTCCTTCCCGGTCGCGGCACCACCTTCGTGCGCGAGCTGAACGAGGTGGGCGACGGGCCCTCGGTGCTGCTCGTCCACGGATGGGTGGCGTCGGGCGGACTCAACTGGCTGACGGCCTTCGAGCCCCTCGGGCGCGACTTCCACGTCCTGGCCGCCGACAACCGGGGCCATGGCCGGGGCATCCAGTCCCGCCGTCGCTTCACCATCGCCGACGCAGCCGACGATCTGGCCGCCCTGCTCGACGTGCTCGGCATCGAGAACGTCGTGGTCGTGGGCTACTCGCTGGGCGGTCCGATCGCCCAGATGTTGTGGCGACGCCACCCCGAGCGGGTGGCCGGGCTCGTTTTCTGTGCCACCGGCTTCGACCTCATCGAAGGAGGCGGCACCCGCATGGCGATGGCCGGCGCGGCGACGATGCTGGCCGCCGGGCTCCGGGCCGGCGCCCTCCCCTCGTCGTTCCCGAGTGCGCTGGCCCGTCAGGTCACCCGCGAGGCCCGCGGCGCGAACCGTCCCCAGACGTTGTCCAAATGGGCCCGCGCCGAGATGCAACGCCACTCCTGGCGGATGGTCTCCGAGGCGGGCCTGGCCATCGGCACCTACTCGTCTCGCGCGTGGGTCGGTGAGATCGACGTCCCGACGTCGGTGATCGTCACCCAGCGCGACCGCGCCGTGCCGCCGCAGGCCCAGTACGGGCTGGCATCCCACATCCCCGGCGCCCGCATCCACCGCTACGACGGCGGACATGTCAGCTGCCTCGAACCCGAGTTCGGCGAGACGGTTCGTGACGCGGTCACCGGCGTCGTCGACCGAGCCGGCACTGCGCCGGCGCTCGACGTGACCGTCGACGGACTCCCCCCGACCGACGTGATCGATCTGCGCACGAAGCGACGAGCCGCCGTCCGCACCGCCTCGTGACACCGGCGCTCTTCGCGATCGTCGCCGGCGCGGCCCTGTTGGCGTCGGTCATCGCCAATGTCCGCCCACGGCCGGTGATCATCGGGTTGCCCACGACGATCATCGGTTTCTTCACCGCCGAACTCGCGCGTGTGCATCTCGTCTTCCAGGTGCTGGCCACGATCGTGTGGATCGCTCTCGGGGCACTGGCCGAGCCGGTCGGACTCGTCGGTGTCGTCATGGCGGCCGCCAGCGTGGCCCTGCTCGAGATCGCGCACCGTCGAGGGGTCGCGGCGCGAGACGTCATCCGCGCGGCCCTCCCGGCTGCGCTCGAGGCCACGAGCCCGACGCCGTTGATCGGCGTCTCCCGACCGGACTTCGAGGGCATCGAGATCCGCCGGGACCTCGAGTACGGTCCCCACAAGCGCAACCGCGCCGACCTCTACCTTCCGGCCGAACGGCGAGGTGCGCCCATCGTCCTGCAGGTCCACGGTGGCGGCTGGGTGATCGGCAACAACCGCCAGCAGGGCCAACCGCTGCTCGCCCACTTCGCCCAGGCAGGCTGGATCGGGGTGGCCATCAACTATCGGCTGGGTCCCACGCATCGTCTGCCCGCCGCGATCCACGACACGAAGCAGGCGATCGCCTGGGTCAGGGCCAACGCGGGCGAATGGGGCGGCGATCCCGACCGGATCCTGCTCACCGGGGGCAGCGCCGGCGGGCACCTGACCGCGCTCTGCGCCCTGACCGCCGACGACGCGTCGCTGCAGCCCGGGTTCGAGGAGGCCGACTGCTCGGTCGCCGCCGCCGCGCCGATGTACGGCGTGTTCGACCTGACCGACCGCAACCGTCGGCGCGGCCGCTCGGCCATGACGCCGTTCCTGCATGCACTGGTGATGGGCACCAAGCTCGGCGACGACGCCGAAGGCTGGGACGCGCTGTCACCCATCGCCCGGGTCCGGCCCGACGCACCCCCCATGCTGATCGTGAACGGCACCTACGACACTCTCGTCCCGATCGAGGAGGCGCGCGACTTCGCCGACGCGATGAGCGCCGTCTCGCCTGCGGCCACGTTCGTCGAGCTCCCCCACGCCCACCACGCCTTCGACGTCATCAACAGCCCGCGTACCCGAGCAGTGATCGAGGCCCTCGAGGGCTGGGCCGGCGCGGCGATGGGGAACCGTGTCTGATCGGGTCGAGGATCGGGTCGAACTCGTCCACGGCTACGGACTCCGTGTCGTCTCCCGGGGATCGGGTGACCCGTTCGTCTGGGCCCACGACACGTTCCTCAGCATCGACGACGACGACGTCCACTCCGTCATCGACTTCGCGCGGCTGGCGCCCTCGCGCCGACTGATCCGCTACGACGCGGTCGGGCACGGTCGGTCACCGGGTGTCGCCCACCCCGGTGATCACACCTGGGACTCCCGCGCCGACGACCTGCTCCAGCTCTGCGAGCGCATGCGGCTGCCGTCCGCCACCCTCGGCGGGTTCTCCACCGGGGCGGCCACCGCACTCTGGGCCGCACACATGGCGCCCGAACGCGTCGACCGCCTCGTGCTGGCCGCGCTGCCCAACGGCTGGACCTGGAGGGCACCGGCCGCCGGTATCCAGGGGCTGCTCGGGGCCAGCGCCCTCATCGGGGCCACCGAACCCCTGCGCTACCTGTCCCGCTGTCTCCGCCTCCCGCATCGGCCCGCCGGCACGATCGGCGCTTACCACATCGCCCACTACCGGCGAATCGTCAGCACACCGCGGCAGCGCTACGTCGCCGCGCTCGTGGGCGCGGCACGCAGCAATCTTCCTTCGCCCGACGAACTCCGGGCGCTCGACATCCCGACGCTGATCCTCGCCTATCCGGGCGACGTCCTCCGGCCGATCGGCACCGCGGTGCGGGTGGCCGACGCGCTGCCCCGCGCCGAACTCGTCGTCGCCCAGAGCTGGGATGAGGTCGCCACGTGGACCGATCTGATCCGCGACTTCACGGCCGGGTGAAGCCCAGCGGGTCCTCGACCACCGACGGATCACCCAACCCGGCCGCCGTCATGAGTTCGGCCAGCGCCACCGGGAATCCCTCGGCGATGTCCCCGACGTCGGGTACGAGCAGCGGGTCGACGTGCAGGCCGAAATCGAGCCGATCCATGTAGCTGAAGAGCGTGATGTTCAGGCCCATCCCCTCGACGATCACGCTCGAAGAGAAGATGCCGGTCACCCGTGCACCCGAGAAGTACAGCGGGAACGGTGGACCCGGTACGTTCGAGATCAGCGTGTTCATCACTGTCGGCATGTGGGCGATCAGCCCCGTCGCCGCCATGGTGCGCAGCGCCGTGTTGAGCAGGGCCGGCGGTGCGATCTCTCCCACCGAGGGAATCCGGGTCGTCCGCACGGCGGCCGTCACCTCCTTGGCCCCCTGGCTGCTCGCGTGGATCGCGATGAGGCGCTCGCCTGCGTCGTCGACATCGGTCGCAAGGGAGACGATCATGCTGGCGAGCTTGTTCTCCTGACTCTCGTCGCCCGCCGCCCGGGTCGACACCGGAACACCCGTGATCAGGGACCCGGCGGGAAGCGCATCCCGGTCCAGCAGATAGTTGCGAAGCGCCCCGCTGCAGATGGCGAGGACGACATCGTTGACCTTGACGCCGTAGTGGGCCTTGACCGCTTTCACGTCGTCCATGGCCACCGAGGCGAACGCCATCCGCCGCTTGGGGCCGATCGAGCCGTTGAAGATGGTGGACGGCACCGAACGCGGGACCACGCCCTTTCCCTCACGGGCCATGGCCACCACGGTCGCGCCCCGTTGTGCGGCCCGGCCGACGTAGTCCGCCACCCGCATCACAGTGGTGACAGTGGGCACCACGGCCCGAGCCATCAGCTCGAAGTCACTCGGCGCGGGGCCGGCCATCTCGACGGTGTCGGGCAGGTCGGGCGGCGGTGCGTCGGCGGCGAAGTCGAACATGACCGCCGCGAGGCTGGCGCTCGCCATGCCGTCGAGCAGGCAGTGGTGATACTTCAGGAGCAACGCGACACGGTCGTTGGGGAGCCCCTCGATGAACCACATCTCCCACAACGGCCGTCGTCGATTCAGCTGGCGGCCGAGGATGTCACCGACGAGGTCGGCCAGTTCGTTCGGTCCGCCCGGCGCCGGCAGCGCCACATGGAAGAGATGCCGGTCGATGTCGAAATGCGGGTCGTCGACCCACACGGCCCGGTCGAGACGCAGCGGCACCTCCTTGAGGCGCCACATGAACTTCGGGGTCAGCGGCAGCCGGTGCACCATCGACGCCCGCATCGACAGGAACGTGCAGTCCGGGGCATCGCTGCGATCGAGGATGGTGAGACCGCCGATGTGCTGATGCCAGTTCGGTTGCTCCATCGAGAGGAACAGCGCATCGGTGCCGGAAAGACGCTTCATGTCGGGGGACACTAGATCCGCTCGGTCGGAGGTGCGCCCGTACGGTCCCGTCTCACGGTCGCGCCCCGACCGCTACTGTCAGAGGCCCGACGGGAGAAAGCGGACACCATGGGACTCACACAGCTCTCGGGACTCGACGCCAGCTTCCTGTATCTGGAGACGGGCCGGAGCTTCGGCCACGTCAGCAGCATTCTCATCCTCGATCGGCCCGACGACCCGGACTTCGATCCCTACTCGGAGTACCGGGCCCGCATCGAACGCGCCGTCGTCGACTTCGTGCCCTTGCGTCGTCGCCTCGTCGAGGTGCCGTTCGGACTCGACCACCCGTACTGGGCCGATGACCCGGACTTCGATCTCGACTTCCACGTGCGCCACGTCGCGGTGCCGCCCCCCGGTGGCGCCGCCGAACTCGACGCGCTGATCTCACGGTCGATCGGACGGCCCCTCGATCGCAGCAAGCCGTTGTGGGAGGCCTATGTCATCGAGGGGCTCGAGAACGACCGGTTCGCCATCTTCACGAAGATGCACCACTCGACCATCGACGGCGTCGCGGGGGCGATGCTGACCCAGCAGGTCTTCAGCGAGAGCGCCGTGGTCGATCTGCGCGAGGCGGCGCCCTCTCTCCCCCACGCCGACCCGATTCCCCGTGCCAACGAGGTGCTCAACAAGGCCATGTTCGATCTGGCCCGACGACCACGGCGAATGCTGCGATGGCAGCGCCGACTGGCCGGCGAGCTCCTGCGGGTCGGCCGGTCGGAGCATCGCCGGGACCTGACCGCCGGCCTGCACGGGGTGCCGCGCACGCCATTCAATGCCTCGATCAGCCCGAATCGTCGCTTCACCTGGAGGGCCATCCCTCTCGCCGAGGTGAAGGCCGTCAAGGCGGCACTGGGCTGCACCGTCAACGACGTCGTCATGGCGATGTGTGCAGGTGCGCTGCGCAACTATCTGCTCGAACACGATGCACTCCCCGATGATCCGTTGGTCGCCATGATCCCGGTGTCGATTCGCACCGGCGACGAGGCCGACCCGTGGACCAATCGCGTGTCGAGCCTCTTCGTCACCATCCCCACCGACCTCGACGACCCGACCTCCCGTATCGCCGCCATCGGGGCCACGATGGCCGAGGGCAAGCAGCGCCACGATCTCCTGTCCGCCGACCTCATCGTGGAGGCGGCGTCGCTGGCGCCCGGGCTGATCGCCCAGCAGGCCGCCCGCATCGCCATGAATCCGCGTATCACCAACAACGGCCTCACCCCTGCCAACGTCACCATCAGCAACGTGCCGGGTCCCCGCGACCTCCTGTCGCTCGGCGGTGCGCCCGTGCGCCACTATGTGCCGGTGTCCACCGTGGTCGACGGCCAGGGGCTCAACATCACCGTCCAGAGCTATCGCGACACGCTCGACCTGGGGCTGGTCTCCTGCCGGGAGCTGGTGCCGGATCTCGACCGGCTCGCCGATCTCCACACCGAAGAGTTCGCCGCGCTCAAGGCACTCGCCGGAATCGACTCGCCCACCGGCTGATGAGCGCGCTGCGCGACGAGCTCGTCGCCCGGCTCGAGGCGGTGGCCGATCCCGGGCGGGCGTCCGGCCAACAGGACTACATGAAGTCGGAGATGCCGTTCCACGGCGTCGCGATGCCCGACGTACGGCGCATCACCGCGTCTCTCGCCCGCGATTTTCCTTTCGCCGATCGTGCGAACTGGGAAGCGACGGTGCTCGAGGTCTGGAGACACGCCACTCATCGCGAGCAGATGTACGTCGCCACCCAACTCGCCGCCCACCGGCCGTATCGACGTTGGCTCGACGGCGGGTGCCTGCCGATGATCGAGGAGATGATCGTCACCGGCGCCTGGTGGGACCACGTCGATGCACTGGCCTCGGACCACATGGGGGCGATGCTGGCGAGCGATCCCGACACCGTGCACCCCGTGATGTGGCAGTGGGCCACCGACGACCTCGAACGCGACGGGGCGATGTGGCGACGGCGGACTTCGATCATCTGCCAGTTGTCCTTCAAGGATGACACCGACCTCGACCTGCTCTTCCACGCGATCGAGGCGTCGATGGACTCCAAGGAGTTCTTCCTTCGCAAGGCCATCGGGTGGGCCTTGCGCCAGTACGCCCGCACCGACGCCGACGAGGTCATCGCCTTCGTCGACCGCTTCGAGGATCGACTGTCGGGCCTCTCGAAACGCGAGGCGCTCAAACACCTTCACTCGGGGAAGTGACAGGCGACGGGGTGCCCGGCCCCACGATCGATGAGCGCCGGGACCTCGTGAGCGCACTTCTCCTGCGCCTTCCAGCAGCGGGTGCGGAAGCGGCAGCCCGACGGCGGATCGGCGGGCGACGGCACGTCGCCCTCGAGCATGCGAAACCGGCGGCTGGAAACGGTGTCGCGACGCCTCGTGGGCCATCCGGGTCGGACCGTTGCGAGTCGGCGTCCGGCACGATACCCCCACTCGGTCGCCGCCTCCCGCAGAATCAAGCCGAAAAGGGCGGGTCGACACGGCGTCGTCCACGCGGGACCGCTCGCGCCCGTACCGATTTCGGAACGGAAAGAAAATCTCCGGTGAACGGCGGGTGGCGGGCTATTCGTAGCGGGTTCCCGTTTCCTTCATGTAGCTCAGGAAACGGCTGCCGGCGTCGGCTGCCAGCTCGCCCGGCACGTAGGTCGCGCCGTGAAGGGTTCCCGTGTAGGCGAACACCCCGTGGCGTCGGTACACGTCCCAGCTCACGGGCGACCGCCGATCGATCCCGACATCGATGCCCTCGAACGGCGCCATCGCCATGAGCACCGGAAGATCGAGGGCCTCGCCGACCTCGGTGTCGCCCATCGTCAACCGGGCGTTCCATCGGAAGTTGCCGGCGACCTCCATGTGGAGGGCCACCCGCTCGGTGCCGATGGCGACCGGCCCACCCTCGACCACGGTCATGTCGCCGTACGCGTTGAAGGCGAAGAAGAGCGTGCCGTGCTCGATGTACATCGCATAGCCGCCGCCCTGATCGCCGTGGGCGAACAACATGCCCTCGTCACCGTCGGCGTAGTCGAGGTCGACCAGCACGTCGAAGCTTCGAGAGAACGTCAGCTGCAGCGACCGCCACCGTTCGAGCGTGGGGGTTCGCGGGCGAATGCGCACGTCGGCGACGAACTCCTCGTCACTCGGTGGTTTCTCGACCATCTTCACGTAGTTGCCCTCGTCGAGGGGATACACCTGGTTCGCCCAGGCGGCATCGTCGAACGCCTCGACCAGTTCGGCCAGCTTCTCGGGATGATCGGCCGCGAGATCACGCGACTCCGACGGGTCCTCGGCGAGATGATGGAGCTCCCATTCCTCCTCCGAGAACGGGGTGGCCACCTGGCGCAGGGTCACCGCCGACCAGCCGTCACGATAGAAGCCACGGTTGCCGATCATCTCGTAGTACTGCTCGCGATGGGTCGACTCGGCGTGGGCTTCGGTAAGGCTGTCGATGAAGCTCGCGCCGGCCGGCGCCGGTACCGGTCGCCCGTGCTTGTCGGTCGGGACCGTCACCCCGGTCATGTCGGCGAGGGTCGGCAGCAGGTCGGTGATGTGCTGATACTGGGTGCGGATCTCGCCCTCGGTCGCCAACCCCTCGGGCCAGTGGACGATGAACGGCACCTGGTGGCCACCCTGATGGGTGTTGATCTTGTACATCCGCAGCGGAGTGTTGGACACCATCGCCCAGCCCAGGGGATAGTGCGGCAGCGTCTGCGGGCCGCCCATGATGTCGAGCCGCCCGTGGTCGATCTCGATGGCCTCCATGCCGCTGTCCCGGGTCTGCATGAGCAGGGTGCGGAAGTACTGCGACGTGCCGTCGTACTGCCCTTCCCGCGAGCCGCCGTTGTCAGAGGTGAACACGATGATGGTGTTCTCCCACTCCCCGATCGCCTCGAGGTGGGCCCGCAGTCGGCCGACACTCTGGTCGACCGAGTCGACCATGCCCGCGAAGATCTCCATGTAGCGAGCAAAGGTCTCGCGCTGCATGTCGGAGAGGTCGTCCCACGCGGTGACCGCATGGTTCTCCTCGTGGTTGCGTGGCGGCAGCACCGTGTCGGCCGGCACCACGCCGAGCTCGAGCTGACGAGCGAAACGCTGCTCGCGGATCTCGTCCCAGCCCGCGTCGTACATGCCCCGGTACTTCTCCATGTCCTCCTGCTTCGCCTGGAGCGGCGCGTGCACCGCGCCGTGCGCGTAGTAGAGGAAGAAGGGCTTTGTGGGGTGCGACGACCGCACCTCGTCGATCATCGTGATCGCGTGGTCGGTCAGGTCGTCGGTGAAGTAGTAGTCGTCGGGGTACTGGTCGACCTGGACGTGGTGGTTGTCCTCGTAGAGCCGATGGGGCTGGTGGAAGTTGGTGAAGCCGTCGAGGATGCCGTAGTAGCGCTCGAACCCCTTCTGTAACGGCCAGCTGTGGCGGGGCCCCGCCTCGCTCAGGTTCGAGTCCTTGCACAGGTGCCATTTCCCGACCATCAGCGAGGCCCACCCCTGGTCGCGATAGATCTCGGCCATCGTCACCGCATCGTCGCGGATCTCGTGGGCGTAGCCGGGAAACCCCGGGTCGCTGTGGGCGACGTGACCCATGCCCGCCATGTGGTGGTTGAGCCCGGTCAGCATCGAGGCCCGCGTCGGTGAACACATCGGGTTGACGTGGAAGTTCGTGTAGCGGACACCCCCGGCCGCCAGCGCGTCGAGCTCGGGCGTGTCGATCTCGCTGCCGTAGCAACCGAGGTCGGCGAAGCCGAGGTCGTCGGCCAGCATCACGATGATGTTGGGGGCCCCGGCCGGTGCGGTCGGCTTCAACGGCCAGTCGGGCTCGGAGGTGGAGAAGATCTTCCCCACCTTGCCGCCGAATCCGGCGTAGGGGGCAGTGGGGTCATCGTGGGGGGAGGGCTCGTTCGTCACGTCGCCAGTATTAGCCCGGACACGACGATGGCGCCTCCCGTGGGAAGCGCCATCGACGTCCGATCCCCCAATCGGAGTGAGGTGGTCAGACTACCGCAGTCCGCGGTTTCTTCACTTCTTGAAGAACGCGGGGCTCGTCGCCTTCTTCGGGATCTCGGCCAACGGGGTGGCCACCGTCTCGGCGGTGGGCCCGTGCTCGGCGGCGATCGGTGCCAGCGCATCGAGGTCGAAGCGGTAGACCTCGGCCGCGTTCTGGCTGAGCACCTTGCGCATGTCGTCCTCGCTCCACTCGTGGAACGCGCGCTGCAGCGACTCGACCGAGTACGGATACGTGCCCTCGTGATGGGGGTAATCGGAACCCCACATCACCTTGTGCACGCCGAGCGACCTGATCGCCTCGGCCTCCGCGGGCGACGGGAACGACGCGCCGATCCAGACGTTGCGATCGAAGTACTCGCTGGGCTTCATCGGCAGGACGATGTCGGCCGAGAAGCCGAGTTCACCGACACGGCCACCCGAGATCTGCATGTGGTACATGTCCATCCGGTGGAGCTCGTCGACGGCCCACGCCGTGCCCTGCTCGGTCATCACGTACTTCAGGTTCGGGAAGCGCTCGAAGACACCGCTCATGATGAGGTGCGACAGGTTGCGGTGGGCGAAGAACGGCACCTCCATCAAGAAGATGAGGCCCGACGCCGGGTCGCTGCCGTAGTTCGGGGTGCCGTTGCCACCGTGCTGGGTCATCACGAGGTCGAGGTCCTGCACCGCCGCCCACAGCCGGTCCCAGTGCGGCGACCAGAGACCGGGAAGGTCCACGTCGGGTGCGACGTGGGGCATCATGAACGAGCGGAAACCCTCGGCGGCCGCCCACTCCAGCGTGGTGATCGCGTCGTCGATGTCCTCGAGGAAGATCTGGGGCAGACCGCAGCGTTGAGCCGGGTACTCGCCACACCAGTCCTTGAGCCAACGGTTGTGGGCGTCGATGCCGGCCCGGCGCCGCTGATACTCCTCGTCGTTCTTCGGCGGATACGCGATGAGCATGCCGGTCGGGTAGAAGGGCGGCACGGTGTTGGGAAACGTGATCTCCGCGACCACGCCGTCGTCGTACTGCTCCTGCACACGCCGCTCGTTGTCCCAGTTGCGGGTGCGGCCGTCGTCCTGGAGATCCCGGTAGGGGTTCTTGTAGGCCCCGCGCCATTCGTGGAATGCGTCCTTCCACTCGTCGGCCAGATACTCCTCGTACATGGCCATGTTGCCACCGGCGTGGCTGTCGGCGGAGATGATCGTGTAGCGCTCGGACACTGTTTGTTCGGACACGGCTTGTTCAGACACGGTTGCCTCGTTCTCGGGAGGGTACCTAAGTATCTTAGGCATAGACCTATGGGAATTCAACAGCTAGGGTCGTCTCATGGCCCGACGACGAGGAATCGACCGCGACGACGTGATCGCCGCGGCGCTGGCGATCGTGGACCGCGACGGACTCGACGCACTGTCGCTGCGGGCGGTGGCCGACGCGCTCGAGGTGCAGTCGCCGTCGCTCTACAGCCATGTCGACGGTCTCAACGGACTGCTCGATGCACTTGCGGTGGCGGTGACGGCCGAGTTCGGAGAAACGCTGCGCGACTCCGTGGTCGGCGTGGCCGGTGACGAGGCCGTCGCCGCCTTCGCTCGCGCCTACCGGCGCTGGGCCACGTCCCGGCCCGGGCGCTACGAGCTGTCGTTGCGCAAGGTGGGCTCGGCCGAGAAGCGCAGCGCCGGCCGCGGCGCGATCGAGACGATGGACCGGGTCCTCGCCGCCTACGGACTCACCGGCGCCGAGGCGACGGCCGCGGGACGAACGCTGCGGGCCGCGCTGCACGGGTTCAGCACCCTCGAGGCCGCGGACGCCCTGGGCCGGGGTCGCAACGACGAGAGTTTCGAGTACCTCGTGGATCTGTATCTGCGCGGCATCCGGGCGGGAAGCCTCGGTCGGACTGGCTGACATCGCGACCACGGACAAGGATGCAGCCATGTCGCAGACCGTGTCCCGTCGCCGCATTGCCGTCATCGTCCTGATGGTCCTGAGCCTCGTCGCCGCTGCGTGCGGCGACGACGCGGCCAGTACGAACGACGAAACCACGACGACCACGGCGGAGCCCGATGCCACGACGACCGAGCCGGGCGAATCCTCGACCACCACGCCACCCGAGACGACCGGATCCGTCCCGCTGACGGCATCGTTTCGCGGCGTCACCGAGGACACGATCAAGGTCGGTGTGATGGCCTACGACTTCGACCGACTCGCCGACATCGGCGTCGACCTCGGCGTCTCCAACAGCGGCGATCTCTACGTGGCGGCGCTCGAGGCGATCAACGACCGTGGCGGGATCCACGGGCGCATGCTGGAGGCCGTCATCACCGAGTTCCTCCCCGTCGGATCGACCGAAGCCGACGAAGCCTGCGTGCGCCTGACCGAGGACGAGGAGGTGTTCGTCGTCGTCGGCACCACGCTCAACGAACAGATCCTTTGCGTCACCGATCTCCACGAGACCGCTGCCGTCGTCGCCGCAGGGATGAACGAGGAACGCCTCTCCCGGGCCCGAGCGCCCTACGTCACCGTGGGGGCGACACAGGCGGACCGCGCCGCGATGTTCCTCGACCTGATGACGGACGCCGGCATTCTCGACGGCCAGAACGTGGGGGTGATCGGCTCGGTCGACGTGAGTGAGACGAACTTCCGCACGATCGTCGAGGCGTTCCGCACCGCCGGCTACGACCCGGTCGAGGGGCTCATCGGCGGCAACGCCGAGGACCTCACCGAGTCCGCTCGCGAGCAGGGCATCATCTACCAGCGCATGGACGAGGCCGGAGTGGAGATCGCCGTCTCGACCACCGGGATACCGCTCGAGATCGCCAACGCCTACGACGCCGGGTACGAGCCCGAACAGTGGCTGCTCGCCACGTCGATGAGTGGTCGCGGTCTCACCAGCGAGGGAGTGCCGCACGACTACCTCGACGGGGCCTACTCGGTCAACGACACCCCCGTCGGAACCACGGGCCAACCCACGATGGACGACGATCCACTCGTCGCCACGTGCATCGACGACCTGCGAGAGCGCACCGACCACGAACTCCCCTACTCGCTCGACGTGCCGGTCAACAACATCTTGTCGGCGCTCTACGCGTGTTCGATCGCCACCATTCTCGAGACGGCGATGACCGCCGCCGGACCCGACCTCACCAACGACTCGTTCCAGGCCGGGCTCGAAACGATGGGCGCGTTCCAGCTCCCCGGTTTCGGCGACGCGACGCTCGGCCCTGACGACTACGGCGCATCCACGAGTCTGACCCCGGTCCGATTCGATGCCTCGACCGGTACCTGGGTGCCGCTCGACGGCTGACCCGAGCCGACGACTCCCTCACGAGCCGGCATTGCCTACCGATGGGTAGGCCATGACCTGTCGAGCCGCGATCGTTCTTGCCCGCACCGGCCTGCTCGCGTTCGCGCTGTTCGCGGCCGGTTGTGCCGGCGGAGCCGCGCCCGCACCCTCCGACGACGGCGCCCCTCGCGTCGTCGACGACTCGGGCGATCCGGCGACCTCACCCGCCACCACCGGCGATGCGACCGACAGCGACAACACCGACGGCAGCACCCCTGGAGCCGAGCTCACTGCCTCGTTCCGTGGGGTCACCCCCGAGGTCATCAGAGTGGGTATCACCACCGTGGACTGGGACACGCTTGCCGCCGCCGGGGTGGACTTCGGACGGACCAACGACCTCGATCTCTGGCAGGCCGCCCTCGAGGACATCAACTCCCGCGGCGGCATTCACGGTCGACAGATCGAGGTCCACGGTCGGGAGTTCCTGCCTCTGGGCAGCGAGCAGTTCGACCAGGCCTGCGTGGAACTCACCGAGGACGAAGAGGTGTTCGTGGCCATCGGCCAGGCGCTCGAGGATCAGGTCCTCTGCTTCACGGAGGCGAACGACACCGCAGCGGTCATGGTGTCCGGTATGACCGAGTCGCTCCTCACCCGCAGCACGGCGCCCTACGCCACGTTGTGGGCGTCCTTCGAGACCCAGGCCGCCAACATGGTCGCCCTGGCCGAGGAAGAGGGAGTGCTCGACGGTGCCACGATCGGTGTCGTCGGTTCGGCCGATGTCGGCGTTCTCGAGTACCAGAGCATCGTGGACGCGTTCGGTGACGCCGGCTACGACGTGGTCGAGGGCCTCATCGGGGCCAACGACACCGACCTCGCCGAGACCGCCCGCGACCAGGCCATCGTCTTCGAGCGCATGCGTGAGGCCGGCGTGGACCTGACGGTGTCCACCACCGGCGTGCCGCTGGAGATCTTCAACGCCCAGTCGGAGGGATACGAGAGCGAGCAGTGGTTGCTCAACGTCGCCATGACGCCGTCGGCGCTCGCCGATGCCGGGGTCGATCTCGCCTATCTCGACGGCGCCCTCGCGATCGTCAACACCCCCGTGGGCACCACCCAGCAGGAAGCCATGGCCGATGATCCGGCGGTGTCCGCCTGTGTCGACATGCTCGAGGCGGGCAGCGACCACGAGCTGTCCTACGCACTCGACGCCGAGGCGAACGATCTCGCGTCGGCCCTCTACGCCTGTGCGATCACCTCGATTCTCGAGACCGCGCTGACGGCGGCGGGTCCCGACCTCACCAACGACTCGTTCGCCGCGGCCCTCGGTGCGATCGGCCCGATCGATCTCGCCGGCTACTTCGGCGCCTCGCTCGAGTCCGACGACCTCGGTGCGGCGAAGACGCTGCGGATGGCCAGCTTCGACAGCGCCGCCGGCGGCTGGGAACTCCTCGACTGAGCGCCGCCGCGGGTGGCCTACTCGGACAGCAGCGCGATCAGCGCGCTCGTGTCGAGACGGCCGTGGCCCTGGCGCTGGAGCCGCGAGTAGAACTGGTCGACCAACGCGGTCACCGGCAGCGAGGCGCCGACCCGGTCGCCTTCACGCAGACAGATGCCGAGATCCTTGCGCATCCAGTCGAGCGCAAAACCGAAGTCGAACTCCCCCTTTGCCATGGTCGTCGCCCGATTCTCCATCTGCCACGAACCGGCTGCGCCCTTGGAGATCGTGTCGACCACCCGCTCCACGTCGAGTCCGGCCCGTCCTGCGAAGTCGATCGCTTCGGCGAGGCCCTGGAGCAGTCCGGCGATGGCGATCTGGTTCACCATCTTGCAGAGCTGACCGGCGCCCGAGTCGCCGAGGAGGGTGCAGGCCCGGGCGTAGGCGTTGATCACCGGCGCCGCCCGGTCGAAGTCCTCGGCGTCGCCGCCGCACATGACCGTGAGCACGCCGTTCTGCGCTCCCGCCTGGCCGCCGGAGATGGGCGCATCGACGAAGCCGACGCCGAGCGCACGCGCCGCGGCATGGACCTCACGGGCCACATCGGCCGACGCGGTGGTGTGGTCGACGAGGACGGTGCCGGCCGCCATCGTCTCCAGCACTCCCCCGTCGCCCGTGGTGACCGCTCGCACATCGGGGTCGTCGCCCACGCAGAGGAACACCATGTCGGCGCCGACGGCCGCGGTGGCCGGGCTGTCGGCCCGTCGGCCGCCGTGTGCAGCCACCCACGCGTCCGCTCTCGCGCCGGTGCGATTGAAGACGGTCATCTCGTGACCTGCCTCGGCGAGATGACCCGCCATCGGATATCCCATGACTCCGAGCCCGACGAATGCACATTTCATGACGCTGATTGTGGCCTGAATTCGTCGGTAGGGTCGAAGTATGCACGACCCCGTCCGCATCGTCGCCTGGTCCGACTTCCTTTGACCGTGGTGCTACGTCGGGACAGTTCGTCTCGATGAACTGAAACGCCGCTTCGGCGATCAGATCGACGTGTCGTGGAAGGCCTTCCTCCTGCGCACCGAGTCCAAGGCCACCGACCAGGAGAAGTTCGTCGCCTACACCCGGTCGTGGTTGCGGGCGGCGCAGGTCGAGCCGGCCGCGGTGTTCAACGTGTGGTCGACCGACGAGGCCCAACCGACCAGCAGCGTCCCCGCCCACGTCGCGGCCAGATCGCTCGCTCTGCTCGAACCGGCAGCGAGCGATGCGTTCCACCATCGCCTGCTGACGGCGTACTTCACCGAGAACCGCACGATCTCGGACTGGGCGGTGCTCGCCGACCTGGCCGCCGACGTGGGCATCGACCGCAACGAGTTCCTCAGCATCACGGCCGAGCGAGAACGCGCCCTCGCGGAAGAGGTGATCGCGGAACACAACGAGGCGATCCAGCAGGGCGTCACCGCCGTACCGACCATGGTCATCGACGAGGTTCTCCCGGTGCAGGGCGCCCAGGAGGTCGACACCATCTCGCGATGGATCGAGCGACTTCTCGAACGACGCCTCGGCGGTGCCTGACACGTCGCCGCCGACCCGCGTCCCCACCTTGGTGGCGCTCGTCGCGGTTCTCGTGCTCGTGGCCGTCGCACTCATCGCAAGCTGGGCCGTCTTCGCCCCCGCGGGAAACGACGACGCCGTGAGACCGACGCGGTTCGTGGTGCGGTCGGTCACCGTGGAACTCGATGGGGAGGTCGTGCGGCTCTACGGCACCGCCCCGTCCGACGAGGCGACGCAGGAACTCGTCGACGCGCTGTTCGCCCGCGACGACATCGCAGTGGTGATCAGCGCGCTGGTCGCCGATGCGACAGCACCGGCAGTCGCCATCTCGACCATCGACACCACCATCGACATCGCGCGAGAGACCGGGAACTAGCCCGCGTCACCGCGCCGGCGGGTGCGACAGACCACGACGCCCTGAACCTCGCTCGCCCCCGCTGCTCGCAACAGTGCAGCGAGGTGGCGCACCGTGGTCCCGGTCAGGATGACGTCGTCGACCAACAGCACCCGCTGCGCCGTCACGTCACCGGTGACGTGATACCCCGCGGCGTCGACCATCCGCGGTCGGTCGGCGACCGGCGTGTCGCGAAGCCGGGGGGTGTCGTGGCGACGCCCGGCGGCGGCCACCGGGACGCCGATGGAGGCCGCCACGGCGCCGGCGAGCGCCGGTACCGGGTGGGCCTCGCGGCGTGGTCCGGGCGGCACTGCGACCACGAGGGTCGGCGCCCAGTCGAGCGTGCGAGCGAACTCGGCGAACGTGCCGCAGAGCGTCGAGAGGGCTTCGCCGTCCCGGCGGTCCTTCGCCGCCGCGAACAGGAGACCCAGCTCGGACGGCGAGTCGTCGTCCCGCCAGTACTCGCCCATCACGTGGAGGGCACTCAACACCGGTGCGCACTTTTGTTAGCGAAAATGGTTGACATCGATTCGATGCTAGTTATAGTAAGCACATCCGACGACGCCAGTGCGCAGTCGGCCCGAATCCCCCGAGATTTCCCCCGAACCCATCAGGAGTCGAACAATGACTGCAGTACTCGATCAGGTCAAGGACGCTGCGTACGCCGCGGTTGGCGTCAACCTTCTCGTCACCGACGCCATCGTCGGCCACGAGGTCACCACCCCGGACTTCGTCGGTGAACACTCCGCCATCGCCCGCAAGCAGGCCACCGAGGCCCTGACCGGCTTCCGTGCCCGCACCGAGCCCCAGGCCGTGAAGTTCGAAGGCCGCCTCCCCGGCCAGGTCGCCGAGGTCATGGCCACCAACCGCACCAAGGCGTGGAGCTTCATCGGCATCGACGCTCCCAAGGCCGCGGCTCCCAAGGCCGCGGCTCCCAAGAGCAGCGCTTCCAAGACCAGTGCCAAGAAGCGCACCGCCAAGCGGACCACCCGCAAGGCCACGACCACGTCGTGATTCGTCGGGGAATCCCCCATTCCCCGATCCCGCGCTACCCGTTCCCCCCAAATGCGACCGGGTCACCCATTGGTGGCCCGGTCGCTTCGCGTCCACACTGGAGTGTGATGGTTGAAAAGGACCCCCGCGAGGCATGGTCGGAGCTCGGCGACTACATCCGCGAGCAACGACGCCAGGCCGAGCTCAGCGTGCGCAAGCTCGCGGATCTCGCCAACGTCTCCAACCCCTACCTCTCGCAGATCGAACGCGGTCTCAAGCGGCCGTCGGCGGAGATCCTCCAGCAGATCGCGCGCGCCCTCGAGGTCTCGTCCGAATCGCTGTACGTGCGAGCCGGCATCCTCGACGAGGATCGGGAGAGCGATCTGATGGCCACCATCCGGGCCCAGTCGGATCTCAGCACCGATCAGAAACAGGTGCTGATCCGCATCTACGAATCCTTCCTGCTGGAGAACGACAACTCCTGATCAGCGGCCGCCGATGGCGATCCGCAACACCGACCTCGTGCTCTCCGTACCGAGGTCGACGAGCAGCTTCGTCATGTCCACCGGCACGTCGGTGGCCGTCACCCGACCCGTCGCCACCAGGTCGTCGCCGTCGGACTCGATGCCGATGATCTGCACCTCGGTCGGGAGCCACGGTGCGGGACGAACGACATCTCGTTGCCAGCGCGGCGGCAGAGGGACCGTGCGGCCGAACGCCGTGAGGTGCCGGGGCCTGACCACGACCGTCTGATCTCGAGCGGTGACCGCCACGGTCACCCAGACCCAGCGTTCGAGCCGCCGGTCACTCACCTCGAGCATGCCCTCGCGCACCCGGACCCGCCGCTCCCCGGCGATCGCCTCGGCCCAGCGGACCACTTCCCCCGGCTTCACGGTGGCGGTGAAGTCGGCGCCGCCGATACGGATCGCCTTGGCCGCTGCACCGACGAGTCGGATGTCGTGGACATCGAGTGTGGCGCGGGCCAACCGCCATTCACCGAGCTCGATCCGCTGCAGTCGAACCCGTACCCGTTCCCACATCGGCACCTCGACGGCACCGGTGGGCACCGCGGCGAGGGGGGCCGGCGGCCGAGCCTCGTCGACGCCGGCCACGGTTGCGGTGATCTTCACGCCTGCATCGACGCTGACGGTGCGACCCACCAGTCGCCGCGCCATCGTGGTGGCGATCACCTCGGCCGACTGACCGGCGGGGCCCTGGCCTCGCAAGGCGTTCGTGAACAGTGTGAACGGGTCGAGCCGGCTGCCCCGAATGCCCAACGGGTCGAACCAATCCCTGCTCACCTTGCGACCCTACTTCGAGACCCTCCTTCCGGCGGCGGTTCGTCGGCCGAGCGCCGACCTCCCTAAGCTCGCCGGATGATCGAGGTCACCAACGACGGCCGGGTCCGCATCATCACGTTGCAGCGACCCGAAGCGAAGAACGCGATGAACACGGCCATGTGGGACGGCACCGCCGCCGCGTTGCTCGACGCACAGGACGATCCGACCGTGGCGGTGGTCGTGCTGACCGGCAGCGGCGATTCGTTCTCGGCCGGCCAGGACGTGATCGAGATGGGCCGCCTCGCCATGGGCGAGTCGATCGAGTCCACCCACGGCTTCGCCGGACTCACCCGCGTTCTCATCGACTTTGCGAAGCCTCTGATCCTCGCGGTCAACGGCATGGGCCTCGGGTTCGGCGCCACCGTCCTGGGCGTGGCCGATCTCGTGTTCATGGCCTCGACGGCCCGACTCAAGTGCCCGTTCACCACCCTCGGTGTGGCGCCGGAACTGGCCAGCAGCGCGACGTTCCCGGCGCTCATCGGCCGCCAGAACGCCACCTGGGCACTGATGAGCGCCGAATGGCTCACGGCCGACGAGTGCAAGGAGATGGGCCTCGCATTCAAGGTCTGCGCACCCGAGCTCCTCATGGACGTCACCATGCAACACGCCCGCACACTGGCGTCGCGACCGATCAGCTCGCTGATGGCCTGCAAGCGGACGATCGTCGAGCCGATCCGCCCACTGCTCCACGAAGCGCACGAACGAGAGAACGGCGAGTTCGCCGTGCTCATGGGCGCGCCGGCCAACATCGAAGCGATGACCGCCTTCGCCGAGAAGCGCCCCGCCGACTTCAGCAACATCGATTGAGAGAGGACCGACTGATGGCCGACGCCTTCATCATCGACGCCTGCCGAACCCCTCGCGGGATCGGCAAGCAGGGCAAGGGGGCGCTCTCGCACCTCCACCCCCAACATCTCGGACGCACGGTGCTCGAAGCCCTGCGCGACCGCAACGGTTTCGACACCCCAGATGTCGACGACGTCGTGTGGGGCACCAGTTCACAGGTGTCCGAGCAGTCGGGCGACCTCGGCCGCATGGCGGCCCTCGATGCCGGGTACGACGTGACCGCGAGCGGGGTCACTCTCGATCGATTCTGCGGATCGGGCATCACCGCCGCCAACTTCGCCGCCAACGCCATCATGGCCGGGATGGAGGACCTCGTGGTCGCCGGCGGCACCGAGATGATGTCCCTGCCGAAGAAGGGGTTGCTGCCGATGGGCGCCAACAACGCCCACCTCCAGGAGCTGCATCCCCAGAGCCATCAGGGCGTGTGTGCCGATGCCATCGCCACCATCGAGGGCATCGGCCGCGAGGCGCTCGACGTCCACGCCGCCGAGTCACAGAGGCGGGCCGACATCGCCATCCGCGAGGGCCGCTTCGACCGGAGCCTGATTCCCGTCCGCAACCTGGATGGCTCGATCGCCCTCGACCACGAGGAGTTTCCGCGGCCCGGCACCACGGCCGAATCGCTCGCGGCGCTCGCCCCGAGCTTCACCGCCGTCGCCGACTACCGCCACACCGACGACGCGATGACGTTCCGGGAGCTGATCAACCAGAAGTACCCCGACGTCGACATCGCCCACGTGCACCACGCGGGCAACTCCTCGGGCGTGGTCGACGGCGCCGCCGCCATCCTCATGGCCGGTTCCGACTACGCCAGGGCCCACGGGCTGACGCCACGGGCCCGGGTCGTTGCCACTGCGAACATGGGTGACGATCCCACCCTGATGCTCAATGCCCCCGTGCCCGCGGCACGAAAGGTGCTCGAACGAGCCGGCATGACGTTGACCGACATCGATCTCTTCGAGGTCAACGAAGCGTTCGCCGTCGTGTCCGAGAAATTCCAACGCGACCTCGACCTCGACCGCGACAAGGTCAACGTGAACGGCGGGGCCATGGCCCTCGGCCATCCCATCGGGGCGACCGGCGCAATCCTCATCGGCACCGTGCTCGACGAGCTCGAGCGTCGCGATCAGCAGGTCGGGCTCATCACCATGTGCGCGGGCGGCGGAATGGCCCCCGCGATCATCATCGAACGGGTGTGACGTGGCCGGGCCGTCGACAGCGCCGATCGCCCGTAACGAATTTGTAACATTTCGCCGGGTTGGGAGCACCGAGAGTGGGTAGACCGACCTCTGCGCCCACCAATCGGAGTCCTGTGACCACTCGCCTCGAGCCCTCTGCGACCACCGCAACGGTGCCCCCGTGCCGTGCCGAGGCCGCCTTCATGGACTCGATTTCCATGGCAGCCATGCCGCATGGGCGCTGGTAGCAGTGCCGCACACCGTCACGCTGCTCCACCGAACCTTCGCCCTGTCATCGGCGGCTGTCACCGAAGCCCGCCTGGCGGTGGTCGACGCGCTGCGGCGCCAAGGCGTCAGCGCGGAACTGGTCGACGTCGTCGCCCTGGCCACCAGCGAGTTGTGTGCCAATGCGGTGCAGGCCGGAAAGGGCTCGACCTTCGACGTGCAGGCCCACGCATCCGAGGACGGTTCACGGGTTGCGATGCAAGTGCGCAGCGCCGGGGTGCTCGACGACATTCCCGATCGTTCGACCTGGAAGTCCGAGGATCCACTCGCTCATCGAGGGCGTGGTCTGGCCATCGTCGACACGATCGCCGAAACCCTCGATTTCGACAGCGACCACGAGGGGCTCACGGTCAGCGCCACATTCGGTGACGACCGATGAACGTCGCTCTTGGCACCGGCCGACGGCGACGTGGGAGGCTGCGCCCATGACGATTACGGGCGCATCCGCGCAGGTGACCCTCGGCATCCCGGCGGCAACCCGACACATTCGGGTCGCTCGCACGGTCGCGGCGACCATCGCCGCCGACCTCGATTTCTCCGCCGACCAGATCGAAGAACTCCGCATCGCCGTCGACGAAGTGGTCTCGCTGCTGGTCGACGGCGCCCGGGCCGACGGCGAAGTCACGATCCGCTTCGGAATCGTCGACGACCGCTGCATCGAGATGCACGCGGCGATCGAGCACGGTTCGATCGCCGACGTGCCGGCATTGACCGAGCAGATCATCCGTGCCGTGGTCGACGACGTTCGTCTCGACGAGCGCACCGGTTGGTTCTCCATGCAACGGGCCCAGTGACCGACACCCGCGACGAGGACGAGACCGCGGCGCGCTTCGAGGAATTCGCCGAGACCCGGTCGAAGTCACTGCGCAATCGGCTGGTCGAGGACCACATGGGCCTCGCGGTGTACCTGGCGCGTCGCTTCGTGAACCGTGGCGTGAACGACGACGATCTTCGGCAGGTGGCGATGGTCGCGCTGGTGAAGGCCGTGGACCGCTTCGATCCGACCAACGGCGCGGCGTTCTCGACCTTCGCCGGCCGCACGATCGAGGGCGAGATCAAGCGTCACTTCCGTGACAAGACCTGGGCCGTGCGGGTGCCCCGATCATTGAAGGAGATCCACCTCCACGTCCGGTCGGCGGTCGACGAGCTCGGCCAGGAGCTCGGTCGCTCCCCGACCCCGAAGGAGATCGCGGCGCACCTCGATGTCGATCTCGACACCGTGATCGGCGCCCTCTCCGCCTCGGCCGCACACACCGCCAACAGCCTCGACACGCGCATCGATCCCGACATGCCCACCGATCGAACGGCGGCGCTCAGCCAGGACGATCGCGGCTACGTCGAGACGGAAGCCCGACTCGCAGTGGCGGAGCTGCTCGAGCAGCTCCCTGAGCGCGAGCAGGAGATCGTGCGGCTCCGGTTCATGGAGGGCAAGACCCAAACCGAGATCGCCGAGGTCGTCGGGATCAGCCAGATGCACGTCTCCCGCCTGCTCCGGCGGGCGATCGAGGCGATGCGCACAGACGCCGTCAGCTAGATACAGACGCCGTCAGCTGACGGCGCTACGGGCCTCGTTCATCTCGTTCTCGTAGGCGGAGGCGAGGCTGGTCTTCTGGTCGTCGGAAAGCACCTTCCCGGCCATCTGGAAGACCTCGCGCTCCTCCTCCTCGAGGTGATGGCGCAGCCGGTGGGCCATCTCTTCGGCGGTGATCAGCCATTGCGGCGCGGCGAGGTCGTAGCCCTCGAGCTGCTCGACGAAGTCGTCGAGTTCCTTGTGCTCGGCCACACTGTGACGGGCCTTCTCCTGGGTGAGGTCGTCACCCATCAGCGGTACGTAGAAATGTCGTTCCTCCGCCATTGCGTGCGCCTGAAGCTCCGCGGTGAGTTCCTCGAACAGTTCACGGCGATCGCCGTCGCCGCCCGTCGTGTCGAGGAGCGCATCGAGGAGTCGGCGCTGGCGCTCGTGGTCGGCTCGGAGTGCTTCGAAGATGTTCTGCATGGGCAGTGCTCTACCCATCGGAGACCGAGCCAAACGTCGCCGAACCACGGACCCGTCGCGCACCGTCGTCGGGCGCATATGATTGTGGGATGACAGAGCTCCCGGCCCGCCTCGACATCGAGGTGATCGAACCACGGCGCCTCGCGTTGCACGGTGACCTCGATGCCCACACGGCCTCGGTACTGGAAACAGAGCTCGATCAGCTGGGCACTTCGAGCCCGGTGCACCTGATGATGGCCGGCGTCACGTTCATGGATTCGACCGGCATCCGCGGCGTGGTCTCCGCCCATGGCCGCCACGCCGAAGCCGGTTCCTGCCTGCTTCTCGTCGACCCGAGCGACGCGGTGCTGCGAATCCTCGAGATCACCGGTCTGACCGACGTTCTGACCCTCGAGCGCTGAATCCCGGTTTAGCGCGCCAGCGGGCCGGGAACGTACTGCCCGATGCCGAACGACGAGATCATCGATGCCGTCGGAAAGGTCACCGAGGCCCTCGAGACCATCGAGCGTGCGCGCGGTCGCCTCTACGACTTCCACCAGCTCACCGGCCATGCCGACGCCCAGTTGGGTGAGGCCGCCGACCGTCTCGAAGATGCAGGGGCAACCGACCTGGCCGAGGAACTCCGAGAGTCGATCGTGGGCCGCAACGTGATCGAGGGGCGGTGGACGTTCCAGATCGTCGAGGAGTACGACGAGACCTACTGGGAGGAAGTGCGGGCGTTCGAA
This sequence comes from Acidimicrobiales bacterium, assembly GCA_040219515.1. Taxonomy (NCBI): domain Bacteria; kingdom Bacillati; phylum Actinomycetota; class Acidimicrobiia; order Acidimicrobiales; species Acidimicrobiales bacterium. The sequence goes on from JAVJSI010000009.1 coordinate 162,824, forward strand.
CGGCGGACCCGCGACGAACTCCTCGACGGCACGCCGCATCTCCACGAGTCGAACATGAAGGAGCGCCGCCGCACCCACGGTCGGCGACATCACGAAGCGCAACCCGGTCCCGGACACTGAGTTCCTTGGAGATACTGAGTTGTGCGGGCCCGGCGTGGTCAGCGCCGTACCGAACCACCCGGCGTCACTTCGACGTCGCCGCTGAGGGCGGCCTTGAAGCTCGGCGTCGCCTGCAGCGCCACGATGTCGGCCGGCATCTCGATGCCGTTCTCGTCGAGCGCGCGTTTCGCAGCGATGATCGCCCGGTCGAGCATGCGGCGCGTGTCGAGTTGGCGCGTGGAGGTCCAGAACCGGGCTTCGATGTCCACCGTGGACACGCCGAGTTCGCGTACCAGGGCCTCGGGCGCCGGATCGGCGGCGATTCCCTCCACCCCCTCGAGCGCAGACACGATGAGTCCCGCCGCCTCGTCGGGATCGTTCTCGTAGGCGATGCCCACCGTGAACGCCACGCGATGGATGTCGTAGTGGGTCTGCACGAGCAGCGCGCTCTTGTAGACGTCACGATTGGGGATCAGCACGAGTTCACCGTCGAACGTCGTGATTCTCGTCTCGCGGATGGTGATGGCATCGACGGTGCCGCGCCACTCCCCGACCCTGATCTGGTCGCCGCTGGCGAAGGGTTGACGAAACAGCAGGAGTACACCGGAGAAGCTGTTCTCGAGGATGTCCTGGAACGCGAAGCCGATGGCCAACGAGAAGAAGCCGAGGCCGGCCAGGAGGTCGACCGGCTTCACGGACGGGAAGGCGGCGGCCATTGCGGCCAGCACGCTCAGGAAGAGCAGGATCCAGCCGCCGACCTTGCTCATGACGCGCACGAAGCTGGGCGTCTGACGACGGGCCAGGATCCGGGCGAGAACCGCCCGCAACACGCGGGAGGCGCCATAGCCCACCACGATGATGATGAGCGCCGCCCCGAGACGGGGTAGCGCATCGCCGATGGATTCGACGATCGATCCGGTCGATTCGGTGACGGCGTCGGCGACGGACTGAGAGCCGTCGTCCGGTTCCGCGCCGAGGATCATGCGGACGCCGGGCTCTGGTCTGCTGCGTTGGTGACGGCCTCCCAGTCACCGGAGTTGCCGGTGGTGGGAAAGCCACCCGCATCGCGAAGGAGCCGTGCGGTGTGCATCAGATTCCACGCCATGATCGTCGTGTTCTTGTTGGTGAACTCGCTGTCGTAGCCGGCCGGAGACTCCTGGCCGTCGACATCATCGCCGTAGCTGGGCCCCGGACCGATCTCACCCAGCCAGCCGCAGTCGGGGCCGGGAGGGATCGTGTAGCCGATGTGGGCCAGGGCGTAGAGGACATCGCGAGCACACGCCTTCACGCCGTCCTCGTTGCCGGTGACCACGCACCCGGCGGCTTTGCCGTAGTACTTGTACTGGCCCTTGTCGTTGGTCTCGGCGCTGCCTGCATAGAGACGCTCGATGGCCATCGTGGCCACGCTCGACTTGGCGCCGAGCCAGATCGGTGTGCCGATCACGAGAATGTCGGCGGCGTCGACGACAGCCTGGATCTGGGGCCATTCGTCGACCTCCGCTCCGTGCTCGGTCATGTCGGCGCGCATCCCGAACGCGATGTCGTGGTCGCGAGCGTGGATGACGTCGACCGACACGCCCTCGGTTTCCATGATCCCGGCCGCCCGCCGCAGCAGCCGCATCGTGTGCGACTGCGTACGGTCGGCGGTCAGGGAACAGTTGAGGAACACGGCACGCAGGCCGTCGAATCGGGTGGTCATGGGCAGCCTGGATCAGGTGATGACGCCGCGCCAGGCGCCGGACGCGAGCGTCCGATCCTGGACGAGGGTGGCGAAGCGTGCCATGTCGCCCTCGACGCGACGGCTCACGAAGCCGAGTTTCTCGGCGACGTTCTCGAGGAAGCCTTCCGGATCGAAGTCCATCTGGAGCGTCACACGACTGCGATCGTCGTCGATCCGGTGGAACGTGACGACACCGGAGTGTGTCGGACCGGTCTCGGTGGCCCACGCGATCCGGTGATCGGGCGTCTGCTCGGTGATCACCGTGTCGAACTCCCGGGTGACGCCGCCGATCTCGACGACCCACGAGAGCCGATCGTCGGCAACCTGGGTCACCGACTCGACGCCCTCCATGAAGCGAGGAAAATCCTCGAACTGGGTCCACTGGTTGTAGGCGACGCGCACCGGCGCGTCGACCTCGACCGTGTGCGTGTGGTCGTTGGGCTCGCTCACGACAGCTTCTTCTTCACGGCGTCGACCGTGTCGTCGACCTTGTCCTTCACCACGCCGACGGCGTCCTTCACGGAACCGGCGGCCTTGTCAGCCCGGCCTTCGTTCTCGAGCTCTTCGTCGTCGGTGATCTCGCCGGCAGCCTTCTTCAGGCTGCCCTTGATCTTGTCCTTCTCTCCACTCATGAGTGCTCCTCGGCTCGTCGGGTGTACCAGACGTACCCGTCCCCCACGACCGGCAAACCTCAGCGTGGAATGAGGACCATCACCGCGACGTCGTCGCTTCCATTGCCGCGCGGCAGCGCCGCCAGCAGGTGATTGCACAACCACGCGGCCGACTCAGGACGATCGATCTCGCTCAGCACGTGGGCCAGGTTGTCGAGGCTCTCGTCGATGTTCTCACCCCGCCGCTCGACGAGACCGTCGGTGTAGAACACGACGATGTCGCCGGCGTCCAACGACACGGTGTGCACCGCCCGCGCCTCGGAGGGCACGAGACCGAGCGGGAGGTCGCCAGTGGGAACCATGTCGACACGACCGTCGGTTCGACGGATCATCACCGGGAGATGGCCGGCCGTGACGATGTTCAGCTCGCTTGCGTCGACATCGTACGCGGCGACGACCGCCGTCGTCAGCATCGCACCCTCCAGCTCCGACGCCACGAGATCGATCCCCTCGATCAGGGCGGGGAGTTCCGAGCTGCCGGCGGCAAGTCCGGCGAACGCGTGTCGAAGCTGGGCCATCGTCACCGCGGCATCCAGGCCCTGGCCGACGACGTCACCCATGGCCAACACGAACCGCCCGTCGGGTAGCGGGCGACCGTCGTACCAGTCGCCCCCGACGTCGATGTCGTCGACCGCCGCCTCGTAGCGAGCTGCGAGGTCGGCGCCCGGAATCTGGAGCAGACGTTGGGGCAGCAACACCCGCTGGAGGACTCGAGCGATCTGTCGGTTCCGGTCGGCCACCGCCGCCCGATCGAGCGCCTGGTCGCAGAGTTCGGCGACCGTCTCGAGGGAGTGCAGCGCCGCGTCCTCGAACGACTGGGCGCTTCTCCACGCGAAACCCAGCGCCCCACCCCGGCGGGGGAGCGGCAGTGCGACGAGGGCGGCGAAGCCGGCGGCGGCAGCGTCGGCCGCGCCCGACGGGAACCTCTCCTTCATCGTCGCCGGATCCTCGATCAGCACGCGTGTGCCGTCGAGCGCGGCCGCGCCGAGCGGCGTCTCACGGTCGAGGGGAACCGTCATCCATCGCTTCGCGATCGCGTCGCTCAGATCGGCACCGTGCCAGACATCGAGCGATTCGCCGTCGCGGGTGACGGCGAGATTCGAGAAGTCGGCGCCGACCGCCGCGCCCGCGAACCGGGCGACGGCCGCGGCCACCGAGTCGAACCCGGAACTCGTGGCCAGCGCCTGCGTGAGCGCGAACATCGACTCGGCTTCGGTGCGCCGGAGTGCCTCGATGTAGGAGAGCTTCTCGAGCGCGGTGTTGAGCGACTCTCGGCTCCGGATCATCTCCAACAGCTCGATCTCGGACATGACCGATGCGCTGAGCTTCTCGAGCAGATCGGTCTCGGCCTCCGTCCAACGCCGGGTGACGTGATCCATCACGCAGAAGCTCCCGAGTACGTTGCCGCCGGCATCGACGAGAGGAACGCCCAGGTACGACCGAGCGCGCAGATCGCGAATGGCGAGATTGTCGACAAGTCGGGGGTCGAGGGTCGTGTCCTCGATTCGCAGCGGCTCGGCCGACACGAGCGCGTGCTGACAGATCGAGTGCGACAGCGGGGTCTCGCGCTCGGTCGCGACCGGTTCGGGCAGGCCCGCAGCGCCGGGGAGGAACTGACGATCGGGCTCCACCAGGGAGACCAGCGCCAGTGGCGCGTCCAGTACGCGGCACGCCATCGCACAGAGGCGATCGAAGGGCTCGGCGGTAGCCGAGTCGGACAGCTCGGTCCGCCGCACCGCGTCGACACGAGCCGGATCGGTGAGCGGATCGACCACGTTGTCGGGCACGGCCACAGACGATATCAGTGCGCGTCAGTCCAGCCGCTGGCGACGAAAGGTGACCATGTCGTACACGCCGGCGCAGAAGAGGCCGATGGCGGTCACCCACAGCAGCGCCGCGCCCCACGGGGCCTCACGTAGCGATCGCAACGCGTCGTCGAGGCCGGCTGCCTTCTCGGGATCACGGCCGATGGCGGCATCGACGAACAACAGGCCCACCACGGCGAGAGCGATCGCACGAGCGGTGAACCCGGCCAGACCGAGCGCAGTCAGGCCCGCGCGTTCCCGCTCGTCCAGATCGCCGGTGTCGATGTCGTCGAGAAACTCCCGGCGAAGTCCCTTCTGCAGGTGGTAGCCGGCCACGGCCAGGGTCCCGATGCCCACCGCGGCGACGAGCCACGGGCCGAGCGGCCAATCGAGCAGCCGCGCGCTGATCTCGTCGGGACTCGAAGCCGACTCGTCACCGGCCGAGCGATCGGCACGGCCCTTGACGGCAATACGGAAAGCCGTCACCGCCAGCAGTCCGTAAGCAAGGCCGAGGCCGAAGGACCCCACCCGCTTCAGAACATCCAACACGTCGACCTCGTCGCTGAGCAACGCGGAGGCGATCTGCCAGAGCGCGAAGAGTCCGAGGCCGATGGAGACGACGAGAACCAGAACGCGACCGAACGGCTGTTGCACGAGATTTGCGAGCGCGCCGCGCTGGTCAGCGTCCTCTCCGCCGGCACCGCTGCCTCTCGCGACCTGCAGCGCGAGCAGTCCGATGATCACGAACAACAGTCCCTTGGCCAGCCAGCCGGCCCGGGTGACACGCTCCGGCACCAGCGTCGACGTCCACGAGCTCACGGTCCTTTCGGCCCGATCGTGCCGGTGTCCGACGGGGGGTCGTCGACAGACGGTGATTCGTCCTTCTCGAACGGGAGTTCCGGCCGGGATACCTCGATGCTGCCCTGAGCCATGGTCAGCAGATCGAGCTCCGCCTCGAGGACCGACGCATCGATGTCGTGGCGACGGGCGACGAGGTCGACGATGGACTCGCCCGATGCCTGCGCTCGATGATGGGCATCGGCCGCGGCGTCGTAGCCGATCAGGGGGGCGAGCGCCGTCACCAGGGCCGCCGAGTCGGCGGCGTAGGCACGGCAGCGCTCGACGTCGGGCTGGAGCGGCGCCACGCATTTCGACGCGAGCAGGTCGGCGGCGGCGGTCAGGAGTTGCAGCGAATCCAGCAGGTCATGGGCGATCACGGGGAGATACGTGTTGAGCTCCAGGATCCCCTGCGTGCCGGCGAACGCGATCGTGGCATCGTTGCCGATCACCCGAGCGACGACCTGATTCACCACTTCGATCACCACCGGATTCACCTTGCCGGGCATGATCGACGAGCCGGGTTGGAGCGCAGGGATGCGCAGTTCCCCGAGCCCCGCGGTGGGACCACTCGCCATGAGGCGGATGTCGTTGCTGATCTTCTGCATCGCCACGGCGACCGTCCGCGCCCGCGCCGAGAGGTCCACGAGGTCGTCGTGGGACCCCTGGACGGCGAACCGGTCGGGGGCCGGCGTCAGGTGCAGGCCCGTGGCGTCGGCCAACGCCTCGATCGCGCGATCGGCGAAACCGGGGGGCGCGTTCAGCCCGTTGCCGACGGCGGTGCCGCCGAGCGGCAACCGGCCCACGGCAGGCACGATCTCCTCGATTCGGGCGCCGGCGTCGGCGATTTGTTGTCGGTAGCCACCGAACTCCTGGCCGAGCGTGACGGGAACGGCGTCCTGGAGGTGGGTGCGACCGGCTTTCACGACGTGCTTCAGATTCCGTTCCTGGAGGCCCAGTTCTCGTTCCAGGCGCAACAGCGCCGAGCGGAGTCCGACCGCCGCGACGACCGCGGCCAACCGCACCGCGCTCGGCATCACGTCGTTGCTCGACTGTCCGAGGTTCACATGGTCGTTCGGGTGAACCGACGTGCCGGGGAGCAGTTCCTCGGCTCGTGCCGCCAGCACCTCGTTGACGTTCATGTGGCTCGACGTCGCCGAGCCGGTCTGGAAGACGTCGACCACGAACTGGTCGTCCCACTTGCCGTCCAACACTTCGTCGGTGGCCCGCTCTATCGCGCGCGCCATCTCGCCGGGCAGCCGATCGGGTACGAGGTCGGTCAGCACGAGTGCCGCAGCCTTCTTGATCCTGGCCACCTCGTGGATCACGGCCAAGGGGAACCGGACCCCGGATATCGGGAAGTTCTCGACCGCGAGCCGCGTCTGGTCGCCGAAGAGCTCCGCCGCTCCGGCGTTCATCGGCTCGCTTCCTGCGCGACGTCCTCCACGGCAGCAGGGTAGCGACCCGACCAGACCGGCGTAGTCCTCCAGTCGGGTTGGACGTCGCCATGTTCGGTGTCGAACACGGCGCGGCCGTCGACGATGTCGAGCAGTGGCGCGAGCCGCAGTGGCACGCCGGGACCGGAACCGGTTCTCGCCAGCGCGTCGGGGAAGTAGGCGAGCAGGCCCTCCACGACATCGCGCTGCTGGGCTGCGAGCCCACACCGAGCGCCCTCCGTGACGGTGCCGGCCCGGCGGGCGAGTGCCGCCGCCGCATCCGCGGCGTGGTCTCCTGCGCCACCATCGGGATTCGCGAGGTCGACGAGGATCTCGCTGATCGCCAACCCGTCCGACTTGCACGGCTCACACTGTCCGCAGCTCTCCGTGCTCAGGAAGCGAGCGGCCGCCGCGGCGATCGAGCGCGGATCGGTCGCTGCGGAGAAGGCCTGGAAGGCGCCGGCGCCGATCGGAATGCTCTCGTCGGGCTCTCCGCCGGGAAGGAGCGGAAGGTCGAACCGATCCGGATCGATGATGGGGTAGGTCACGCCGTTGAGGACCGCAGCGGCCGCGTCGGCGTCGTCGCCGAGGACATCCCGCATCGAGACGCCGATCGGAATCTCGACCACGCGTGTCCGCTCGACATCGCCGGAGACCGTCGCGAGAAACGTGCGAGCGACCATGCCGGGCGAGTCGGGCTGCCGGACGATGTGCGCCGCACGCGCCAGTGTCTCCACGTTCTGGACCAGCGCCGGCGGTGGGAGTTGCCCGCCGTCCTCCATCCCCTCGGTCCTTCCCTCGCCCGACAGCGCGGTGGACGCAGGAGCGCCGCGACTGCCGAGATCGAGCGCGCCATGGCGCCATGGCGGACTCAATCGCGGGAAGGGCGGACGGCCCGCGACGACCTCCAGCAACGCCGACTCCTCGCCGAAGAGATAGCGATCCGGTCCTTCCACGACTTCGAAGGCGGGCATCGGCACCGTCGTAGTCGATCGAACCGATCGCAGCGCGGCTTGCAGCGAGGCGATCTCCGTGCGAGCGCGACGTTTGACGGCGAACACGACGGTGTCCGCGCCGATCACGCCTGCGGCTATCACCGCACCCTCGATGACCGAGTACGGGTCACGGCGCAGGAGCCATCGGTCCTTGAACGATCCCGGTTCTCCTTCGGCGGCGTTGACGACGAGGGTGGGCGTGGTGTCGGCACCGGCGAATCGGCGCGTCGTGCGCCACTTGGTCGCCGTCGGGAACCAGGCGCCGCCGCGGCCGCGGAGGTCGGCGGTCTCGATGATCGAGAGAATCCCGTCGGCTCCCAGCGTCGACGACACGGCCAACGCGTCGCCGCCTCGGGCCTCGCGGTGGTGTGCGTAGGAACTGACGTTGCGGTCCGGGAGGACGAGAGATTGGTCCATGGCGGGGACGTACCCTCCACGCCACAGCATCAAACTCCCGCGGGGTTTGCCGGCGCCGCGTTCGGGGAACGTTCATCTCGAAGGAATCCACGAGTAGTGAACGAGGAGTCGATGATGGCCAACGGCACGGGGACCACGACACCGCAGAGACTCGAGCCTCCCGCGGCCGGCGCCATCATCTTCTACAGCAACATCGGGTGCCCGTACGCGCACGCAGCCCTCCATCGCCTGCTCGAGATTCGACGTGACCACGGCGTCGACTCACTCGTCGCAATCGACCATCGCCCGCTCCACAGCACCTCGATCCGCCTTCTGCGCAACGGTGACATCGATCGGTGGGCGGCAACCGTGGATGCCCAGGCCCGCGAGGAGCCGGGTGCAGGCTGGGCGGCCCATGCCCCCGCGCACCGTCCCGAGACACAGCTCGCCCACGAGATGGTGCAGTCGGCCAAGGCCCAAGGGGCCGAAGCGAGCGTCGAACTCGACCGTCGACTCCGCGTCGGCTTCTTCAGGGATCATCTCGACCTCGACACCGTGGCCGCAGTCATGTCCGTCGCTGCCGATGTCGACGGGCTCGACCCCGACGAACTCGAGACAGAGTTCGCCAGCGGACGCGGCGCCACCGAGGTCGACCATCACACCGAGGTGGCTCGCGAAGCCGGCATCGTGAGCGGACCCGCCCTCGCCACCGCCGCCGGCGAGGTGGTTGCGGCGCTCGACGTCGACACTCTCGAGGACCTCGTGTGCCGTGCCGCGGCATCGAGTCCGGCCGAATGATCAACCGAACCCGACCGGTTCGCTGACGGGTTTGTCGGGGACCGGGGCCGGGTAGGTCCACTTCGTGGTCGTCCCCGCGGCCGCACGACTCGAAAAGGGACACCGTGAAATGAAGATCTTGCTCGCAGTAGACGACGATGCCGCCAGCTACGAAGCTGCGTTGGTGGTTGCCGACTGGTTCGACGACGAAACCTCCGTGGTCGCGTTGCACGTCGGCTCGATCACGCTGCCCGCATCGCTCACCACGCCGGTGGTCATGGGCGGACTCGGATACCCCATCGTCTCCCTCCCCGCGCTCAAAGAAGAGCGCCGTGAAGTCTTTCGCCAGGCCCGAGAGATCGCCGAGAACGCCGCGGCCGTCACCGACGGTTCGCCCCGCACCGAAGCGGGCGATCCCGCCGAGAAGATCGTCGACGTGGCGGTCGAGATCGATGCCGATCTGATCGTCGTGGGCACCGGCGACCGGTCCTGGCTCTCCCGTGTCGTTTCACCGTCCGTATCCGAGGAAGTGATCCACCACGCCCCGTGTCCCGTCCTCGTGGTCCGGCCCGCCGACACCCGCCGGTCGGAAGTGTCGTGATGCACCATCCCTCCGTTCGCCGCTCCGACCTCCAACATCTTGTCGAAGGTCGACCACCTTTCGTGTCGATCTATGTCGACATGAGCGAGAACCGGCGAGACTCACTGGTCGCACGCGTGGCCGCGATCGCCGATGGTCTCGAAGCCCTGGGTACCCCGACCGAACTCGTCCGCACTTCGACCACTCCTCTGCTCGCCCCACCGCCGGGTCGATCAGCGATGGCCGTCCTCGCATCGAGCGACGATCGCGTTCTCGTGGCCTCGTCACCCGACCCGCTGCACGAAGACGTCGGCGAGTTCGGCGCCGTACCTCGGCTCGGGCCCGCCATCGAGTGGAGCCAGCAGATGATCACTCACGCAGTGGTCCGCGAGGTCGATGGCGATCGAGCAGACGTGATGGTGTTCGGCGCCGACGGCACGACGACGTCGCTCCCCTCCCTGACTGCAGTCGACGGCGCCGCGACAGCCGGCGACCCTGCAGCAGCCGACAACGCGTTCGGAGAGTTTCTCACCGCGCACGATCCTGCGGCCGTCTTCGTCGTCGGTGGAGGGCTCTCCGCGATCTGGAAGTCGCTCCAAGACCTCGTTCTGAGCGAGCACCTCCGTCCTGACTGCCATCTCGAACGGCTCGAGTCCGGCGATGATGCCGACGTCGCCGAAGCCGTCGTGCGCCACACCGCCAGTGTGGTGGCCACCCGCAAGGTCCGGTTGCTGCAGGACTTCCGTTTCGAACTCTCCCACGAGCGTGCGGTCGAAGGCTTCGAGGGTGTGGTCGCAGCCGTGAACGACGGCCGCGTTGCCACCCTGCTGCTCCACGACGACCCCGACGACCACCGCCGGGCGATCGTCCACCCCGACGGCTCGATGGTCGCCGTACCACCCGACGAGATCGCCGCCGCCGGCGACGGGCAGGAAGTGCGGCTCGCCGACGCACTCATCTGTGCGACCCTGCAGCGCGGCGGCGCCCCCGTCATCCTGCCGTCGACCGGCGAGAAGGGGCCGGCCGACGATCTCGGCGCGCTCCTGCTTCCCCGGCCGCCCGCCGGCCTGATCGACAACTAGCTCGACGAGGAGATACCACCCATGACCGACCCCACCGACACCACCCCGGATCCGGACTTCGCCCAGGGCGCCGACACCCTCGTCGGGGTGCTGGCCGCAGCCGCGAACGACGGCTATCGAGCCGAGCTCCGCATCGACCGCGACGCAACCGTCGTGTGCAGCGTCTGCGACGCGCGCACACCGGCCGACGAACTGACGGTGGAGCGATATCGGCGCCTCGAAGGCGCGAGCGACGCGGCCGACATGATGCTCGTCGCCCGTTCCCACTGCCCGGCCTGCGGATCCGCAGGCATGATCACGATGGGATACGGCCCCAACGCCGGCGAACACGACGAGGAGTTCCTGGCCGCACTCGATCTGCGCGAGGTGCCCTCCGGGCCCACCGACTGACACTCCCGAGAACGCGTAGGACCCCTCCCCGATCCGGGGAGGGGCCCAAGCGTTCTTCGGGGCTCGCGTTGGGGGAGGCGAGCGAAACGGCGGTTCAGTCTTCGTCGACCTTCATCTTCCGACGGACTTCGTCGACAGCATCCTTGTCGTACTTCGTGCCGTCGGGGCCGGTCATGTCGGGGTCGCCGTCGGGGGTGTCGGGGCTCTTCGGGCCGTCGGTCACACCGGACTCGTTCTTCGGATCGCTGTTCATATCGGTCCCTTCCGGCGGGGTCGTCCCCGCGCTCGACAGGAGGTGTACCCACCGGCAGGGCAACCGAAACCAGCGACTAGCCTCACGACATGGATTCCCCCTCGGCGCAGGACCCTGCCCCGGGTGGCGACCACCGCTCCCACGGCCATTCCCACGCCCACGGTCTCCCTGGCGGGTGGCAAGTCTGGCTCCGCCGACCGATGCTGCGGGGCGTGCTCGTCGCCATCGCGTTCGCCGCGGTGGCCACGATGGTCGGCGTCGTCGCCATGTGGCCATCGGGTGAAGGCCGGCGAATCGCCATCGAGAACGCCGACGACATCGGACTCGTCACCGACCGGCTGAGCGCCACGGTCGAGGAGATCGTCGATCGGCGTTGCAGCTACGCGACCGACGAGGACCCGCAACAATGCCGGGCGATCACCCTGATCGTGCACGAGGGACCGGAGGCCGGGGCGATCGTCTCACTGCCGGAGATCAACCTCCGCGACCGCTCGGCGCCGAGTCTCTCCATCGGCGACGATGTCATCCTCGGCTACGAGGACTCGACGAACTTCTACTTCTACGCCGACCAGGACCGACGCGGCACCCTGCTCGTCCTCACCATCGTTTTTGCCGGTGTCGTGATCGCCCTCGGACGATTCCGCGGCCTCCTCGCGCTCGTCGGCATGGCCGCGACGCTCGTGGTGCTGGTCGCGTTCGTGGCCCCTTCGGTCCTCGACGGCAACGATCCACTGCTCGTGTCGGTGGTCGCGGCCGCCGCCATCGCCTTCATCAGCCTCTATCTCACCCACGGGTTCTCACCGACGACGACGGTGGCCCTGGCCGGAACCCTCGCCGCGCTCGGTCTCACGCTGGGGTTGACGTGGGTCTTCTTCGAGTTCGCTTCGTTCACCGGCCTCGCCACGGAAGAGGCGTTGATCCTCCCCTTCCTGGCCGAGAACCTCGATGTGAGCGGACTGCTCCTCGGCGGTGCCGTGATCGGCGCGCTCGGCGCACTCGACGACGTCACCGTCACCCAGGTGGCCACGGTCGCGGAACTGCGCCATCGGAACCCCGACCTCAGCCGTACCGAACTCGTCACCTCGGGCATTCGCGTGGGCCGCGAACACATCGCGTCGACGGTGAACACCCTGCTCCTGGCCTACGCCGGAGCCAGCATGCCGCTGCTGCTGCTGTTCGCCGTGTCGAACCAGTCATTGGAGATGGTCGCGAACTCCGAACTGATCGCCGTCGAGATCGTGCGGACGCTCTGCGGTTCGATCGGCCTGGTCGCCGCCGTCCCCATCACCACGACACTGGCCGCAGTCATCGTTTCCGGATCACCGGGATCCCCGCCGAGCGACGAGCCCATCGAGCCGCCACCCGAGGAACCTCCGGCTGCTCGCTGGGAGGACTTCTCACCCGACGGTCTCGCTTGAGACCGAGACCGAGGCCACTCGCTGACGAGGGTTCCTCGCCCACCGTCGGTTTGGTCGACCGATCGGGCCGACGTAGCGTTCGCCCATGTTCGATCTCCTGATCTCTGGCGGCACCATCGTCGACGGCACCGGCGGTACCCCCTTCGTGGGCGATGTCGCCGTCACCGACGGCAGGATCGTGGCGGTGGGCGCCACCCTCGACGGCGAGGCCGCCGAAATCATCGACGCCACGGGGTTGTTGGTCACCCCCGGGTTCGTCGACATCCACACCCACTACGACGGTCAGGCCACGTGGGATCCGGTGCTCGACCCCTCGGCCAGCCACGGCGTCACCACCGTGGTCGCCGGCAACTGTGGCGTCGGGTTCGCGCCCGTGCGCCCCGGTCAGGAGGCATGGCTGGTCGAACTCATGGAGGGGGTCGAGGACATCCCCGGCACGGCGTTGCACGAGGGCATCCAGTGGGAGTGGGAGACCTTCCCCGAGTACCTCGATGCGCTCGGGCGCCGCGAGTACGCCATGGACATCGCCGTGTTCATGCCGCACGCACCGCTGCGCGTCTACGTGATGGGCGACCGGGGTGCGAACAACGAGGACGCCACCACGGACGACATCGCCGAGATGGCCCGACTCGTGCGCGAGGGCGTCGAGGCCGGCGCCATCGGCTTCTCGACCTCGAGATCTCTCAACCACACGTCACTCGCCGGCGACCTCGTGCCCGGCACCTACGCGGGCGTCGACGAGCTGTCCGGTCTCGCCGCGGCGGTCGTCGACGCAGGCGGCGGCATGTTCGAGGTCGTGCCCATGGGCGAGACCGGCGCCGACCACGACATGACACTCGGTGAGATCTCGCTGCTCGCCGATGTGTCGCGGCGCACCGGACTGGCGGTGTCGTTCCTGATGGTCCAGTCGATGGGTGCACCGGAGCTGTGGCGAGATCAGCTCGCAATGGTGACCGAGCAGAACGCCGCCGGCGCGAAGCTGATTCCCCAGGTCGGCGCACGGCCCGGCGGCATGCTGCTGGGCGCGGCGTCCTACCACGGCCTCATGCGTCGCCCCACGTATCGCCGCCTCGAGGAGGAACTGTCGCTCGACGACCTCCTGGCCGAGTTGAGAAAGCCCGAGGTGAAGGCCGCGATCCTCGCCGAGGACGACCTTCCCCAGGATCCCGGCCGCCAGTTCGAGGGACTCACCGACTCGACGGCACACATGTGGCACCTGATCTTCCCGTTCGACGGCGAGCCGGACTACGAGCCGACCGCCGAACAATCGGTCGCCGGTATCGCCGCGGCCACGGGCACCGACCCGTGGGAGGTCCTCTACGACCACCTGGCGTCGGGGCAGTACCTGCTCGGGGCGTTCACGAACTACCCGCAGATCACCCAGGACCCCCTGGCTGAGATGATGATGCACCCCGAGACCGTCATCGGCCTCTCCGACGGCGGCGCCCACGTGAAGATGATCTGTGATGCGTCGGTGCCGACCTACCTGCTCACCCATTGGGCGCGCGACCGCTCGCGGGGTGCCACCCTTCCGCTCGAGACGATGGTCAAGAAGCAGACGGCTGACACCGCAGCGGCGGTCGGCCTCACCGACCGGGGTCTGGTCGAAGTGGGCCGACGAGCCGATCTCAACCTCATCGATTTCGAGGGACTGACGCTGCACGCGCCGCGGCCGGTCGACGACCTTCCCGCCGGCGGCCGGCGCATTCTCCAGGATGCGACCGGCTACACCGCCACCATCGTCAACGGGGTGGTCACCCGTCGCAACGGAGCCGACACCGGCGCCCGGCCAGGGCGCCTCATCCGCACCTGACGGACCGTCAGCGGGATTCGGCGGCCCGGCGGATGACGTCGTCGATCCACCACTGGGGGGCGTTGTCGTAGATGTTGCCGATGTGGCTGTAGTCGTGCCAGCGACAGATCTTGCCGTCACGCAGCTGGGTGACCGAGACGAACGAGTGGTCGATCTGCTCGCCGGTGTGGAAGTGCCATTGCTCGGTGTGTTCGGTCATCACGAGATCGCCCTCGGCGATCATGTTCGTGCCCGGCAGATGGCGGTAGTCCGACAACGATTCGAGGCCGATCCTGAGGCGGGCGATGACGCCGTCGGGGCCGATACCGGGACTTCCACCCACGCCGACGTCGGTGTACTCCGCGTCGTCGGTGAGCAGCAGCTTCATCGCCTCCCAGTCACGGTCGGCCAGGGCATCCCAGTACCGCTGGACGATTGCCTTGTTCTCCTCGGTACCGCTCATGGTTTGTTCTCCTCGATCGGCTCCCGAACCTAGCAATGGCGCCTGCCGGCGGGCCAAAGCGCCTCCCACCCGATGGCCGGGCCATGATGGGGACATGGAGTCCGCCACCGACCTCGACGACCTGGCCGAAAACGAGCAGGTCCTCGGGTTCCTCCTCGCCATCCACGGCGGCGTCCACCTGATCGGCGCGGTGATGAGCTGGCGCCTCTTCGAGGTCCGTCGTTTCGTCTACGAGGACCTCTGGCCGACCCCCGGTACCGCGCCGGGCTACCTCGCCGGCGTGATCTGGGGTCTTGCTGCGGTGTGGGTCGGTGTCGCCGGCATCCGACTGGCGGCGCGGCGTCCGGTCAGCAGAGCACAGGTGGCCGGCGGCCTGACGTTGTCGCTCGCCATCACCTCGACCTCGGTTCCGGCCACGTTGCCGGGCGCCACGATCAGCGCCGCGATGCTGCTGGCGATGGGCGTGCTCGCGCTTCGCCGACGCCGCGTCAGTCGTCGGTAGCGGGCACCACGACCACCGGGCACGGCGCGTGGTTGACCACCGCGCTCGTCACCGAGCCGAGCACGAGTCCGACGAATCCGCCGCGGCCGCGTGAGCCGAGAACGAGAAGATCTCCCTGGCCACCCGCCTCGATGAGCACCCCCGAGGCGTGGCCTTGCACCACGCGAGCCTCCACGCGTTGCGGGTGGGCCTCGGCTTCGGCG
Organism: Acidimicrobiales bacterium; assembly: GCA_040219515.1. Lineage (NCBI taxonomy): Bacteria > Bacillati > Actinomycetota > Acidimicrobiia > Acidimicrobiales > Acidimicrobiales bacterium. Next base: position 178,243 of record JAVJSI010000009.1, read on the forward strand.
AGTACTTCGGTGATGATCGCATCAGCGGTCTTGCGGGCACCCTCTTCGAAGACGGCCGGATCGAGAAACGCCGAGTCGAAGCCACCGGCCACCGGCAGCTGCCATACGTGGACCGCAACCAGCTTGTCCTCGGCCGCGGCGTGATCGATCGCCCAGCGAAGCGCTCGCCGGGCGTTGGGAGAATCGTCGATTCCGACAACAATCGTTTCCATCGACTGATCGTTGCAGGTCCCGGGCCGGTCACCAAGGACGAACGTCCCGTTTGTCGGGACGAACGTCCCGTTTGTCGGGCCGAACGTCCCGTTTCTCAGGCCTCGGTCACCAGCCCTTTCGACACGAATCCGCTGGGCCCGACCTGCTTGGTCCCGCGGAGGGTGATGCGCTCCATCAGTCGGTGGTAGTTGCCCGGGACGTCGGCCGGAGCGAGGTGGGCAGTGGCCCGGTTGTCCCAGAAGGCCACGCTGCCGGGCTCCCAGTTGAAACGCACGGTGAACTCGTGGCTGGTCATGTGCTCGTAGAGGCAGGCGAGGATGTGGGCGCTCTCCTGTCGCGAGAGTTCGACGATGTGACTCGTGAAGTCGGGGTTGACGTAGATGACCGGTTCGTCGGTCTCGGGATGCACGGAGACGACGGGATGCACGGCACGGAGTTTCTTCGACTCGAACGAGATCATCAGCGGCGTCGGCTCGCCCCGCACGAGGTGGAGCACGTTGTGGTGCACCGCAGTCAGCCCGTCGATGAGGGTACGGAGGGGCTCGGACAGCGTGCGGTAGGCCGCGGCCAGGTTGGTCCACTCGGTGTCGGCGCCGTAGGGCGGCACGTCGATCGCCCGCAGGATCGATGCCATGGGCGGCGACTCGACATAGGTGACATCGGTGTGCCAGCGATGCTGAAGCCGCGACTCGTCGTCACCGCCCGACGCGTCCTTCTCGATCAGCAGGATCTCGGGATTCTCCGGGAACTTCGAGAGCAGGGTGGGGTGGGCGCGAGGCACCTCGCCGAACCGCTTGCCGAAGGCGACATGGCTGTCGCGGTCGAGGTCCTGCCCGCGAAAGAAGACGACCTTCCACTCGAGCAGCGCAGCCCGGATCGCCGCGACCTCGGCGTCGGTGAGGTCGCCACCGATGTCGACACCGCGGATCTCGGCCCCGATGTGCTGCGAGAGCGGCACGATCTCCACTGCGCTGTTCTCGAGGGTGGTGTCGGTTGTCGTCGTGTTCATCGTGATCTCCAGATCCTGCTACTGACCGGCTCGACCGGCCGCTTGCATCGCTGTCACCATCTGCTCGGGGTCATAGGGCGCGGCGGCCCCGGGACGATAGGTCACCGATTTGAGCTCGCCGCGGTACGGGAACGGGCCGTGGGTCTCGAACACGCTCCAGATCACCGGCGAACGCCGGTCGATGCCCACATCGATGCCTTGGAACGGCGCGAAGCCGATCAGCATCGGCACGGCGAGCGTTGCCGCCTCGGTCCCGTCGACGCGCAGGGTGAAATCCCACGCGAACCACTCCCCCGCGGCTGCGTGCAGCTCGATCGTGCGGGCACCCGCCGGCAGTGGGCCGGCATCGACGATCGTCACGTCGCCGTAGTGGTTGTAGCCGAAGCGGAGCGTCCCCTCCTCGACGTACAACGAGTAGCCACCGCCCTGATCGCCATGGGCGACGAGCACACCCTCGCCGCCGGCGGGGTGGTCGACGTCGACGACCACGGTGAAATCCCGGAACGCGATGAGCTTCTGTGAGCGGTAACGCTCGAGGGTCGGGGTGCCGGGCAGGATCCGCACGTCTTCGCAGAACCGCGCGTCGTCGGGACGGCGCAGCACCTGCAACAGACCGGTGCCGTCGTCGAGCGGGAAGACCAGGTTCTCCCCTGCGGCCTCCTCCCAGCCGTCGGCGAGTTCGCGCACTTTGTCGGGGCGTTCCGCCGCCAGATCGATCGTCTCGGTGGGATCGGCGACGATGTCGTAGAGCTCCCACTCCTCGTCGTCGTAGGGCGCGCCTCGCGCGTGCAGGGCCACGAGCTTCCAGCCGTCGCGGTAGAAGCTGCGATTGCCGAAGCACTCCGAGTACTGCTCGAGATGGGTGCTGTCGGATGCTCCGGCGGTGACGGCGTCGGCGAAGGTGACACCGTCACGGTCCTCGAGCGCGGGCAGCCCGGCCAGATCGAGGATCGTCGGCAGGAGATCGGTCACGTACTGGTACTGCGGGCGCAGACTCCCCCGATCGCCTTCCGGAATGCCGGCCGGCCACGAGACGATCATCGGCACCCGAACCCCGCCGGCATGGGTCGAGGTCTTGTAGAGCCGGAAGGGCGTGTTCGACGCCATCCCCCACCCGCGGGGGTAGTGCACGAGCGTCTGAGGACCGCCGATGAGGTCGGGGTCGCGGGCGACGTCGAGATCCCAGCCGGTCATGCGGGAGAAGCCACCGAACTGCTTGAAGTAGCTGCGCGAGCCGGTGGGCCCGCCCTCCTCGGTGCCGCCGTTGTCAGAGGTGAAGATCACCACGGTGTTGTCGAGGTCGCCGAGCTCCTCGATGGTCTCTAGCAGGCGGCCGAGGTTCTGGTCGACGTTGTCGACCATCGCCGCATAGACCTCCATGTAGCGGGCGAAGCGGGCCCGCTCCTCGTCGGTGTGATCGTCCCACGGCTGCACCTCGTGTCCGGCTTCGTGGTTGCGCGGCGACATCGGCGTGTCGGGGGGAAAGAGACCCTTTTCGATCTGGCGCCCGAACCGCTGCTCGCGGATGGCGTCCCAACCCTCGTCGTAGTTGCCCCGATGGCGGGCCATGTCGTCGGCCTTGGCGTGGAGTGGTCCGTGGACGGCGCCGTGGGCCATGTAGAGGAAGAACGGCCGGTCGGCGTCGTGGGCCCGCAGGCTCTTGAGGTAGGAGATCGCCTCGTCGGTGATGTCGTCGGTGAAGTAGTAGTCGTCGGGGTACGAGTCGAGGTCGACGGGTGAGTTGTCGCGGATCAGCCGGTGGGGGTGATGGAGGTTGGTCCATCCCTCGAGCACCCCGTAGAAGCGGTCGAATCCGCGCTGCACGGGCCATGAGTCGCGCGGCGCGCCGTCGTGCATGGCCGAGTCGCGGGTGAGATGCCACTTGCCCACGGCGTAGGTCGCGTAGCCCGACGCCCGAAGGGCTTCGGGCAGCGTCTGGATCTCGGGGCTGATCTCCATCGTCCAGCCAGGGAAGCCGGGATCGAAGTTGGCCACTGCACCGAACCCGACCCGGTGCGGGTTCATGCCGGTCTGGATCGCGGCCCGAGACGGCGAGCACAGCGGCGTGGTGTGGTAGTTCGTGAACTGAAGGCCGCCGGCCGCGAGCCGGTCGAGCGTCGGCGTGGAGATCTCGGACCCGTACGGCCCGGTGTCGCTGAAACCCATGTCGTCGAGCAGCACCATCACCACGTTCGGCGCCGACGGCGCGGGCAGGTTCGCGGGCGGCCACCACGGGGTCGACTCCCCCGCCGTGCGGCCCACGGTGCCGCCGAACTCCCGGGGCGTGGTCATGGCTTGATCGGGCGATGGCCCCAGAAACTGGGCCGGGTGATCTGGTAGGTGCCGACCGTCGACGGATCCTCGACCCGGGCGCCGCCCCAGCCCACCTCGACCATGAAGCCGTCCGGGGTCTGGCAGTAGAACGAGATCATGTGGTCGTTGGTGTGCCGTCCGAGGCTCATGATCACCGGCACACCATTGTCGACGCAGCGATCCTGGGCCCGACCGACGTCGTCGATCGTGGCTGCCTCGACCATGAAGTGGCGCAGCAGCCCGTCGGACGGGAAGCCGGCGGCGAAGGCCAGGGTGTGGTGGCGGGGATTGCAGCCGAGGAACGCCATCGCCATGTCACCCAGGTGCCAGGTGTTGCGGGCGTGGAAACCGAGGACGTCGCGATAGAAGTCGATCGCCGAGTCGAAGTCGGGAACGCTGACCACCACATGGCCGAGGCCCATGTCACCGGTGACGAAGCCCGACATGCGCGGGGTCACCAGCGGCACGTGATCGAGAATCGGTCCGTAGAACAGCTCGACCGGGGCGCCGGCGAGATCCACGAACGAGGCGAATCCGCTCACGAGTCGGGCGGCAGCCTCGTCCGCCGAGCCGTGGGTGACCTCGAGCCCGGCGGCTTCGAGGACGGCAACCACCGACGCCAGGTCGCGGTCGTCGCCGACCTCGTAACCGATGGCGATCACACCGACCTCGTCGCCGGGCTCGAGCACGAGCCGGTAGGGGTAGTCGTCCCATCGGTAGTACTGGGCGGACTCGTCGGGCCCGGATGCCGGCATCAGACCCAGCACGTCGCCGGCGAACGTGGGCCAGGCGTCGGGGTTCGGCGTGCGCAGGTGCAGATACCCGAGCGAGAGAATGGACATGGGAGACCTCCGGGGCCGTGCGCCGAAGCGCAACCTACGGGATAGCGCAGGAACGGGCCGACCGCCCGTACCGCTGGGTGGAACCGGTCACGGACGGCGGAACCGGTCGTTCCAGATCGCCTCGGCCGTGCGCTGCACCTGCGGGGCCACGGCGTGCAGGTCGATGCGGTCGACGGGCCCCGTCACCGACACGGCGGCGATGGCACGACCGGAGCTGCGCAACGGCGCAGCCACACAGGCCAGGCCCTTGTACGCCTCCTGATGGTCGTATGCGAGCCCGGACTCGGCGATGCGTTTGAGCTCGTTCCGCAACCCGCCGGCGGTCAGGGTCTGATCGGTGCGGGCGGGCCAGTCCTGGGCCAGGACCTCGGCCGCGGTCTCGGGGTCGAAGGCCAACATTACCTTGCCCAACGCGGTGCAGTGGGCCGGCTGGCGGCCTCCTTCGCGGGTCGGAAGGGGAAAGTCGCCCTTCACGATGCGTTCGAGATAGACGACCTCGGTGCCGTCGAGCATCCCCAGCTGTACCGCGAAGCCGGTGGCCACCGACAGCGCTTGGAGGTGGGGATAGGCCGACTCGGACAGGCGGCGCCGGCGAGTGGCGAGTCCGCCGATCTCGAACAACCGCATACCGACCCGGTAGCCGTCGAAGTCGCGTTCGAGCCAACCCATCTGGTCGAGCTGGGTGACCATCCGGTGCACGGTCGACTTCGGGATCTCGGTGCGCTCGGTGAGTTCGTGGAGGGTGAGCACACTGTCGGAGTCGTGAAACGCGCCGATGATGCGGTCGATGCGGCCGAGCACGGACCGGTCGTCCGTGTCGTCGCCCTTGCTCATGCCGCGGACTCCGCCTGGAGCTCGGCGGCGATGTCGATGATCTGGTCCTCCTGCCCCCCGATCAGCTTGCGTTCCCCACAGCGCATGAGGATCTCGGCCCCCGACACGTCGTAGCGCTCGGCCGCCCGATAGGCGTGGCGCAGGAAGCTCGAGTACACGCCGGCGTAGCCCATGATCAGGCTCATCCGGTCGAGCACACACTCGCCGTCCATCACAGGGCGCACCACGTCTTCGGCCACGTCGAACATGCGCAGTGTGTCGATGCCGGTGCGCACACCGAGTCGGTCGAGCACCGCGGCGAGTGCCTCGGTGGGGGTGTTGCCCGAGCCGGCGCCGAAGGCCCTGGTGCAGGCATCGACCTGCACGGCACCGGCCCTGATGGCGAGCACCGTGTTGGCGACGCCGAGCGAGAGGTTCTGGTGGCCGTGGAAGCCCACCTGGGCGTCGGGGCCCAACTCGGCCACGAGGGCGGCCACGCGCTCGGCTGCCTCGTCGAGGATCATGGCCCCGGCGGAATCGACCACGTAGACACACTGGCAACCCGCATCGACCATGATCCGCGCCTGCGAGGCCAGCGCATCGGGCGCCTGGCCGTGGGACATCATCAGGAAGCCGACGGTCTCCATGCCGATCTCGCGGGCGATGCCGAAGTGCTGGATGGAGATGTCGGCCTCGGTGCAGTGGGTGGCGATGCGCACGACGGATACGCCGATGTCGTGGGCGGCCCGGATGTCGTCGATCGTGCCCACGCCGGGCAGCATCAGCGAGGCGATACGGGCCCGGCCGGCGGCCGCCTCGACGGCTGCGGCCATCAGCTTGCGCTCGTCGACCGCGGAGAACCCGTAGTTGAACGACGACCCGGCGAGCCCGTCGCCGTGGCTCACCTCGATCACCGGCACGCCGGCCGACGACAGTCCGTCGACCACGGCGGCGATGTGGGCCTCGGTGAACTGATGACCTTTGGCGTGGGAACCGTCGCGCAGTGACGAGTCGGTGACGCGCACGTCGAGCGAATCGGAGTAGGTCATGCCGGCTCCTTCGTGGCGGCGGTGCGGGCCATCTCGTTGCCGACCTCGGCCGCGGCCGCGGTCATGATGTCGAGGTTGCCGGCGTAGGGCGGCAGGAAATCGCCGGCCCCCTCCACCTCGATGAAGATCGCCACGCGTCCTCGCCCGTCCGGCGTGAACTCACGATCGAACTGGGGTGGCAGCCGGAGCCGGTAGCCGGGCACGTACTGCTGCACCAGGGCCACGATCTCGTCGACCGATGCGGCCACTGCGGCCTCGTCGGCATCGGCCTCGAGTGAGCAGAAGATCGTGTCGCGCATGATGAGCGGCGGCTCGGCCGGGTTCATGATCACGATGGCCTTGCCCCGGCCGGCCCCGCCGACCACCTCGACAGCCGATGCCGTGGTGCGGGTGAACTCGTCGATGTTGTTGCGGGTGCCGGGGCCGGCCGACACCGAGGCCACCGTGGCCACGATCTCCGCATAGGCGACCGGCGTCACTCTCGAGACGGCGTGGACCATCGGGATCGTGGCCTGACCGCCGCAGGTGACCATGTTGACGTTGGGGACATGGAGGTTGTCGGTGAGGTTCACCGACGGCACGACATAGGGGCCGAGCGCCGCGGGGGTGAGGTCGACGGCCCGGATGCCGGCGTCGGCGTAGCGCGGGGCGTTTGCCGCGTGGACGGAGGCGGAGGTGGCCTCGAACACCACGTCGGGCAGCTCGCGCTGGGCGAGCAACCAGTCGACACCACCGGCCGACGCCTCGACCCCCATCGAGCGGGCCCGGGCCAGTCCCTCGCTCTCGGGATCGATACCGATCATGTAGCGGGGCTCGATCAGCTCGGACCGCTGGAGCTTGCACAGCAGGTCGGTGCCGATGTTGCCCGAACCGACGATGGCGGCGACGAGCGATTTCATGCGGGGTTCTCCTCGGTGAAGACGGCGCGGACCGAGCCGAGGCCGGTGATCGTGGCTTCGTAGGTGGCGCCCGGGCGGACGGGCACGAGCGCACCGAGGCTGCCCGACAGCACGATCTCGCCGGCCTCGAGCGGCTCGCCCCGACCGGCGACCTCGTTGGCCAGCCAGACGACGGCGTTGACGGGGTGACCGAGACAGGCCGCCCCGGTCCCCGAGCTCACGACGACGTCGTCGCAGACGATCGTCATCTCGGCATCTCGCAGGTCGCCGATGTCGCGCAGCGACCGGGGTGCGCCGCCCACGACGAACACGCCCGAGGAGGCGTTGTCGGCGACCGTGTCGAAGATGGTGATGTCCCAGTTCTCGATGCGGCTGGCGCAGACCTCGATGGCGGGAAGGACGAAGTCGACGGCCTGCAGCACCTCGGCCGTGGTGACGGCGTGAGCGGGGAGATCGCGCCCGAGGACGAACGCCACCTCGGCCTCGATGCGGGGCTGGAGGAGCTGGTCGAACGCGATGGGTTCGGCATCGCCGAAGGCCATGTCGGCGAACAGCACCCCGAAGTCGGGGGTGTGTACGCCGAACACGTCCTGCACGGCGGCGGACGTGAGTCCGATCTTGCGACCGATGCGCCGACGACCGGCGGATGTGCGGTCGCGCACGAGTTGTTGCACCTCGTAGCCGTCGTCGAGTCCACCGTCGGGATACAGCTCGCGCAACGGAGGGCACGGCGTGGCGCGATGGTGGGCGTCGATGAGCCGCGCCGCGGCGGCGTCGAGTGCGGTGGCCCGGTCGGTGTCGTCGCCGCTAGCCAAGATCGCGCGAGAGATAGGCGAGGACGGTGCTCTCGAACTCGTCCTTGCGTTCGATCATCGACCAGTGGCCGCAGTCGTGGAACACGTGGAGTTCGCAGTTGCGGATCATCCGCATCGGGGCGATCGCCCCGTCGAGGGGGGTGACCCGATCGTCGCGACCCCAGGTGATCAGCGTGGGGGCCTGGATCTGGCGGAGCATGCCGAACATCGCGGTGTTGTCGAGCATCATCGTGCGGAGGATGTCGAGCATCTCGCGGCTGTAGATCTGCTTGATGCCCTCCATGGCGGCCGGGTCGTTGGCGGCTTGCCACCGCATCTCGACGAACTCGTCGGTGAGGATCGACTGGTCGTAGACCATCGACCGCATCCACTGCACGAGCAGCTCGCGGGTGGGGTTCTCGACGAACTCGACCAGGCGGGTGATGCCCTCCGACGGCAGCGCGCTGAAGAAGGGCACGCCGACGCCACCGATGGTGACGAGCCGGGTGATCCGATCGGGATGCGCCGCGGCCACCCGAGCGGCGACACCGCCGCCGAGCGAATTGCCGAGCAGGGCCACCTTCTCGAGACCGAGACCGTCGAGGAAACGAATGACCGCGTCGGGCGCGTCGAGCGGCGGGCTGGCGGTGGCGTGGCTGGTGCCGAAGCCGGGCATGTCGAGGGCGAGACAGCGGAAGTGCTCGCCGAACGTCTCGAGGTTGCCGGCGAAGTTCGCCCATGCGCTCACGCCCGGCCCCGATCCGTGGAGCATCACGAAGGGCGGACCCTCGCCGTGATCGTGGTAATGGAGGTCGCCCTGTTCGGTGGCGAGGGTGCGGCTCGTGGCGGCCGCGGTGATCTCGGTCATCGGTGCGTCTCTCGTTCAGATCGTCATGGCCGAGGGGCCCGACGGCTTGAAGCCCATCAGCGCGCCGGCGGCGTCGTCATAGATCGGGCCGGCGACGAAGATGCCGTGCTGGAGACCGGCGTGCATGCCCCGCCAGAAGCGTTGCAGCGGCTTGTCGAGACGGATGGCGTTGCCACCGCAGACGGTGAAGATCTCGTCGGCGGCCTTGGCCGCCCGCCAGGCGACCCGCACCTGATCACGCCGACAGGCGACGCGCTGGGGCATCGAGATCTCGTGGCCCGCGCTGAGGGCGTCGAACATCTCGCCCACGTTGTGCACGAGCTGCACTCGGGCGCTGCGGATCTCGGAGGCGGCTTCGCCGATGACGATGCGGGAATAGGTGTCGGAGGCCTGGCTGACACCGAGGGCGCTGGTGCGGCCCATCTGGTACTCGACCGCGTGCTTGAGCACTCCTTCGGCGATGCCGACCAGACCGGCCGACACAGCGCACGGGAACATGGTCGACCAGGGCAGCCGGTAGAGCGGCTGGGTGCGGCCGGCTTCGGTCGGTGCCTCACCCGACATGACCTTGAACAGGTCGAGGGTGCGGTAGGCGGGCACGAACTGGTCGCGGATGACGATGTCCTTGCTGCCGGTGCCGTCGAGGCCGATGACGTTCCAGGAATCCTCGACGATCTCGTAGTCGGCGCGGGGCAACATCACGTGGAGCATCGCAATCGGCGAGCCGTTGTCGCCGGGCACGGACGCACCGAGCACGACCCAGTCACAGTGATCGGTGCCCGAGGAGAACTTCCAGTGGCCGTTGACCGTGTAGCCGCCGTCGACGGGCGTCGCGGTGCCGCTCGGGGCGTAGGGCGACGCGACCCAGGTGTCGGGGTCGTCGCCCCAGACTTCTTCCTGGAGGCGCCGGTCGTTGAACGCGAGCTCCCAGGGGTGGACACCGACGACGCCGGACACCCAGCCCGACGACGGGCACCAGTTGCCGACGTCCATCACCGCGTTGAGAAAGTCGCGGGGGTCGGCCTCGTAGCCACCGAAATCGGCGGGCTGGAGCATGCGGATGATGCCCGCGTCCTTGAGCCGTTTGGCGGCCTCGTCGGGAAGACGGCCGAGCTGATCGCCCGACCCCGACAGATCGGCGAGAAACGGCCCCGCCTCCTCGATCTTGGTGAAGACTTCGTGCGTCACAGTGCTGCTCCCGAAACGTGAAACCGGCTCCCCCGACTGTACGCGTGACCGTCGACACCCACCGCACCCCCCTCTCACCCAGTGGGATCCACCCCAGTTGGGACGTTGGGGTCAGACCCCCGTCCCAACTGGCGCCGTCGCGGCCCGAGGATCAGCTCGCGTGGTCGTACACCCGCAGGAACTCGTCGATCTGCAGTTGGAACAACTCGTCGGCGGCAGCTCGGTCGGGCTCGGGAACGAACGACCAGTACACCATCTCGAGCAAGAACGAATCGACCTGCGCCACGTAGGTCAGGTTCACCGAGTCCAGACGGTCATTGAGCGAGGCGGTGTACGTCGTCGTGATGACGGCAGTCTCGCCCGCACCTTCGAACGTGGCGGACTCGCCGACGAGGGCCCGCTCGTAGCCGGAGGCGTAGGTGGTGAGCGCACACGAGGCCGGTGTGTCGTTCCACGCGGCGAGCGCGGCCGCAGCGGCCTCGCTCGAGTCGGTCCAGGTGAGGCGATAGTCGACGCCGACCGCCTCGGTGTCGTTGCGAAGGCGCGTGACTTCGCCGTTCTCCTCACGATCGTCGTCGGGCGTGCAGGCCACATCGGGTTCGCGATAGTCGGCCGCCGGGTTCGGGGATCCCGCAGTGAACCCCGTCGGTGCGTCGTTCACCGACACCGAGGCCTCGGCCAGCGCCCGGCTGTAGCCCAGTTGCGCGGGCCCACGCAGCGTCGCCGCCCATGCGGCCTCGTCGTCACCGCTCTGCGTCTCCGTATCGGCGCCCTCGTCCACGTCAATGTCGGCGCCTGGCATGGGCGCCGCTGCACCGTCACCGTCATCGCCGCCCCCACATGAGCTCGCCAGCAGCAAAACGGCGAGAACGCCGACGGACCGGACAACCAGAGGACGACGCAACATCCGGAGAGCCTGCCACACCTCGCCCGAACGCCGGACGCCTATGGTCGTGACTTTGCCATACCATCGCTCGATGGGCGCAGTGCCGAAGCCATCACGAGCCAAGGACCCCCGATTCACCTGGGAGTCCGAGTCGACCGCTCCCCCGCTGCTGCGGGCCGTCCGGGCGCCGCTGCGGATGTTCGGGATCGGGGTCAACGTGCACAGCGGTGTCGTCACCCGCAAGGTGCGCCAACCGCTGAAACAACTGGTCCCCGACGCGTCCGGCATCGGGGTCGCGGGCACCGGGGCGCCGCCGACGAACGCCACGTGGATCTATCTCGACGATGCGGAGATCCCGGTCGGGTGGGCCGGCCGGGAGCCGCCGAAGGTGCCCCAGGTCGGCGATCACGTGGAACTCCGGGTCAGCCCCGTGACCGGCACGCTCCTGCGGACCAAGTTCCGCAAACCGGCCCCCCGCCGGTAACCGGCCGGTAGCTCCTACGCTGGACAGTGCCCCCCAGCAAAAAGAAGAAGGAAGCGAGCACCACATGAAGGTTTGGATCGACCAGGATCTCTGCACCGGCGACGGCCTCTGCGAGGAGGTCGCTCCCGACGTCTTCTTCGGGATGGACGACGGGCTCTTCTACGTGAAGGAGTCGGCCGACAACTTCGGCACCGAGAAGCTCTTCGACGGCACCGCCAACCCGGCCGGCGCCGAAGGCATGGCCCGTATCCCCGACGGCGGCATCGACCGTGTCATCGAGTCGGCCGAAGAATGCCCCGGCGAGTGCATCTTCATCGAGGTCGAGTGACCGTCGCGCTCTGCCGTCGCGGGTAGCTTCGAGCCACGACGAGCACGGAGACATCGAGATGGCGCTGCGGTTGGACGGAAAGGTCGCGATCGTCACCGGCGCGGCTCGGGGCACCGGCGAAGCAACCGCCCGCCGACTCGTCGAGGAAGGGGCGCGCGTGCTTCTGGCCGACATCCTCGACGAGGCCGGCCATGCGGTGGCGGCCGAGCTCGGCGATTTCGCCAGGTACCAACATCTCGACGTCACGCGAAGCGACGACTGGGCCGATGCCGTCGCCGTAGTCGTCGAACACTTCGGTGACCCGTCCGTACTGGTGAACAATGCCGCAGTGCTCGACGTCGGGTCGATCGCCGACATGGATCATGCCGTGCTCACCCACCTCCTGGCGGTGAACCAGATCGGCCCCTACCTCGGGATCCAGGCGGCGATCGAACCGATGAAGCGACTCGGCGGCGGCTCCATCATCAACGTGGCGTCGATCGACGCGATCGAGGGATCCAACGGGGTCGCTGCCTACACATCGACCAAGTGGGGCCTGCGGGGCCTGACCAAGGCGGCGGCGGTCGAACTCGGCTGCCACGGAATCCGTGTCAACACGGTCTGCCCGGCCGGGGGCGGCTCCGATCTGACCGCACCGTTCGTGGCCGAGGCCATCGAGCGTCTGAAGAACCGGCAGGAACGACTCCCCGACCGCCCGATTCATCCGTTCAATCGTCGAGGACGACTGAGCGACTACGCGAATGCCATCCTGTGGCTGGCGAGCGACGAGAGCTCATTCGTGTCCGGCACCGACCTGACGGTCGACGGTGCCTTCACGGCCGGAAAGGTCGAACCCGGCGCGCCATTCTCCTAGCCGGCCCGGCGCGTTCTAGGCTCGGCCGATGGGGCCCGAACCGACATGTCGAGCCGTCGTCTTCAACGGCGACGGCACCTACGACCGACGCACGTTTGCCATGCCGAGGCCACAGCCTGGCGGGGCGGTGCTGAAGGTCGAGGCCGTCGGCCTCTGTGCCAGCGACGTTGCACAGCTCCATGGCCACAAACACGTGCCGGGCGAGACGTCGCCGGTCGTGCCCGGCCACGAGATCGTCGGGCGAGTGCACGAACTGGGCCCCGACGCTGACCTGGGCGTCGAGGTCGGGCAACGTGTCGGCGTCGACCTCGTGCACTTCGGCGGCCGTGACGGCTCCGGTCTCGACGTCTACGGCTACACGATCGAACCGACCTACGAACACGGCTTGTGGGGCGGCTACGCCGAGTACATGGGAGTGCTCCCCGGCACCCATCTCGTGCCGCTCACCGACGACGTCCCGGCGGCCGAGCTCAGCCTGTTCGAGCCGCTCGCCAGCATCGTGAACTGGAGCGACACGCTCGGTCTCCATGCGCGCGACCGCCTGGTCATCCAGGGGCCGGGCCACATGGGACTCATCGCCTGCGCGTTCGCCGCCAGCCAGATCGGGGTCCGTCAGATCATCGTGACGGGTACGTCGCAGGACACCGAGCGTCTCGCCGCGGCAAGGGCCGTCGGCGCGCACGAATCCATCGTGGTGGACGACGAATCCGACCTCCCCGCACGGATCCGCGAGCTCACCCGCGGCGGCGCCACAGCCGTCATGGAGCTCACCGCCATGGCCACCCAGCCCGTGTCCGACGCCATCGAGATGTGCAACTACGGCGGACGGGTGCTGCTCGGCGGCCTCAAGAACGAGCAGCCGGTCGAGATCATCAGCGACCACATCGTGCTCAAGGCCCTCCAGATCCTGGCCGGCGCGGGCTCGACCCCCGCCAGCATGGACAGAGCGGGCGAGGTGCTCAACAGCGGGACATTCCCCGCCGCTGCGCTCCTCGGCGAGACCTACGACCTCGACCAGCTCGACGAGGCCCTCCAGATGCTCGAACGCAGGATCGAGGGCCGCGACGCCGTGCGGGTCAGCCTCGTCCATCGAGCCTGACCAATGCAATCTGCGGTGCACTCGGCGTCGCAGCAGACCCGGTGTCACCCGCACCACGACGTCGTCTACTGTCGCCGCGCAGGCGAATGACATCCGGTTGACCTTCGATCTCGGAGCCAGGGGGCTACGACCATGCGACCACATGGAACGACCACCACTGCGTTGATTGTTGTCGCGTTCGTCGCCGCGACGATCGCAGCGATCCCGTCGGGCCCCGCGAGCGCGCTGGTGACGAACGCACCCACCGGGACCGCCTCCGCCGCCACGATGATCACCGCCGGCGATCAACACTCTTGTGCCTCCCTCGATGGCGCCGTCAGATGCTGGGGCCGCAACGCTGTGGGCGAACTTGGCTTGGGCGACGGCGAGACGCGTGGCGACGAGCCCTACGAGATGGGCGCCAGTCTGGCAGTTGTCGATCTCGGAGATGGCCGAACCGCCACGGCGCTCGACGCGGGCACGACCCACACGTGTGCCCTTCTCGACAACGACGCGGTCAGATGCTGGGGCTACAACATGTTCGGCGAACTCGGGGTCGGTGACGGAGCCACCCGCGGCAACAACCCCGGCGAGATGGGCGACGACCTCCCCGAAGTCGATCTCGGCCCTGGCCGTACCGCCGTCGCCATCACGGCGGGCGGCGGCCACAGTTGCGCAGTGCTGGACGACAGCATGGTGAAGTGCTGGGGCGGCAACTACGGAGGGGCGCTCGGCCTGGGTGACACCCTCAACCGCGCGTCCAACTTCCCGGTGGTCGATCTCGGTCCCGGCCGCACCGCCACCGCCATCACGGCCGGCTCCAACCACACCTGCGCAATACTCGACGACGGCACGGTCAAGTGTTGGGGCTACAACGGTGAGGCGGGCGGGGTGGCCGCCGGCCAGCTCGGCCTCGGCGACACCATCAACCGCGGGGACGACCCCCACGAAATGGGCGCCAACCTTCCCCCCGTGGACCTCGGCCCCGACCGCACCGCCACCGCCATCACCGCCGGCACCAACCACACCTGCGCAATACTCGACGACGACACCACAAAATGCTGGGGCTTCAACGCCACCGGACAGCTCGGCCTCGGCGACACCATCAACCGCGGGGACGACCCCGACGAAATGGGCGCCAACCTTCCCCCCGTGGACCTCGGCCCCGGCCGCACCGCCACCGCCATCACCGCCGGCACCAACCACACCTGCGCAGCACTCGACAACGGCACAATAAAGTGCTGGGGAGCGAACCTCCTGGGCCGACTCGGCCTCGGCGACACCATCAACCGCGGGGACGACCCTGACGAAATGGGCGCCAACCTTCCCCCTGTGGACCTCCGGGCGCCGTGCCCGACCACGCCGCACGGCTTCACCGACGTCGCAGCGTCCTCGTTCGCCGCCGCCGACATCGCCTGCATCAAAGCCCTCGGCATCACCACCGGCACCAGCCCCACCACCTACGACCCGACCGGCTCGGTCACCCGCGAACAAATGGCCGCCTTCCTCGCCCGCACCTGGCGCACGCACAACAGCAACACCGCATGGGTCAGCCTCGTCCCCGGAGATTGATGACTTGCCCACGCTCGCCGATGCCATCGCGCTGATCACGGCACTGCCCGAGGTCACCGAAGGGACCAGCTACGGTCGACCGACCTGGTTCGTGGACGGCAAGAGCTTCGCCTGGGAACGGCCGTTCACGAAGGCCGACATCAAACGCTTCGGCGACGAACCGGTTCCCGACGGCCCGATCCTGGCGCTCGCCGTCGAGGACCTCGCCGACAAGGCGGCTGCGCTTGCCGCGGGCAACGACGGCATCTTCACGATCGCCCACTTCGACGACTATCCGGCGATCCTCGTCCAGCTCGATGTGGTCGAGCGGACGGTGCTCGAAGAGGCGATCGTCGACGCCTGGCTGGCGTCGGCCCCCGAGCCACTGGCCCGAGCGTTCCTTTCCGAACGCGATGCCTGACGTCGTAGGCGGTGGCGCGGCTTGACACCCGGCACCGGTCCACCAGACTGGCGGCACCCGAACGAAGGATTCCACGATGGCCGACGCAACCTACGCAGTGACCGAGATCGTCGGCACGTCACCCCAAGGGGTCGACGCCGCGATCCAGAACGGTTTGAAGAAGGCGGCCGAGAGCCTCCGCAACCTCGACTGGTTCGAGGTCACCGACATCCGCGGCCGACTCGGCACCGACGACGGCACCGTCCAGCACTTCCAGGTCACGCTGAAGGTGGGCTTCCGCTACGACGACTGATCATCCGCCACCCGTGACCGGCAGCTTCACCGTCACGCCGATCGGCCACGTCAGATCGCCACGCACCGAACCGCTCGACGACGACTGGGGCGCCATCGAGTCCACCATCGAGCTCGACGACGAGCAGTTCACCCGCGACGTCCTCGCCGGACTCGACGACTTCTCCCACCTCGACGTCGTCTACCTCTTCGACCAGGTCGCACCGGCGGACGTCAACCTCGGCGCACGCCACCCCCGAGGCCGCCAGGACTGGCCCCTCGTCGGGATCTTCGCCCAGCGGGCCAAGGCTCGACCGAACCGGCTGGGCGTCACCACGTGCGAACTGGTCGATGTCACCGGGCTCTCCATCACCGTTCGTGGCCTCGACGCCATCGACGCCACCCCCGTCCTCGACATGAAGCCTCACGTCGTCGAATTCAACGCCCGGACCCCGATTCGCCAACCCGAGTGGATCACCGAACTCATGGCGAACTACTGGTAGTCGCCGAACGTGGCCCCCGCCCGGCGCAAGACCCGGGAACAACATCGCCCACCCGCTCCTCGACGGGCTCGCCGCCGGCCGGTAGTGGCGTCGCCAGGCGGCCTGAGATCCAGTGGTCCTCAGATTCGGCGGCGAGCCGTCGATGGTTCTCGTATGGCCGCCGAAGACGACGTCCTGTCCACGCCGGTACGCCTGGACCGCGACGCAAGCGCATTCATCATCCGAGTCGAGGGCGACATCGAAGCCCTGCTCGGTTGGCGCGCTGCGGACCTGGTCGGACGACCCTCGACGGACTTCGTCCACCCGCAGGATCAGCCGAGCGCGATCACGGAATGGATGACCATGATCGAAGAACACGATCGGCCGGTCCGTTGGCGTGGCCGCTACCGGTCCCGCTCGGGCGACTGGGTGTGGATCCAGACCACCAACAGGAACCTGCTCGCTGTCCCGGACCGCAATTGCGTGGCGACGCTCATGCACGCCGTCGAGTCCGGGCAGCTGAGTGTCGAAGAGCAGCTCCGCGCCCGGGAACAGTTGCTGCATCGGTTGACCGATGCCCTTCCCGTAGGCGTCGTGCACTTCGATGTCGATGGCAACATCGTTTTCACCAACGACCGACTTCACGACATCGTCGGACACCTCGCCGCCTTGCGAGTGGACGAGCTGTTCCACGATGTCGCGGGATCAGACCGAGCCAAGCTGGGAGCGGCCCGCGATGCCGTACTGGACGGCATCGACGTCGACGATCTCGAGCTCATGGTCGAGCGTGGTCCCGAACCGGCGGCTGTCGTATCGGTGAGCATGCGCCCGCTCACCGACGTCGACGACCGGATCGACGGGGTGATCGCAACGGTGCTCGATGTCACCGAGCGGGTGCAGTTGCGGCGGCGCCTCGAACATCGCGCGACGACCGACGATCTGACCGGGTGCCTCAACCGTCGGGCCATCCACAGCGTCCTCGCCGAAGTCATGGAACAGAGCGCTACCCGGGATGACGGAACGTCGGTGGTGTACATCGACCTGGACGACTTCAAGCACATCAACGATCAGTTCGGGCACAGCGTCGGCGACGCCGTCCTGGTCTCGGTGGCGACGCGACTCATCGCGCAAGTCCGAGAGGTGGACCACGTCGGCCGCGTCGGTGGCGACGAGTTCCTGGTCGTCTGCCCCCTCGTGAGCGACGATGGCCGCCTCGGTCGGCGTCGCTCACACCGACAAACCCCTCGACATCGACACGCTCATCGCCCGTGCCGATTCGGCCATGTACGACAACAAGGAACGACACCATGTGGAACGGGGCGAAGTGTCGCCCGAGCGCTGAAGGCGCGACCGACCCGACAATCCCAGTTCAGAGCGGTGCCCGGGGTGAGATTTGAACTCACACGCTCCCTGGGGGAGCCGGGGGGTTTAAGCCCCCTGCGTCTGCCGATTCCGCCACCCGGGCCACGCCGTACGGTAGCGGTCGACGCAACCTCACACGTCGGTCTTGACCGGCCCCGTTCCACGAACCACGAGCACCGAACTCTCGCCGTCGGCCAGGACCTGCTCGGCCGTCGAGCCGAGCTCGGCCGAACCAGCCCTCGCCTCCCCTGCGCCCATCACCACGAGGTCGGCTCGGTAGAGGTCGACCAGCGCAAGAACCGAGCGTCCGGGGCTGCCGTCGACCAGATGCACATCGCGTCGGTCGACATCGGGGCCGAGCAGCTGATCGAGCGACTCCCGGTGGGCGGCCTCGACCGAGGCCGCCATGGCGGCCTGGACCGCCGGATCCAGGGCCGGGCCACCGCTGCGTGAGAGCTCCTCGAGATGCGTGACCTGCCACGCGTACATCACCCGGAGCCGGCCGCCGTGGGACTCGGCCTGCGAGCGGGCAAGGTCGAGGATCAGGCGGTTGCGCTCGGCGTCGGCTTCGAGATCGAGCGCGGCGAGGACGCACGCGCCACGAAAGCCTGGGCGCAGCAGCCACACGGGGCACGGGGCGGCCCGCACGATGCGGCGCGACGCCGCGGCGCTCTCGGGGCTGCGGTCGGCAGCGACGATCACCAGGTCGTGTCCGTCGGTTTCGACCGCATCGGCGACCACGGCCGGCAGGGAACCGACGGCAACATCGACGGAAACGACGTTGCGATCGAAAGCGGCCGTCCATTCGCCCAAACGAGCGTCGACCGCCGACGCGACGCGATCGACCAGATCCCCCACACCGGCGACGTCGGCGGCATGTTGCTCGACGGCGCTGAGAGGATCGAGATGGCCGAGTACCCGCACTTCGGCACCCGACGCTTCGGCCAGCACGACCGCTTCCGTCAGCGCGGCCGGCGGAGCGGACCCCGCCGTGACCGGCACCACGAGAATCCGCTTGAACCGTCGCATCCCTTCTCCTTCATATCCGCTTCACGAAAGACTATATCAAACACACGTTTTCGAATATACCTATTATGGATACTGCTTCTGTAGGCGGCGGGGTCCGCTCAGCTGGCGGCGCGACCGTCGCTCCTTGCGGTGTCGACCCGATCGAAAACACCTTGCACGCGACCCGGATCATCGACCGCCAACCAGAGCGCGGAGCGAGCCCGGTCGGCCTTGGCGCCGGTAAGACCGTTGGCCGCGACCACGCCCTCGATCATGTCGGCCACCACCGCCGACCACGGCCGGCCCTTGAGCTGCACGGCCACCGAGGGCACACCTCGCCGTCGACGCAGCGTGCGCGACACTCCCTCGATGCTCGGCGGGGAACGGAACCCGGGCACGACGAGGTCTCGAAGACGCGCCGCCTGCCCGAGGCTGCGGGCGGCGTTGGCGAACTTCAAAGACGTGGCCTCCATGGCGGTCATACTGCCGAGAGCCTGTGACAGTCACGGGCCGTGGGCGCGGTCGCGCGGTGCGGGCGAAAACGTCCCCGCGGGGACGTCTCCGCCACGTCCCCGCCCGCCTTCCCCGCACCCGACCCCAGGTGTGCAACAGTGCCGGTGTGGACTCCCCGGTCGAGCTCAATCCCGCGCAACAGGACGTGCTCGCCCAGCTCGGCGCCAACCGCGACGAACGGCCCCGTTTCGATGCCGCCCTTCGCCACCAGCTGCGCCGTGAACTCGACGACGGCCTCGCTCCCCTGCTCGAGCTGATCGACCAGCGCGAAGACGCGAAGCCCGGCGACAACATGTTCGTCTCCAAACACATGCTCGGCCGGGTGATGGGTTGCGAACGCCGCTTCCTCGCCGAGGAGGCCGAGGACTTCGCCTGGTCCGTACCGATCGCCCGGGGCACCATCGCCCACAAGGCGATCGAGCTCAGCATCCACTGGCGCCGCGAACCCGAACCGCTGGTGCTCGTCGACGAGTCGATCAGCCGCCTCTCCGAAGGCATCGACGGCCTGGCCGACTGGCTCCAGCAGGCCACCGAGGTCGAACGGGCCGAGCTGCGGGCCGAGGCCAACGACCGGGTCGTGAAGTTCCTCGAGTGCTTCCCGCCGCTCAAGCCGGGCTGGCGGCCGGCCACCGAGAGCCGCCTGCGCCTCGAGATCCACGACCGGTTCGTGCTCAGCGGCAAGGTCGACCTCGCCCTCGGCCAGGCCCAGGGTGACCTGGCCGGCAAGGTTCTGATCGATCTCAAGACCGGCGGCTTCGCTCCCCAACACCTCGACGACCTGCGCTTCTACGCCCTGCTCGAGGCGATCCGGCTCGGCACTCCCCCGCGCCGCCTCGCCACCTACTACCTCGACCAGGGCCGCTTCCTGCCCGAGGACGTCACCGAGGACCTGCTCTTCTCCACCGTTGCCCGGGTCAGCGACGGCGTCGCCCGGGTGCTCGAGCTCACCACTGCGCAACGTCCGGCCACCACTGCGCCCGGCCCCGCCTGCCGTTGGTGTCCGGCCAAGGACGACTGCGACGACGGCCGCCGCTACCTCGCCGACGAGGACGACGAGGCCGACGGCAACGACTGGTGACCCGAGTCAAACAGAAGGGCCCGGTTCGGCGTAGACGAGATCAAAGCGCTCGAACACCACCGGGATGTCGGCGTGCATCTCCGCACCGAGGCGCTCGTGGCTGCGGGTGAAGTAGTCGGTGTGGGCGGCCAACCAGTGGTCACGGCTGCGGTCCCCTTCGCCCTCGTCCCACGCGAACTGGTCGTCGACCGACGACAGCGGACCGATGCGCACATCGGTCGTGCGGATCACCGCTCGGGGCGAGCCCCCACCCTCGCACACCACCGAGTTGCTGCCGGCCGTGGGCGCCTCGACGAACGGGGTCGCCGCCGCACCCTCGGGCGTGGCCATGTAGCGCTGCCAGAAGCGCGCGACCGCGTCGGTGTCGATGGGACCGAGCGCGGTCATCGCGGCGGCGCCGGTGTCGTGGGATGGACCTCGGCCATGCTCGACGGCTCGTAGTCGCCCACCTCGTCGTCGAGCCCGATCAGGCGCCCGGTAGCGGTCATCACGACCGCCACCAGTACGAGCGCGAGACCCGAGACGATGAACGTCTCCCGCGCCCCGACGTGCACGATCGACTGGCCGAGCGCCAGCTGGCCCAGTGGGTTCGCGATCAGCAGCGTGGTCAGGTAGACCGACAGCACCTTGGCCCGCACTGCCTCGTCGACCTGGAGCTGGATCGACGTGTTCAGCGTGGAGGCCGACGCGATGTGGGCCACGCCCATCAGGAAAAGGCCGCTCTGTGCGACGAGAAACGTCGGCGCGGCGCCGGCGAGCACGATGCCGAGGCCGTAGAGCAGCAACGCCCACTGCTGGATGACCGAACGTCGCTTGTGTTTGGCCAACCAGGCGACCCCGGGCGACGCGATGACGGCGCCGAGCCCGGCCGCGAACAGCATCTGGGCGAAGCCCGCCTCGACCTCGAACACCTCTTCGGCCAGCGCCACCGACATCGTCTGGCTGGCCAGGCCGAAGAAACCCACGAAGGTGACCGTGCCGATCGCGGTGATGATGCCCGGCCGGGTGCGCGAGAACCGGAACGCGGCGACGAACTCACGCCACGGACGCATGCGCTGCGACCGATCTCGCTCGGCATGGGGCACCGTGACCATCACCAGCGCAGCGATGATCGTCGCGAAGCTCAGCGCGTTGACGAGAAAGGCCCAGCCCGGGCCCCAGTACCTGATCACGACACCGGCCCCGAGCGGACCGAGCAGCCGGGCCAGATTGAACTGGGCGCTGTTGAGGGTGATGGCGCTCATCAGCGTGTGCCGGGGTACCAGCTCGGAGACGAACGCCTGCCACGCCGGCAGGTTGAGACCGGCGGCGGCACCGGCCACGATCGAGGCGAGCACGTAGGCCGTGGGCGAACGGACCCCGCCGAACCACATGACCACAAAAAGCACGCTCGCCACCGCCTGGAGCGCCTGGGTGACGATGAGGATGTTGCGGCGCTGATAGCGGTCGGCGATCGCGCCGGCCAGAGGGCCGAGCAGGGCGGTCGGCAGCAGCTGGGCGAACCCGGCCAGACCGACCCAACCGGCGCTGTCGGTCAGTTCGTAGAGGACCAGCGGCACGGCGACCGCCTGGAAGAAGCGACCGGCGTTGGAGACGATCGCCGAGAGCCAGATGACCCGGAAGTTGCGATAGCGAAGCGCAGCGAAGATCCCGGGCGCGTCGGCCGGCTGCACGCCGCCTTTCGCCCGTCGCTCGTCCACCTGGTCCGGCATCGTCTCACCGTAGGGCCCACCTGCCAGAATGCCTGCATGGCCCTCATCGAGACCGAAGTACGCGACCGCGTCGGCATTCTCACGCTGAACGACCCCGACAAGCGCAACGCCATCACCCTGGCGATGAACGACGAAATCGCCGCGGTGCTCGACGCCTGGGAGGCCGACGACGACATCGGTGCCATGGTCGTCACCGGTGCGGGGAAGGGTTTCTGCGCCGGGGCCGACCTCGACGACCTGCTCGCCGATCAGGGCGAAGCGGGCATGAAGAAGATCTACGAGGGCTTCCTGCGCATCGCCCACACTCCCCTGCCCACCATCGCTGCGGTCAACGGGGCCGCCGTGGGCGCCGGCTTCAACATGGTGCTCGCCTGCGACCTCGTCATCGCCGCCGCCGAGCGGGCCCGCTTCGACTCCCGCTTCCTCCAGATCGCCCTGCATCCCGGTGGCGGCCACACCTGGCGGCTGCGGTCCATCGTCGGGCGGCAGACCACCATGGCGATGGTGCTCTTCGGCGAAGTCGTGCAGGCCGAACAGGCCAAGGAACTCGGCATCGTGTGGAAGGTGGTCGACGACGACGCGCTGCTCGAGGAGGCCGTCGCCCTCGCCGCCGTGGCCGCGGGCCAGGGCAAGGAACTCAACGCCCGCACCAAGGCATCGATCCTCACTCTCGACACGGTTTCGGAGTCCGATGCCGCCGTCGACCACGAGCTGTGGCCCCAGCTGTGGTCGATGGAGCAGGGCGACTTCCGGGCCCTCGTCAGCCGCCTCCAGGCGAACATCAGCTCCAAGAGCTGAGCCGACACCGTGGCGCTCGACATCGACCCGGACACCGGTCTGGTCCGCCGCGCCGCGCCGAATTCGTATCCCGTCGGGTCGAGTCTGCTCACCGATCTGCTGGTCGACGGCGAGGCCCTGGCCCTGATCGACGGCGAGCGGACGTGGACCTGTACGCAGCGTACGACGGCGGTGCGACATGCCGCTGCCGCGCTGCATTCGCTGGGCGTCGGCCCGGGCGACCGGGTGGCGTGGTCGCTGCCGAACGGCGCCGAGCTGCCCATCGGCTTCCTGGCGACCCAGGTCGTCGGAGGGATCTGGCTGGGCATCAACCAGCCGCTGGCCCCGCCCGAGAAACAGTTCCTGCTCGACGACGCCGGGGCATCGGTGTTCGTCGCCACGAAGGACGTGCTCGATCAGGTCGGACCGCTATCCGGGCGTCGCGACATCTCCCTCGATGACTGGCGGCGCCTCGTCGACCACTCCGTCCCCGACGCCGCGCCGCCCGTCGAGCCCGACCCCCACGCGCCGGCCGCCATCGCCTACACGTCGGGCACCACGGGCCGCCCGAAGGGTGCGGTTCACAGCCACCACAACCTGATGTGGCCCGGCCTCGTCACGATCGAGACCGACCCACCCACCGCCGAGGACCGCCAGGGCACACCGCTGGCCCACACGATCCTCAACATGCTCGTGCTCGGCGTGATCTCCGCGTGGACCCGGGGCACGACCGGCGTGATCCTGCACCACACCGATGCCGAGCGTTTCGCGGCCGAGGTCGCCGAGCACCGGGTCACCCGCACGACGATCGTGCCCCCGATCGTGCACGACCTCGTCCACCGAGAGGGCATCGACCCCGCCCTGCTCTCATCGCTACGCAGCGTGATCGTGGGCGGCGCCGGCACTCCGGCCCCCCTACGACGGGCGTTCTTCGAGAAGTTCGGCGTCCGAGCCATCAACGGCTACGGCCTCTCCGAAGCGCCCAGCGGCATCGTGCGCGAGTCCGCCGACGAACCGATCGACGACACCATCACCGGCCACCCGATGGCGCCGTTCGCACTCTCGATCGTGGACGACGACGACCAACCGGTCCCGACCGGTATCGAGGGCGAGATCTGCGTACGCGCCACCTCGACCGGTTCGTGGGCCGGCTGCTGGACGCCGACCCTCGGCTACTGGCGTCGGCCCGACGCCACTGCCCAGGTGCTCCGCGGCGGCGCGCTGCACACCGGCGACGTCGGCACGCTCGACGAACGCGGTCGCCTCACCATCAGCGGACGCCGCTCCGAGCTGATCCTGCGCGGCGGCGCCAACGTCTACCCCGTCGAGGTCGAGACGGTGATGGCCAACCACCCCCACGTCGCCGAGGTCGCCGTGTTCGGCATCCCCGACGAGCGCCTCGGCCAGCGAGTGGCCGCCGCCATCGTCCCCGCCGTCGCCGAGCCCGACCTCGACGCCATCCGCGCCCACTGCGCCGAACACCTCGCCGCCTACAAGGTCCCGGACACCATCGCCATTCGCGAATCACTCCCCCGCAACGCCATGGGCAAGATCCTCAAGACCCACCTGTGAGCGGTGGGGTCAGTCGATCCAGGTGGCGAGCAGCTCGTCGACGCGGGTTTCCCATTCTTCGGCGGTCATCGCGTAGCGGACGTGGTCTTCCCACACGCCGTTGATCTCGAGGTAGCGCTTGGCGGTGCCCTCGTCGCGCAGCTGGAGCTTCTCGGCCACCCGCCGACTCGCCGTGTTGCGGGGCACGATGGCGGCCTGGATGCGGTGCAGGTTGAGCTCCTCGAACGCGAACCGCGCCACCACCACGAACGCCTCGGGCGTATAGCTGTTGCCGGCCATCGCCTCGTCGATCCAGTAACCGACATAGGCGGACTGGAACGGGCCCCGCTGGATCGAGTTCAGGTTGATCTCTCCCCCGAAGATCCCGTCAACGAAGATCCCGAACCCGTAGCCACTGCCGACCTGGCGTTCACGCTGGCGGGCCGCGCAGCGCACTGCGAATGCCTGGCGATCCTCGACGACATCGGGCGATCCGGGCAGTCGCTCGGGCTCCCACTTCGTGAGCCAGTCGATGTTGCGGCGCCGGACCTCCTGCCACTTCGGGAAGTCGGCCACCTCGAGGGGACGCAGCAGGACTCGGCGTCCGAAGAGGGTGGTCACGGCCGGAGAGCGTAGAGCAGTCAGCCGTCGAACAGCGAGAACGCCAGCCCGTCGAGGATGTCGGCCTCGCTCACGAGCACCTCCTCGATCCCGAAGAACCGCATCACCCGCACCAGGATGCACATCCCGGCCACGATCGTGTCGACCCGGCCGGGCTCCATACCCGGGTTGAACGCCCGGTCCTCGCGGCTCTCCATCGCCACCGTGCGATACACGTCCTCGGCGGCGTCCTTGGTGAGCCGGAAGTGGTGGACACGGTCGCGGTCGTACTCGGGCAGGCCGATCTCGAGCATCGCGGCCGACGAGACGGTGCCGGCCAGACCGACGAACGTCGCGGCGCCGAACGCCTGCGGCATCGCCCGGGCGACGTCGTCGAGGTGGGCTTCGGTGATCGACAAGCAGGCGACGAGCTCCTCGGGGGCCGGCGGGTCGGACTCGATGTACTTCTCGCTCAGCCGCACACAGCCGATGTCGAGTGACATCGCGGCACTGGCCTCGTCGGTGCCGAAGGCGAACTCGGTGGAGCCGCCACCGATGTCGAACACCAGGAACGGACCGTCGTTCGCATCGAGATCCGCAGTGGCGCCCCGGAACGACAAGCGGCCCTCTTCCTGCCCGCTGAGGAGCTCGGGCCGGGTGCCGATCACGGCCTCGGCCGCGTCGAAGAAGTCGTCGGCATTCGCCGCGTCGCGCGCGGCCGAGGTGGCGGTGATACGCACCCGCTCGACACCGTGACGGTCCATCACCGCGCGGTACTCGCGCAGGGCGACCAGCGTCCGTTCGATGGCGGCCTCGCCCAGCCGACCGGTGGCGTCGACGCCCTCGCCCAGCTTCGTGATGGTCATCAGCCGTTCGAGGGTGGCCGTGCCGTCGTGCACGAGAAGGCGGGTGGAGTTGGTGCCGCAGTCGATGGCGGCGACGGGGCCGGTCGTGGAGGGGTCGGTCGGTGCGGGGTCGGTCATCGGGTCTCCTCGTCGGCGTCGGCCAGCTGCTCGGCGACCCAGCGGCCGACGGGGTCGTCGCCGCCCGCGAGGTGCCATGCGTAGTGCGCATGCAGGCACTTCACCCCTTGCCGGGTGCCGCCCACGCCGGCCGACGGCGCCGGGCCGTCGTGGTCGACCGGCATCAGCGCGTCGCGCTCAGTGGCGTAGCGGGCATGGGCCGCGGCGAGCTCGTCCGGGTCGACCGCCGCTTCGGCCCGGCGCACGCCGCCGGCGGCTTCGAGCCGACCGACCTCCCGGCGCACCTCCTCGCCGCACAACCAGTAGAGCGTCGGCATCGGCCGGCCGCTGCCCAACAACGGCGCATTGCGCAGCACCACCGGGTCACCGGTTGCGTCACGGACGACGATCTCGAAGTCGCCCCCGGGTGGACGGCCGAGAAGCTCCTCGACCCGTGCCCGATCGGCCTCGCTCACCGTCACCGTCGCCGCCACCAGATCAGGGCCAGCGCCACCGCAGCGATCGCGGCGACACGCGTGAGCACCGGCCGACGCGCCGCGTCCATCAGGTCGATCGCGTCGGGTTCGGGCATCTCGATGATTCGTCGCGCCCGGTCGCCGCTGGATCGCGACGCCGCCGAGAGCGCCTCTACCCCGCCGTCGAGCATCGACGCGAGATTCTCGGCGAACTGAGCCATCAGGTTGGCGCCAACGGTGGGGAACACGCCCTTGCTGAGTTGCGCGACCCGCCCGCTCACGGTGAGGTCGGTGTCGACCAGGACCCTCGTGGTGGTGTCGTTGATCGGCTCGAGCTTGGCGGTGACGATCGCCTCGGCCCGGCCCTCGCCCCGGGAATCGAGACCCAGACCGTTGACCACGACCTTGTAGTCGGTGGCGTTCCGCTCGACGATCGTGACCGCACCGGCGAACTCGGTGGCGATCCGGCCGAGTCGCACCTTCACCACGCCGCGGAACTCGCCGTCCTCCACTTCCTGGAGATGGGCGCCCGGCAGACACGGCGCCACCCGGGACACATCGGTCAGTGCGGCCCAGGCCTCGTCGATCGGCCGAGCGACCTCGAAGCTGTTGGTCAGGTCCACCGACGCAGGTCCTCGAGCGTGTCGACGTCGGCCTCGCTGCCCTCGCACGGCACCACCTCGACCATCTCCGGCCGCTCCCGCATGAGGGCACGGGCACCCTCGTCACCCGAGACCGGGAGCGAGGCCCACATGGCATCCGTGAGCTTCACCGGCGGACGCTTGCCGTTGCCGAAATCGGCGGCGGCGATATCGGCCTCGGCGGCGGCGACCGCCTCCCACGCCTCGGTGGGCACGCCCGGCTGATCGCCCAGGCCGACCACGATCGTGCGATGCCCTCGGGCATCGGCATACATGGTGGCCGCCCGCAGCGAGGTCGACTGGCCGTCCTCCCAGCGCTCGTTGTGGAGGATCGTGACGTCGTCGGGCATGACGGGTACGAGGTCGACGCAGCCGCTGACCACGATCACCTCGTCGAACCCGGCGCCGCGGGCGGCGTCGACGGCGTGCCGCACGATCGGCTTGCCCTTCACCACCGTGAGCAGCTTGTGGTCGGGACCGGCGAATCGGCTGCCCGCGCCGGCGGCGAGGATCACCGCCGCGGTCGTGGTGACGGGCGGTTCGTAGGTCGACATCGCCCCAGTCTGGCGGTGTCGGGCGCGAGTGCAACCCGGCGACGACGGGCGGCGTCGTGGTGACCCGGCCACGGGCGTAGGGTTTCCTGATGCCATCGAGCGAGGATCCCACCACGCAGGTCACCCCCGATCGCCCGCCGGCCGTGCGGGTGACGATGCTCCTCGCCGATTCGGCCCAGGTCGCCGATGGCAAGCTCTACATCCTCGGCGGCGGCATCACCGCCATGGGTCCCCGCCCCCAGCCCGTGGGCGTGGCCATCCGCATCGAGGTGCCGTGGGACCGGGCCAACGTGCCCCATTCCTGGCGACTCGACCTGCTCGACGAAGACGGCCATCCCCTGACCGTGCGGGACAAACCCCTCGTGGTCCACGGGCGTTTCGAAGCCGGCCGCCCGGCCGGGCTCAAGCCCGGCACTCCCCTGTCCGTCCCGCTCGCCATCAACTTCCCGGCCATCCCGACCACGCCGGGCCGGAACTACACCTGGCAGCTGTCGATCGACGACCGGACCCATGTCGACTGGCGCCTGAGCTTCCACGTCCGGGCCGGCCAGCAGTCCCCGCCCACCGGGCCACCGCCCGCCGCCGGGCCCGAGAGCCCCGGCCAACTCCCCGGACTCGACTCGTGACCGCCGTCCGGCCCCGATTCGATCCCGACAGCATCAAGCCCCAGCTGCGCGGCCGATCACACGAGTACGCGTTCGTGGTCGCGCTCACTTTGCTGCCGATCATGATCGTGGCGGCGCCCGGTGTGGGGCCCCGCCTGGTCACCGCCCTCTACGCCACCGCCATCGCCGGCCTGTTCGGCATCAGCGCCCTGTATCACCGCGTCGACTGGAGCCCCCGAGCCCGCGGCCGGATGAAGCGACTCGACCACTCGATGATCTTCGTCGCCATCGCCGGCACCTACACACCGCTGGCGGTGTTCGCCCTCTCCGGCCGCGCGGCCCGGGTGGTGCTCGCCGTCGTGTGGCTCGGTGCCATCGCCGGCATCATCGTGCGCAACCTGTTCCCCGATGCCCCGAAGCCGCTGGCCGCCGCGCCCTACCTGGCGGTGGGCTGGGTGGCCGTCTTCGTGATGTTCGACATGTGGCGCTCGCTCGGCGTGGCCGGGTTCACCCTGGTCGCCGTCGGTGGCCTGCTCTACACGTTCGGGGCGCTGATCTATGCGTTCCGTCGGCCCAACCCGTGGCCACACACCTTCGGCTACCACGAGATCTTCCACCTGCTCGTGATCGGCGGCGCCACCCTGCACTACATCAGCGTCGCCTTCGTCGCCCTCCCCAAAGCCTGACCCCTCACCTCCGGAGCGCGGGTCAGGGGTGGATGGGGCCGGTGGTGTCGGTGAGGGAATTCACCTCTCGGCCGGTGCGGTGGGCGATGATCTCCGCGACGATGGAGATGGCGGTCTCCTCGGGCGTGCGAGCGCCGAGGTCGAGTCCGACCGGTGAGCGCAGACGGTCGAGACCAGGCTGGTCGACACCGGCTTCGCGCAACCGGGCGGTGCGGTCGTCGTGGGTGCGACGGCTGCCCATCACACCGATGTAGCCCACGCGGGTGGCCAGCGCCGCGGTGACCGCGGGAACGTCGAACTTGGCGTCGTGGGTGAGCACGCAGACCGCATCTCGAGGGCCGAGCTCGTCGCCGATCTCGGCCAGCAGACGATCGGGCCAGTCGACGACCACCTCATCGGCCATCGGGAACCGGGCCGGCGTGGCGAACACCTCACGGGCGTCGCACACGGTCACGCGATAGCCCAGCACCTTGGCCACCCGGGCGAGGGCGGCGGTGAAGTCGACCGCACCGAACACGACCATCCGCGGCGGCGCGGCGAAGCTCTCGATGAAGACGGCGACCGTCCCCTCGCGAGCCTCGCCGTGTTCGCCATAGTGGCGGATCCCGGATCGGCCGGCGGCGAGCTCACCCCGCGCATCGCGGGCGACGACCCGATCGAGGTCGGCATTCCCCAGCGAACCCATTCCCTCGGGACCCGTGCCCGGGACGACCAGCAGTTTCGCGCCGGTGCCGGGACCTTCGACGACGGTGGCGAGCACGGCCGGGGTCTCGGCCACCACCGCGTCGCGCAACGCATCGTAGATGGACGGCTCGCTCACACTCACCAGTCCAGCGGCTCGAGGAACAGGTGGATCGTGCCGCCACAGGTGAGCCCGACGGCGAAGGCCTCGTCGTCGCTGAATCCGAAGGTGACGAGCCGGCGATCGCCGGTCTCGATCACGTCGAGGGCATCCACGACCACTGCGCCCTCGACACAGCCGCCCGACACCGAACCGGTGACCTCGCCGTGCTCGTTGACGGCCATGGCCGCTCCCGGCAGGCGCGGGCCCGACCCGTCGAGGTCGACGACCCGGGCGATCGCCACTCGGGCGCCGGCGGCACGCCAGCGGTCGAGATCGGCGAACAGTTCTTTCACGTCCCCAGCATGCCTGCTGCGGGGCGTGGGTTCGCGATCAGCGCCGAAAGCCGGCGCGGGCGGCGTCGAGCGCTTGGCGGCTGCGGGCCAGTTCGGGCACGGAGGCGCCGCTGCGGCGCAGGTTCTGGTGGTGGTCCCAACGGCGAGCGAGCTCAGCGAAACGAGCGTCGAAGCCGGCGATGTCGGTGGAGGTGATCATGGATTCATCGTAACGAATCGATCACCGTCGTTTCGGGGGTTATCGAGGCAAACTGTGGCGGCGGCCCGTTTTTTTCAAGGCTCATGCCCGATCTGACCATGATACCCTCGACCCATGTCACGCTATGAAGAGAAAGACGTCGATAACATCGATCGTCACATCCTGCAGGAACTCTCCCACGACGGTCGGGTCAGCTTTCGCGAACTGGGCGAACGCGTCGGGCTGTCGGCCCCCGCGGTGACCGACCGGGTCCGTCGCCTCGAGCGCGACGGGATCATCTCGGGCTATCAGGCCGTCATCGACCCGTGCGCGTTCGGCTTCCCCCTGCTCGTGGTCATCCGTGTGCACTCCGCCGGCCCGCGGTCCACCGGCGTCGACGACCTGGCCCGTCGGCTGCCCGAGGTCGTCGAGTGCGTGCGGGTCACCGGCAGCGAGAGCCACGTGATGCGGGTGCGCGTGCGCGACATGATCCACCTCAACGACGTGGTCGAGGAGTTCTGGGAGTTCGGCGACACGATCACCAGCGTCGTGACCACGACCCCCGTGCCGGTGCGCCCGGTGCCGATGGGCCCGACCGAGGAGAACTAGGGGTTGCGGCGTTCGAGCTCGTAGCGAGCCAACGCCATGAAGCCCGTGAAGCCCACGACGATCACCAGCAGACCGGGCCACGTCTCGGCCCAGGTGACGTCGCCGATGAATCCCTGGCGGATCATGCGCATGACGTTGGTGACCGGATTGATGCGGGCGACGGTGCGCATCCATCCCTGGAGAAGGGCCATCGGCACCTGACCGATCGACGGGAACATCAACAGGAACGAGACCATCTGCACCACAGCCATCGCCTTGATGTCGCCCATGCGCAACACGACGGCGAGGCCGAAGGCGCCGAGCACCAGTGCGCCGCCGACGCCACCGACGAAGGCCAGCAGGATGCCGAGCGGGCCACCCGGGTGATCGGCGCCCTGGACGAACGCCGCCACGATGACCACGGTGATCGGGATGACGGCGCGGACCGCGGTGTAGACCAGCGGCGCCACGAGGATCGAGCTGCGGCGGATCGGGCTGACCAGCAGGCGGTCGATGAACCCGTTGTCGAGGTCGTTGGCCACCGCGCCGGCGGTGCCCACTCCGGCGAACGACGCACCCTGCAGGAGCGCGAACGCCGCCACCCAGTTGATCACCTTGTCCGTGGGATAGCCGTCGACCTGGGAGATCCCGTCGAAGCTGCCCGTGAACGCGATCACGAAGAACAGCGGCATCACGATCATCGGCACGAGGATCGCCGGCATCCGCAGCAGCCGGATCAGGTTGCGGCGGGCCATCGCGCCGATCGTCGGCAGCGTCGCGGCGTAGTTGCCGGGGCGAGCGTCGACGGCCGTCATGCGTCGGCCAGCCGCGAGAGATAGGCCCGATACGAGAGGCTCAGCGACACGATGGCGACCAGGACCGTCAGACCCACCGCCTGACCGAAGTCGGCCCAACTCCACCCGGTGATCACCAGCTCGCGGGTGGGGTTGACGATCAGCGTGATGGGATTGACCTCGGCGACCTGCTGATACCAGCCCTTCATCAAGGCCGTGGGGAAGAACGCGGACGACACGAACACGGCCACGAAGATGAGCGGGAACATCGCCTGCGTCGCCTCCGGGCTGCCGGTGCGCAGCGCCACCATCAAGCCGAAGCCGGCCAGGGCGACGGCCAGCAGCACGCTGATGATCACCAGCGCCACGGCGCCCGCCACACCGCTCTTCACCGGCGCACCGAAGAGCAGGAAGATGCCCATGAGCACGAGTGACTGGAAACCCGCCGACGCCGCCGCGCCGCCGACGCGGCCGATGAGGATCGACTGACGGGCCACGGGGCTCGAGATGAGACGGTCGAAGAACCCGGTCTCGATGTCGGTGGCCATGTCACTGCCGGCGTTGGCCGAGTTGAACGCGATGCCCTGGAGAATGGCGCTGGGCAGGATGAACTGGAGGAACGAGTCGACTTCGGGGAAGTCGGGAAGCGCGGTCGCATCGGCGAACTGGGCGGCGTAGACAGCGGCCATCACCAGCGGGAAGATGAGGCCCGGGAGCCAGTTGGCCGGGTTGCGGGCGGTGGCGAGCGTGGCCCGTGTGGTCAACGCCCACGCCTGCTCGGCCCCGACCCGCAACCGCGGTCGCGCGTCCTGGAGTACCGCGGCGGTCATGTCGAGTCGGCCTCGGCGCCCTCGAGGCGCCGGCCGGTGGCATCGGCGAAGACGTCGTCGAGGCTCGGTGAATCGAGTTCGAGATGGGCCAGGGCCACGCCCTGCTCGTCGAGGGCCCGCACGACGTCGGCGAGATGGGCGGCACCACCGCGAAGACCGATGGCGAGCCGGCCCTCCCGCGCGGGTCGCGGGTCGCCGTAACCGGCGAGGACCCGGGTGGCCGTGTCCTCCATGACCGAGTCGGCGAGTTCGAGCCGCAGCGTGGGCTCCCCCACCTGGTCCTTGAGGGTGGTCGGATCGCCTTCGCGCACGATCCGGCCGCCGTCGATGATGGCGATCCGTCCGGCGAGCTGGTCGGCCTCCTCGAGGTACTGGGTGGTGAGAAAGACCGTGGTGCCCTCGTTGTTGAGGTTGCGCACCTCTTCCCACACGGCCAGACGGCTGGTGGGGTCGAGGCCTGTGGTGGGCTCGTCGAGGAACAGCACGATCGGCCGGTGGATCAGGGCCAGCGCCAGGTCGAGCCGACGCCGCATGCCGCCGGAGTAGTTGCCCACCCGTCGATCGGCGGCGGCGGTGAGGCCGACCCGTTCGAGCAGCTCCCCGCACCGCTGATCGGCGACCTTGCCGCCGAGGCCGTGCAGGATGGCCTGGAGTCGGAGTAGCTCGGTACCCGTCATCAGCGGGTCGATCGCCGCGTCCTGCAGGGCCACACCGATCGAGCGCCGCACCGCCGTGGGCTCCTTCACCACGTCGAATCCGGCGACCCGGGCGACACCGGCACTGGGTCGCAGCAGGGTGACGAGCATCCGCACGGTGGTGGACTTTCCGGCCCCGTTCGGACCGAGGAAACCGAAGATCTCGCCGGCGTCGACCTCGAGGTCGATGCCGTCGACGGCCCGCAGATCACCGAACTCCCGGACGAGGCCCTCGGCCACCACCGGCTTGGTGCTCATGACGGTCCCCCTGAAAGCATCACGCCACGGTATCGCCGGGCCCCGCCGACCTTCTCGATGGAGGTCCGCTCAGGGCGTGGGATTCGTCACACAGCCGTCGAGACCGGGAACCGCGTAGAGCTCCTCGCCGACCTCGACGAACGGGCCGTAGCACCGCGCTGCGATCTCGAGGCCCTCCTCGCCGACGATGGCCTCGATGTCGTTGTCGATCCCGGTGATCTCCGCGACGAGTTCCTCGTGGCGCGCCCTCGCGTCGTCGACCTCGGAGCGCTGGTCGAGCCAGTTGCCGACCGGGATCGCGGCGAGACTCACGCCGACCGCAAGGGTGACCGCGAAGAGTCCGGTACGGACCACGTTGCCGCTGCGGGGCGCGCGTTTCTGTTCAGACATGCGCGCACCTCACGATCCACCGGCCAACGCGGCCCGGCCCCGGAACGCGGCGGCCTCGCCGAGCTGTTCCTCGATGCGCAACAGCTGGTTGTACTTGGCGACACGATCCGAGCGGGCCGGCGCGCCGGTCTTGATCTGGCCGCAGTTGGTGGCCACGGCGAGGTCGGCGATCGTGTTGTCCTCGGTCTCACCGGAGCGGTGTGACATCACCGAGGTGTAGCTGTTGCGGGTGGCGAGCTCCACGGCCTCGAGCGTCTCGGTGAGCGAACCGATCTGGTTGACCTTCACCAGGATCGAGTTGGCGGTCGCAGTCTCGATGCCGCGCGCGAGGCGCTCGGTGTTGGTGACGAAGAGATCGTCGCCCACGAGCTGGCAGCGGTCGCCCAACTCGTCGGTGAGCTTCTTCCAGCCGTCCCAGTCGTCTTCGGCCATGCCGTCCTCGATCGACACGATCGGGTAGCGCTCGCACAGACCGATGTACTCGGCGACGATCTCGTCGGAGCTGAGCTTCCGGCCCTCGGAGGCCAGCGTGTAGACGCCGTCGGCGTAGAACTCGGTGGAGGCGACGTCCATGGCGATGGCCATGTCGGTGCCCGGCGTGAGGCCGGCGAGCTCGATCGCCTCGATCAGCAACTGGAGGCCCTCCTCGTTGGAGCCGAGGTCGGGGGCGAACCCGCCCTCGTCGCCCACGGCGGTGGAGAGACCACGGTCCTGGAGGACCTTCTTGAGCACGTGGTAGGACTCGACACCCCAGCGCATCGCCTCGGAGAACGACGCCGCCCCCACCGGCATGAACATGAACTCCTGGTAGTCGACGGAGTTGTCGGCGTGTTCGCCGCCGTTGAGCACGTTCATCATCGGCACGGGCAGCACGTGGGCGTTGGCTCCACCGACGTGGCGCCACAGCGGGATCTCGAGTTCGGCGGCCGCCGCCTTCGCCGCGGCCAGCGAGATGCCGAGGATGGCGTTGGCGCCGACCCGGCTCTTGTTGTCGGTGCCGTCGACGGCCAGCAGCGCCGCATCGACCGCGCGCTGATCGACGGCGTCGAGCCCGACGACCGCGTCGGCGAGTTCGCTGTTGACGAACCCGACGGCGGTGAGCACGCCCTTGCCGGCCAGGCGGTCGCCGCCGTCACGCAGCTCGACGGCCTCGAACGCGCCGGTCGATGCCCCGCTCGGCACCATCGCCGAACCGATCGCCCCGGAGTCGAGCTCGATCTCGACCTCGACGGTCGGGTTGCCCCGGGAATCGAAGACCTCGCGGCCGTGGACTCGTTCGATGGTGCTCACTGGGGGTACCTCACTACGGAAATGTTTTGCGGCGGGAACGCGTGGACGGCGGAGAATCGGAACGGATGTTACCGGCCATCGCGCGCAGCGTGAGGTATTCGCGCGATCCGCGCGATCGCCGGGGTTCATGTCGCCTCCGGCCACCGTGGGAACGTCAGTGAGTCTCGCGCTCCTTGGCCCGGCTCCACAAGTCACCCAGGTGGGTTTCGCCGTCGGGTCGACCGGCCACCTCGGCGAGGTCGGTTCCGGCCGCCGCCGCCAGTTCCTCCACGACGCGAAAGCGTTGCTGGAACCGTTGGGCCGCGCCACGCAGCGCGGACTCCGGGTCGAGGTCGAGTCGCCGGGCCACCTGCACGGCCGCGAACAGGAGGTCGCCCACCTCGTGCTCGCTCGGATCGTCACGCACCTCGGCCAGCTCGTCCTCGACATCGGCGTAGGCGACCTCGGGTCCGCCCTTCCAGTCGAATCCGGTGCCGGCCGCCCGTGTCTGCACCTTCAGCGCGAGCAGCAGCGCGGGCAGCGCCGGCGGGATGCCGTCCATGGCCGATGCACGGCCCTTCTCGGCCCGCTTCAGCTCTTCCCAGTTGCTCACCACCTGGTCGGCGTCACCGGCCTGGGTGTCACCGAAGACGTGTGGATGGCGCGTCACGAGCTTGTCGTGGATGCCCTCGGCCACGTCGGCGATCGTGAACGATCCGCGTTCGGCGGCAAGTCTCGCGTGGAAGAACACCTGGTACAGCAGGTCGCCCAGCTCCTCGGCGAGATGGGTGTCGAGTTCGTCGTCGACCTCGTCGTCGGACCGCGCGGCCCGGGCGTCGATGGCCTCGAGGGTCTCGTGGGTTTCCTCGAGCAGATGCTGGCGCAGCGAGGCGTGGGTCTGCTTGCGGTCCCACGGGCACTCGTCACGCAGCACGCGAACGAGCTCCTCGAAACGGGCGAACTCGGCGGCCACCGGTGTCTCGAGCTCGGGGATCCACAGCGAGGTCAGGTGGTCGGCGTCGACCTCGCGGTCGAGCTCGTGCCACGGCATCTCGAAGATGCGCTCGTCGGGCAGGCCCAGCCGCTGGAGCACCACGACCGTGGGTCCGTCGTCGAGCGAGAGCTTGATGTCGGACAGCACCTGGGCGGAGTGGCAGTGAGCGACCAGCAGCGGACCGGTCTGGCCGGCCGCGGCCTCGGCGAACACATGACCGTCGATGAGCCGCACGCTCGACTCGACCGGGTCGATCCGCAGACGAGCCCAGGCGACATCGAGGAACGACATCGCCGGAAGAATGTCGAGCACGACGCGACCGTCGTTCTCGGCCGCCCGCAAGAGCTCGACGGTGCGTTCGAGCACCAGCGGCGACCCGGGTACCGCATAGACGAGGTCGCCGTCGGCGGCTTCGGCTATCAGCCGCTCGGCGATCGCCTCGTAGACGGTCGCGAAATCAGGGGCGGCGTCGTAGATCTCGTCGAACGCCGTGGCGTCGACGACCGCGGCGGCCGCCGGATGGACGACGGTGCGCAGGAATCGACGTTCGTGGCGGGCCAGTGCGTCGAGCGTGTTGGGTGCGAGCAGCGACGCGTCAGCCGGACCGAGCCCGACGATCGTGATCGTGCCCATCGTGCTCAGCTGCCGGGAACGACCGACGCCGACACCGAGTCCCACACGCCGTAGCGGGGATCAACGGTGACCTCCCGCTCGATGACCGTGGACTGGAACTCGAGGAAGTCGTCGGAGCCGAGCACCGCGTTCTGGATGGCGATCGGGTCGTCCGACGGGGTCGCGTCGAAGGACCGAACCTCGATCACGTGCCAGCCGAACTCGCTCTGGACCGGCGGCGTGACGCCCGGGCCGCCGAGGGCGGCGGCGCCGTCGACGAACTCCTGCACGAATCCTGCGGGGTCGACGCAGCCGAGGTCGCCACCGCCTGCGCCGGAGCCATCGAGGGAGAGTTCGGCGGCGAGATCGGCGAATGCCTCACCGGCCTCGAGACGGTCGATGACGGCGAGCGCCTCTTCCTCGGTCTCCAGCAGAATGTGGCTCGAGCAGAGCTGCAACGGCCATTCGATCTCGTGGCCCTCGACCTCGATCATGTAGTCCGTGACCAGCGGGGCCAGCGCCTGGGCCCGGATCAGCTCGAAGGCGGCGGCGGAGTCGGCGGGCGGCAGTCCGGCGTCGGGATTGGCGGCGACGAACTCGTCGAACTCGGCACGGGCGGTGTCGAGATAGGGCTGGATGTCGGTGAAGCCGCCCTCGGCCACGGCGGCGTACCAGATCTCGTTGCGGGCCCAAGTGGTGATGACCTCCGCCGCGGCGGCCCGCTCGATGACGCCCTCGCCGGGCTGATCGGCCAGTTCGGCCACATCGGCACCCGACAGGCTCTCGTCGCCCACCGTGGCGGCGTCGCCATCGGTCGACACGGTGTCGTCCGAAAGCCCGGTGTCGTCTGCATCGGCAACGTCGTCGCCCTCGTCGAGCAGGTCGTCGACGTCGTCCTGGGTCAACGTGTCGCCGCCCTCGACGGACGCGACGTCGGCATCGCTTCCACAGGCGGCGGCGAGGAGGATCAGGGCCAGAAGGGCGCCCAGGAGTCGGATGCGGGATCGAATGAGGCTCACGAGTCGTGCAGGTTATCCGCGCCGCGACCCCGAACCGGGGTCAGGCCTCGGCCAATGCCGGCTCGAGGTCGGGCAGCAGGTCGGCCAGGATCTCGGCCAACTGATCGACGACGGCGCCCTTCTTCTTGAACAACGGCAGCTGGATCTCGCCGATGCCCTCCTTGTAGATCGCCTGGTTGCCCGAGCCCTTCCCCGAATGGAGCCGCTGGAGCCGCACCTGGCGGCTCTCGGGCAGCGCCACCGGCGAGATGCGGGCCACGTGATCGGGGCCGCCGAACCCCGGCCCCTTCGTGACCGTGACCTCGCGGACCCCGGAGCGCACGCACTCCACCCGCAGACGGCCGACCTTGAGCAGCGCCTCGGCCGGCGCGGGAATCGGACCGAAACGGTCGAGCCACTCGGACCGCACATCGTCGAGCGCCTGGACCGTCTCGACGTTGGCGAGGCGCCGGTAGGCCTCCAGTCGAGTGGCCTCCTTGGTGACATAGTCGTCGGGCAGGTGCGCGTCGCCGGGCACCTCGATGGCGATGTCGACCGTCTCTGCCGGCTTCTCGCCCTTCAGTTCGGCCACGGCCTCGGTCACCATCTGGCAATAGAGGTCGTAGCCGACCGCCGCGATGTGGCCCGACTGCCCGGTGCCGAGCAGGTTGCCGGCACCGCGGATCTCGAGGTCGCGCATGGCGATGCGGAAGCCGGATCCGAGCTCGGTCGCCTCGCCGATGGTCTTCAGCCGTTCGTAGGCCTCCTCGCTGAGGACGACATCCTCGGGATGGAAGAGGTAGGCGTAGGCCCGCTGACCGGCCCGGCCGACCCGTCCACGCAGCTGGTGGAGTTGGCCCAGCCCGAGGAGGTCGGCGCGGTCGACGACGAGCGTGTTCACCGAGGGCATGTCGATGCCCGACTCGATGATGGTGGTGCACACGAGGACGTCGAACTTGCCCTCCCAGAAGTCGATCACCACCCGCTCGAGCGTGCCCTCGTCCATCTGGCCGTGGGCGACGGCCACGCGGGCCTCCGGAACGAGCCCGCGGAGCCGTTCGGCGACGTGTTCGATGTCGCGCACCCGGTTGTGCACGAAGAACATCTGTCCCTCGCGCAGCAGCTCGCGACGGATCGCCTCGGACACCGCCCGTTCCTCGTACTCGCCGACATAGGTGAGGATCGGCTGCCGATCGGCCGGCGCGGTGTTGAGCAGCGACATGTCGCGGATGCCGGTGAGGCTCATCTCCATCGTGCGCGGAATCGGCGTGGCGGTGAGGGTGAGCACGTCGACGTCGGTGCGCAGGGACTTGATCTGCTCCTTGTGCGAGACACCGAACCGCTGTTCCTCGTCGACCACCAGCAGCCCGAGGTTCTTGAACTCGATGTCCTGCGACAGCAGACGATGGGTGCCGATCACGAGGTCGACCTCACCGTTCCTCACCCCGTCGACGACCACCTTGGCCTGCGCATTCGTGAGGAAGCGGCTCAGCACCTCGACCCGTACGGGGTAGGGCGCGAAGCGCTCCCGGAACGTGGCGTGGTGCTGTTGTGCGAGCAGTGTGGTGGGCACGAGGACCGCCACCTGCATGCCGTCCTGGATCGCCTTGAACGCAGCCCGCACAGCCACTTCGGTCTTGCCGAATCCGACGTCGCCGACGACCAGCCGGTCCATGGGCGCCACGCGTTCCATGTCGTCCTTCACGTCGATGATGGCGTGGAGTTGGTCGGGGGTCTCCTGGAACGGGAACGCGTCCTCGAGTTCTCGCTGCCAGGGCGTGTCGGGGGCGAACGCGTGGCCCTCGGCGTGCACACGGGTCTGGTAGAGCACCACGAGTTCCTGGGCGATCTCCTGAACGGCCGACCGCACCTTGGCCTTGGCGGTGTGCCAGTCGGCACCGCCCATCTTGGACAGGGTGGGAGTCTCGCCGCCGCTGTAGAGGCGGATCGACTCGATCTGGTCAGAGGGCAGGTAGAGCTTGTCGCTCCCCCGGTACTCGAGCAGCAGGTAGTCGCGGTCGCTGCCGTTGATCGCCCGGGTGACCATGCCGCCGAAGCGGGCCACACCGTGCTGCTGGTGCACGACATAGGACCCCTCGCGGAGATCGTCGAAGAACTTCTGGGCATCACGCTTGCGGGTCTTCGCCCGCCGATGGGTGCGCCGGCGGCCCGTGAGATCGGTCTCGGCCAACACCGCGAGCTGGAGATCGGGCATCACCGCGCCGCGTTCGAGGGCCACCGACACCAGATGCCCGCGGGGCTCGGTGAGGTCGGTGTCGACCGTGGCCGGCGCCAATTCGACCCCGTGGTCGGAGAGCAGGGCCGACAGTCGATCGGCGCTGGCCGCACCGTCGGCGGCCACGATCACGCGATAGCCCTTCGCCAGCAGCCCCTGGATCTGGGCGACGGTGGGGGTCATGTCGCCCACGACCGGTTCCCAGCCCGAGGCCGCCATCGACGGCGTGGACGGACCGTCGGCCACCGGGAGCATCGACCACGAGGGCGCATCGGCCTTCGCCAGAAGGCGGTCGAAGGGCAGGTGCAGGCGGTGGACGCCGTCGGCATCGACGTCCCACGTCTTCGCCAACGAACCCGCGAGATCGGCCTCTTCGGACCCGATGTCGGCTGCGCGGTCTCGGATCCTTCGGGGCTCGACCAGGATGATCAGCCCGTCGCCGGGCACCAGATCGGGCAGGACGACCTCTTCGTCGACCAGCCACGGCAGCCACGACTCCATGCCGTCGAAGAGTTGGCCGTCGACGATGCGGTCCCACTGCTCGCGGCCCCAGGGTTCTTCGGCGACGAGGGCCGCCGCCCGGGCGCGGGCCCGGTCGCCCGGACGCAGCTCCCGACAGGGGTAGATCTCGACCTCGGCGACCGCGATCGTCGCGCGCTGATCGCCGACCGAGAACTCGGTGAGCCGGTCGACCTCGTCGCCCCACAGGTCGATGCGGACCGGCGCCTCGGCGGTGCTGGGGAACACGTCGACGATCGAGCCCCGCACGGCCACCTCACCGCGGTGCTCCACCTGATGTTCGCGTCGGTAGCCCAGACCGACGAGCTCGGCGACCAGCTCGACCGGATCGACGACGTCGCCGCTGCCGACGATGATCGGATCGACGGCCGCATCGGGATCGAGACGCTGCACGAGGGCCCGCGCCGCGGCGACCACCACGGCCGGCGCGGTGGCCGGGTCACGCAGCCGGTGCAGGGTGCGAAGGCGGGAGCCCATGGTCTCCACCGCGGGGCTCACACGCTCGAACGGCAGCGTCTCCCACGCGGGAAAGTGGGCCACCTCGTCCTCGCCCAGCACCGCAGCGATGTCGGCCGCCAATCGTTCGGCCTCGTTCTGCGTCGCCGTCGCCACGAGGACGGGCGTACGGCCGGCGGCGTTGGCGAGCCCGGCGATGGCGAACGCGCGGGCGGCATCGGGGACAGCGATCACCGCTTCACGGCGACCGAGGACACGGTCGAGCGAGGGCTCGGTCGCCAGCAGGGGCAGCAGGGTTCGCAGGTCGTTGGCCGGTGGCAGGGTCGACACGGTCAGCTCGCGTTGAAGCGGTTCATGGTCGCCTCGATGTCGGCGTCGAGCAGGTGTTCCACGGCGTCGGCGGCGACTCCGACGACGCGATCGAGCTCGGGCCGTTCGCTGCGGGCCGGACGCCGAAGCACATAGTCCGAGCCCTTCATCGTGCCCGCCTCCGGCTTGCCCACGCCGATGCGGATCCGCGCGAATTCGTCGGAGTGCAGGTGGGCCCGCACGCTTTTGAGTCCGTTGTTGCCGGCGAGGCCTCCACCGAACTTCACCTTCAGCCGACCCACGGGCAGGTCGAGTTCGTCGTGCACGATCACCAGTTTCGAGAAGTCGTCGATGCCGAAGCGGCGGACGAGCGGCAGCACGGCCCGACCCGATTCGTTCATGTAGGTGGTGGGCACGGCGACGGCGAGGCGCTTGTCACCCACTCGCAGTTCGTCGGAGTCGGCATGTTCGCGTCGGCCGCGGCTGAGCTTGCCCCCATGACGGGCCACGAGCTCGTCGATGACCCACACCCCGGCGTTGTGCCGGGTCTGGGCATAGTCGGGCCCGGGGTTGCCGAGGCCGACCACGAGAAGGTCGGCCGGAGTACCTCGGCGCTGGCTCTGACGACGGCCGACCATCAGCGGTCGCCCACCGATTCTCAGTCGTCGCCGTCGGCGTCGGCCTCGTCGGCGCCGCCGTCGGCGTCGCCGCCACCCTCGGTCTCGAAGGCTGCCTCTTCTTCGGCGGCCTCGGCCGCTTCTTCGGCGGCCATCGCCTCCATGGTGGAGCGGGTGATGACGGAGTGGGCGACGCCGAGTTCGGCATCGACCGTGGTGGTGACACCGGACGGGAGGGCGAGTTCGCCGACATGGATGGAATCGCCGAGGACCATCTCGGAGATGTCGACCTCGATCTCGTCGGGAACCTCGGCCGGCTTGGCCGACACGGTGAGGTGGTAGAGGGTCTGGTCGACCATGCCGTTGGCCCGGGTGACCTCGAGCGCCTCACCGATGAGCACGATGGGCACCTCGGCCTCGATCTGCTGGTCGGCGGTCACCCGAAGGAAGTCGACATGGATCACGTCGCGCCGCACCGGGTGGCGCTGGATGTCACGAACGATCGACAGCTGCTCGACGCCGTCGATTTCCAGGGTGATCACGGCGTTGGTGCCGGCATCGGTGGTGAGCGCGGCGCGCAGGTCGGGCCAGGCGACCGACACGGTGACGGGGTCGGCGTCGAGGCCGTAGACGACGGCGGGCACGCGGCCCTCCCGACGGAGTCGACGCGAGGAGCGGGTGCCCTCGTCACGGCCGGTCTCGGCGGCAAGCAGCAGCTGGTTTGACATGATTTCTCGGCTCCTGGAAAGGGCACGGCGAACATTGCCGACGAAGAAGGCGGTCCACGACCGGACCGACGAATCAGACTATCGGTGGCGACGGCGATCGCCACGGCCTCAGGCCAGGTGATTGCCGCCGAAGATCTCGCTGACCGAGGTGTCCTCGAACACGGCCGAGATGGCCCGCGCGATGATCGGTGCCACGCTGAGCACCTGCATCTTGTCGATCTGCTTCTCGGGCGACAGCGGCAGCGTGTCGGTGACGAGCACGGTTTCGATTGCCGCGTTCTTCAGTCGATCGATCGCCGGACCGGAGAACACGCCGTGGGTGGTGGCGACGATGACCTTCCCGGCACCGTTCTCGGCCAGCAGGTCGGCGGCCGCGCAGATGGTGCCGCCGGTGTCGATCATGTCGTCGATCAGGACACAGGTGCGGCCCTCGACATGGCCGATGATCTCCTTCGCCTCGACCATGTTGAGCTCGTCGTGCGATCGGCGTTTGTGCACGTACGCGAGGTCGGCGTTGAGCAGGTTGGTGTAGCGCTCGGCGACCTTCATCCGCCCGGCGTCGGGCGAGACGATGACGAGATCGTCGTCGCCGAGGTCGGAGAGATAGTCGATGAGGACCGGCAGGGCCACGAGATGGTCGACCGGACCGTCGAAGAACCCCTGGATCTGGCCGCTGTGGAGATCGACCGACATGAGTCGATCGGCGCCGGCGACGCTGAACATGTCGGCCACGAGCCGGGCGGTGATCGGCTCACGGCCCGAGGCCTTGCGATCCTGGCGGCTGTAACCGTAGAACGGCGCCACCACCGTGATGCGCTTGGCCGAGGCCCGCTTGGCGGCATCGACCATGATCACGTGTTCCATCAACGCATCGTTGATCGAGCCCTCCTCCCACGCGGTGTGGGTCTGGACGATGAACACGTCGGAACCACGGATCGACTCG
This sequence comes from Acidimicrobiales bacterium, assembly GCA_040219515.1. NCBI lineage: Bacteria > Bacillati > Actinomycetota > Acidimicrobiia > Acidimicrobiales > Acidimicrobiales bacterium. The sequence continues at coordinate 221,660 of JAVJSI010000009.1, forward strand.
CCGTACTTCACGTGGAGTTCGCCGTTGGCGAACTCGGAGATCTGCGCGGCCCCGAGCGGGACGTCGAGCTCCTTGCAGATGTCGGTGGCCAGCGACTGGGTGGCCCGACCGGCGACGATGTGGAGCTTCTTGTGGTTGAGCAGTTGCATCCGGGTCCTGTCCGGTCATCGGGCTTCGCGACCGTTCTCTCCGGACCGTTCTATCGCGGTCCGGACCCGAGGGCGCGGTGGAAGCCGACACGGGGAGGTTGGCTGGCCCGGCAGGGCTCGAACCTGCGACATCCGGCTCCAAAGGCCGGCGTTCTACCAACTGAACTACGGGCCACCGAGAGGTGGATCGCTCACGCTACCGCGCATCGCGAGAATCGACGGACGCTGATTCGACCGGATTCATCGCGCTGTTCGGATTCATCACTTGCTTCGGGGTGGCCCTCGGCTTCCTTGCCGCTAGCGTCTGGCCCCGTGGGTTCACTGATCAAGAAGCGCCGCAAGCGCATGCGCAAGAAGAAGCACAAGAAGATGCTCCGAAGGACGCGCCACCAGCGTCGCAAGTAGGGCCGTTGTCGGCTCGCTCGCCCGGGCCGCCTATCGGGCGGCGATCGTGGTCGTCACGACTCGACCGGGTCCCGGAAATGCACCTTCCACGAACCACGTACTGCCGCTCCCGGCCAGCCGTGGCCGCTGGTCCGACGCGTCGGCCAGCTCGTCGCGCCACCCGGCCAGTTCCGGAGCCACTGCCAGGGCCGCAGGCTCGAGATCGTTGCCGTGGTCGCCGACCGGGCCCCCCATCCGATCCCATTCGGCATAGACCGCGGGTGTGGCGCACACGATCGGTGGCGTCAACAGGGTGAACGTCATCGGCTCGAAGGGCAGCGGCTCGATCAGTTCGCCGATGCCGCGCACGCGTGCTCGTCCACCGCGGAGGCAGAACGCCACGTCGGCGCCGATCGAGGCGGCCCCCTGCTCGTCGTCGTAGCCGGCCCACCGCAGCACTGCCGCCGCGTCGGACGACCCGCCCCCGAGTCCGGCCCCGGCCGGGATCCGCTTGTGGAGGCGCACGTGGGCCCGGCGTCCACAGAGCCGCAACGCGCGACGAACGAGGTTGTCGTCGTCGGCCGCGACCTGCTCGGTGCCCGCGGACCCGACGATCTCGAGCCCGTCGCCTTCGGTGATCTCGAGCGTGTCGTGGAGGTCGAGGCTGACCATCTCGGCATCGATGAGGTGATAGCCGTCGGCGCGACGACCGGTCATCGACAGCGACAGCGTCAGCTTGGCCGGGGCCTGGATCGAGATCACGGGGCGAAGGCTAGGTCGACGACGGGGTCAGCGGCGCTGCCGGGACAGGCGAGCCCAGTCGGCCAGGTCGAGCGTCTCGGGTCGGGCCTGGGGATCGACCCCGGCCTCGGCGAAGCCCGCCGCATCGACCATCTCGGCGAGGGAGCGACGCAACATCTTGCGCCGTTGGCCATATGCCGTCCGCAGCACGGGCTCGATGTCGGCCAGCGTCTCGGCCACCGGCGGCGAGGCGTGGCGGGTGATGCGAACCAGGACCGATTCGACCTTCGGTTGCGGATGGAACACCGTCGCCGGCACCCGGGCGACCACTCGGGCGACCCCGTGGTAGGCGACCAGGATCGACGGAATGCCGATGGCCTTTTGACCCGCCGTCGCGGCCAACCGCTCCCCCGCCTCCCGCTGGACCATCACGAGCATCGACGTGATCTGGGGCACGGTCCGCAACAGGTCGAGAACCAGCGGCGTGGCCACGTTGTACGGAAGGTTCGCCACCAGCGTCCATCGGTCGTGAGCGGCCAGCAGCACCGGCCAATCGACCTCTCGGGCGTCGCCCTCGATCACCCGCACCCCGTGCGGTTCCACGACCTCGCGCAGCACCGGCACCAGATCCCGATCCATCTCGACGGCGGTGACGTCGGCACCGAGCTCCACGAGGGCCAGGGTGAGCGAACCGAGACCGGGCCCGATCTCGACCACGGGGTCACCGGCGGAGATCTCGGCCAGCCCGGCGATGCGGCGGACCGTGTTGGGGTCGACCACGAAGTTCTGGCCGAGCGCTCGCCGAGCGGCCAAGCCGTGACGCTCCATGAGCGCCCGGAGTTCCTGTGGCGAGTGGGTCACCCGTGACTCAGGAAGCGGCCGCCTCAGCGCCGCAGATCGGCCACGGCGACCAGCCGCGTCGTTGCCACAGCGCTGCGGCCATTGCGTCCTGATCGGCCGGGGATGCCGCGGCGGGGTCGACCCCGACCAGCGACGGACGGTCGAGTCCGGCGATCCAGTCCCAGGTGGCCTGGGAGAACTGATAGGCGCCGCGGTAGCGGGTGTTGAGGCTCACGGCGCTGTAGTTGCCACTCGCCTCGCACTGGCGCAGGGCTGCCCACTGTGCGGCCGTGGGTGCGCCGGACGCCGACTCGGCCGCGACCGCCGCAGTCGTCGTGGTGGGCGGAGCGGTGGTGGCGGGGGCGGTCGTGGTGGGGGGCGCCGTCGTGGTGGGCGCAGCGGTGGTCGGCGGTGCCGTGGTGGTGGGGCGGGCGAGTTCGTCCTGCCGCTCGGCATCGGCCAGACGGGAGGCTTCGTCGGCCTCGATCCGGGCGTCCTCGGCGGCCCGCGCGTCTTCCGCGAGTTCGGTGGCCTGTTCGTGGGCGCTCTCGCGATGCTCGTCGCGGGCATCGGTCCAGGCTTCGGCTCGCGAGGTGAACGCCTCGACGTCGGCTTGCGCCAACGGGGTCACGGCACCGGCCGGTGCCGTGAACGCCGTGGCCGAGAGGGCGACGGCGAGGCCGAGGGCGGAGAAGCGGAAACGTGCGCGTCGACTGCGGTACAGAGCTCCGTCCTTCCCTCCGACGGCTGCAGCGGATGCCACAACCATCACCGTACGACGCGTGACCGTAGGAGCGCTGTAACACAAATGCAACCTTTGCGACCTATTTCACTCGGTGCGTTCAGGCCTCGTCGAAGCCGTAGAACGCGGCCGCCGTGGCCCACGTCGCTGCCTCGATCTCGTCGACCGCACAGCCCTTCGCGTGCGCCACGGCCGCCCCCACGAGGGGCACCAGCGCCGGACGGTTCGGCTTGCCCCGGTGGGGCACGGGCGCCAGGTAAGGACTGTCGGTCTCGACGAGGAGCCGGTCGAGCGGACAGGCCGCCGCCGCGTCACGAAGATCGCCACCACTCGGAAAGGTGATGATGCCGGAGAAGGACAACAGCGCCGAGCGGGCCAGACACTCCGCACCTTCGTCGGCGCCGCCGGTGAAGCAGTGGAAGACGGTGCGGCGGGGGGTGCCCTCGGCGTCGAGGATGGCGAAGGTGTCGTCCCACGCGTTGCGCGTGTGGATCACCAACGGCATGTCCAGCCGATGGGCCAGCGCGATCTGACGGCGGAACACGTCGGCCTGCACGTCGCGCGGCGAGTGGTCGTAGTGATAATCGAGGCCACACTCCCCCACGGCGAGCACCTCCGGCGCAGCCAGCAGGTCCTCGAGTCCGTCGATGCCGTCGGTGGCATCATGGGGGTGCACGCCGGCCGTGGCCCACACACCCTCGTGGGCGCGCGCCACCGCCATCATCTGGCGGCTCTGCTCGAGGGTCGTGCCCACGGTGACCATTCGGGTGACGCCGGCCGCTCGCGCCTCGTCCACCTGGGCCGAACCGTCGGCGCCCGGGGGAATGTGGCAGTGCTGGTCGACCCAGGCCATCTCAGTCGGCGAGCAGCTCGTCGAGGTCCACCTTGGTGAACAACGGCGTGGGCTTGGCGATCGGGGTGCCCGGGGCGATCGCCACCCGCTGCCAGCCGTCGACGACGCCGAGTGCCTCGTCGAGTGTCGCGGCACTGAACGGGAGGAACGGAGAGAAGGCGATACGGATGCCGTTGATGGCGTCGAGCGCGGTGGCCAGGACGACCCCTGAGCGCGTCGGATCGGTCTTCGCCAGCTTCCAGGGCTCGGTGGCGTTGAGGTAGGCGTTGATCGCCTGGGCGCCGTCCATGGCGCTGCGCAGGGCATTGCGGAGCTCGACCCGTTCGATCTGCCCGCTCACCCGCTCGAGGGCCGCGTCGACCGCCGCCAGCACCGCGTCGTCCTCGGCGGTGCGGCCATCGCTCGGCGGTTGCTCGCCGTGGTTCTTGTTGACCATGGAGAGGACCCGATTGACGAGGTTGCCCCAGGTGGCCACCAGCTCCTCGTTGATCCGACGGGCGATCTCCTCGATGGAGATGTCGGTGTCGGCCTGCTCGGGGAAATTGGCGGCGAGGGCGTAGCGCAGTCCGTCGGGTTGGAACAGCTCGAGCCCCTCCTGGATGGTGAGGCCGACCCCCCGGCTGGCCGAGGCCTTGCCGCCCTTGAAGGTGATGTACTGGTTGGCGGGCACGTCGTCGGGCAGGTGGAGGTTGCCGGCCCCCATCAGCTGGGCTGGCCAGAAGAGGCAGTGGAAGGGAATGTTGTCCTTGCCGATGAAGTAGACGTGGCGGGCGGCGTCGTTCTCCCACCAGTGGCGCCAGCGATCGACGTCGCCGATCTCGGCCGCCCACTCCTGAGCGGCCGAGAGATAGCCGATCACCGCGTCGTACCAGACATAGATGCGCTTGCCCGGGCCGAGGTCGTCGACCGGGAGTTCGACCCCCCAGTCGAGGTCTCGTGTGATGGCCCGATCGTGGAGGCCGTCCTCCTCGGTCCAGCCGAGGGCGAAGTTCAGCACGTGGGGGCGCCAGCCCTTCCTCGTCCTCAACCACTCGGCCAGCCGGTCGGTGAAGTCGGAGTAACGATAGAAGAAGTGCTCGGTGGCCCGCAGCTCCGGGATGGCCCCGGTGATCTTCGAACGTGGCTCGCCGAGCTCGGTCGCGTCGAGCGTGCGGCCGCAATTGTCACACTGATCACCCCGGGCCTCGCCGTAGCCACAGTGGGGGCAGGTGCCCTCGACGTAGCGATCGGGCAGGAAGCGTTCGGCCTCGGGGTCGTAGAACTGGTCGGACGTGCGCTTGTCGATGTGGCCGTTGGCCAGCTGGGCCAGGAACATCTCCTGGGTCACCCGGGCGTGATGGGCGGTGCCGGTGGTCGTGTAGTTGTCCCACGAGATGCCGATCTGCTCCCACTGGGCCACGAACTCGTCGTGGAATCGGTCGGCGATCTCCTGGGGGGTGACGCCCTCGTCGTCGGCCCGCACCGTGATCGGGGTGCCGTGCACGTCGGACCCCGACACCATGAGCACCTCGTTGCCGACTCGTCGTTGATGGCGGGCGAACACGTCGGCGGGCAAGTACGCGCCGCCGAGGTGACCGAGGTGTCGCGAGCCCGAGGCATAGGGCCAGGCGACGGCGACGAGGACTGGAGTCGGCATGGCCTCCGAGGCTACCGGCGGCCATGAAGGCCGCCGCGTGGAATTCAGCTCGCGGTGACGTCGCGCAGCACGGTCGACGAGGCCGGGCCCAGCACCGGCGAGTCGACGTCGACCCCGGCCCGGGAACGGACATCGTCGATGCGGTCGAGCTGACGCTCGAGTTGGCGACGACGGGTGCCGGACAGGTCCGAAAAGCTCCGACTCAGCGTGTCGATGTGCTTTTCGACCTTGTCGATCTGTCCCGAGAACTTCTGCCACTGCTCGCCGAAGCCGGCCAGACACTCGAGGATCTCCTCGGTGGCCTGCTCCACCGCGAAGGTGTCCATCGCCTGGCGGATCACCGCGAGCACGGCGAACAGCGTGGTGGGCGAGCACAACACCACCTTCTGACCGAGCGCGTCGTCGAGCAGGGTCATGTCGTTCTCGTGGATGAAGCCGTAGACGCTCTCGTTGGGGATGAAGAGCAACAGGTAGCCCACCGTGGTGTCGGTGGCCGCATAGCCACGCCCGCTCAGCTCCTTGACCCGGTCGCGTACGTCCTTGAGGAAACGTTCGCGCAGCGCCGTGGCCTCGGCATCGCTCGGTGCCTCGAGGTAGCGCAGGTAGTTGGTGACCGGGAACTTCACGTCCATGTGGAGCTGACGGTCGTCGGGCAACAGGAAGGTGAAGTCGGGCTTGGTGCCACCGTCGATCATGCGCTGCTTGCGATAGTTGAGGCCCTCGCGCATGCCGGCCGCTCGCAACACGTCCTCGGCCATGCGCTCGCCCCACTGTCCACGGGCCTGCGGGCTCGCCAATGCCTCGCGGAGGTGCTGGGTGGTCTCGGTGAGCACCTTCTGCTGGCGGGTGGCCGCCTCGAGGCTCTCGACGAACTGCCCGTGTTGCTGGGCCCGCTCCTTCTGCAACTGCGCCACCAACGTGCGCACCTGCTGGAGTTCGCCACCCATGGCGGTGACCTGATGGCCGAGGTTCTTCGACATCCCACCGACCCGGGCATCCACGGTGTCGGACAGTCCGCCGACACGCTCGGCGACGATCTTGTCGACCTCGTCGACCTTTGCCTGCAACGACGCCACCACGGCGCCCAGCTGCTCGTCGATGCGCTGCGTGGTGCCGTTCAGGCCCAGATCGATGGCCTCTCGGCGATGGTCGAGTTCGGCCGCACCGGTCTGCAGACGACTGTCGAACGTGGCGCCGGCGACGGCGACCACCCGCTCGACGACGTCGGCGACGCTCGAATCCTGTTGCGCACCCAGCTCGGCGGCGAGCCGGGCAAAGGCATCCTGCTGGGCACCCTGACGGGTCTTCACGAGGTGCAGGCCGACGGCGAGGCCGAGGGCGGCGGCGATGAAGAGGGCGGCGACGAGGGAGATCACGAGCAGTGGTTCCATGAACCGAATGCTACGAAGGGGGTGTGACACCGCCGGGGATGCCGAGGGCCAACTGGTAGGCGCGACGACGTCCGACACCGAGCATCGCGGCCACCGAATCCGCAGCATCACGCCGAGATCCGCCGTCGGCCAGCTCCGCGCCGAGGGCGGACAGGATTTCTTCGTCGGTCGCCTCGGCCGGTGCCGCGGCCCCATCGATCACCACCACGATCTCGCCCTTCGGCGTGGTCGCCGCCCACTCCCCCAGCTCGGTCAGCGTGCCCCGAACGAACTCCTCGTGGAGTTTCGTGAGTTCGCGGGCGACGACCGCCCGGCGATCCCCACCACACACCTCGGCCAACGCGGTCAGCGCGGTCGCGACCCGGTTGGGCGACTCGTAGAGCACGACGGTGCGCCGTTCCGCGGCGATCGACGCCAGCCGTTCGCGTCGTTCGCGACCCTTGCGGGGCAGGAAGCCCTCGAACACGAACCGGTCGGTCGGCAGCCCGCTCGCGACCAGGGCGGCCACCGCGGCGACGGGGCCGGGCACGACCGAGACCTCGTGGCCGGCGTCGAGCACGGCATCGACGAGCCGGGCCCCCGGATCGGAGATTCCCGGCGTGCCGGCATCGGAGACGAGGGCGACCCGGGCACCACTCGCCAACAGCGCGATGACCTCGGCCGATGCCTGCATCTCGGTGTGGTCGTCGACGCGCCGGAGCCGAGCACCGCCGATACCGGCGTGGACCAGGAGACGACCGGTGCGCCTCGTGTCCTCACAGCAGACCAGGGCCGCGGCATCCAACTCCTCGACCGCCCGCGGTGAGAGGTCGCCGAGGTTGCCGATCGGGGTGGCCACGAGCACGAGCGTGCCGGTCACGAACGCACCTCGACCGTCACGCCGGGTTCGATTCCCCATCGTCGCAAGGAGCCCGCCTCGGCCTCGATCACATGACGGGCCCGGCAGCGCCAGCGGCCGACCCGGCCCGGCGCCATCGTGACGACGGAGAGCACGGTCATGTCGGCGTCGACGTGGGCGACATCGATCGGGAACCGCATGCCGATGGTGTGCACCGAGCGGGCCGGTGAGAGCCAGAGCGCACCCTCGATGCCGTCACGGCCGAGCAGGCCCCGCCGCCGGGTGGCCCGCGTGTCGGCGAGTTCGAGCGACGCGACCACGTGATCCTCTGCGACAAGCCACGGCATGCCCGGAATCTAAACCGTCGCGACGGCCACGGGACGTCCCCCGGACCTCGACACGACAGCCGAGCTCCGTTTCAGACGCGGGCGGGTTCGCGTTCGGCGGCGCGTTCGTCGCGACGAGCCGCGATGCGCGCACCGACCTTGCCGACCCGGGCGATGTACTTCACCAGTCGCGCCCGGGACTCTTCGGCTTCCGCCGACAGCCCTTCGATCGACTCGAGCGCCCAGTCCCGCATGATGACGGGCTGGAGGATCTGATCGTGGTGGATCGCGAGGTCATAGATACCGGCGTCGGCGATGGCCTTGGCGTGGGCGTTGAACCCGGGGATGCCGAGACCCGGCATGGCGAAGTCGGTCGTCTGTCGCTCCATGGCCATCACGGCCGCCGACGGGTCGACCTCGATGACCGCCGACAGGGCGTCGCGATAGAAGAGGAAGTGGAGGTTCTCGTCGGAGGCCACACGGCGCATCACCTGACGACCGACCGGGTCCTCGAGCATCGTGCCCGTGTTGAAGTGTGAGATGCGGGTGGCCAGCTCCTGGAGGGCGACATAGGCGAGGCCGTCGGCCGCAGAGGGGGGCTCAGGCACCTGGCCGGCCTGGACCTGGACCATACGGGCCCGTTCGAGCTCGACCGGGTCGAGCGCCCGGGTGGCCTGGAGGTAGGTGTTGATCACCATGCCGTGGCGGCCCTCTTCGGCCGTCCAGCGGCGGACCCACTCGCCCCAGGCACCGTCGCGGCCGAACATGCGCTCGATGTCGCGGAAGTAGTAGGGCAGGTTGTCCTCGGTGAGCACGTTGACGAACAGCGCACTCCGTACTGCCGGCGGGATCGTGGCGTCGTCGGGTTCCCACTCGTAGTCGGGCTCGTAGTCCGTGGCCTGGGTCCACGGGACGAGGGCGTGGGGGAACCACTCCTTGGTGGTACCGAGGTGGCGCTCGAGCAGCTTTTCGGCGGTGGACTCGAGGGCCTCGACGAGGGGCAGATCAGCAGGATTCACCATGATGACCTCCAGCCTACCTGCCGGTAGGCAGGCTGGGGGACACGGGCGGGAGTTTCAGAAGAAAGATGACACACGGAGTTCTGACCCGCGCCAGGCCTCTGGGTTACGCCCGGCGAGAACACCGACAACCGTGCGCGGCTCCGGCTACGCCCGGCTCAGACATCGCCTGCCTACACATTGAAGCGGAACTCCATGACGTCGCCGTCCTGGGCGATGTAGTCCTTGCCCTCGGATCGGACCTTGCCGACGTCGCGGGCGGCGGACCACGACCCGGCCGCGATGAGTTCGTCCCACTGGATGGTCTCGGCCCGGATGAACCCGCGCTGGAAGTCGGTGTGGATGACGCCGGCGCATTCGGGGGCGCTGGAACCGGCCCGGAACGTCCAGGCCCGGCTCTCCTTCTCGCCGGTGGTGAGAAAAGTCCGCAGTCCGAGCATGTGGTAGGCGGACGTGAGGAACCGGGGCACGGCGCCTTCGCCGAGACCGAGCGCCTCGAGCATCTCCTGGCGTTCGTCGACGTCCATCAGCGCGGCCTCGGCCTCGAGTTGCACGCTCAACGGCACGACCTCGGCGCCGTCGAGTTCGGCCCGGACGGGCGCAGCGAGCTCGTCTTCCTGGCCGATCTGGTCCTCGCCGATGTTGAGCACCGCCATGACGGGCTTGTTGGTGAGGAAGAAGTGTTCCTTGAGTTCGGCCCGGTCGTCGGCCGAGAGCTTCGCGCGATAGAGCGGCGTGCCGTCGGAGAGATGGTCGACGCAGGTCTGCAACAGCGCGACGGTGGGCCTGAGCGAGCTGTCGCCCTTGAGCATGCGCGAGGTCTTGTCCAGGGCCTTCTCGGCGCTGGCGAGGTCGGCCAGCGCCAGCTCGATCTCGACCACCCGCAGGTGCTCCAGCGGGTCGGAGGGACCGGGGACGTCGGAGTCGGGGAACGCCCGCAGCACGAAGACGATCGCGTCGACCTCACGGATGTGGGAGAGGAAGGCGTTGCCGAGTCCTTCGCCGTGGCTCGCACCCTCGACCAGGCCGCCGATGTCGGTGAACTGCACCGCGGCATGGACGACGTTCTTGCTCGCGCTCATCACCGCGAGTTGATCGAGGCGGTGGTCGGGCACCTTCGCAACACCGATGTTGGGGTCGGTCGTCGCGAACGCGTAGGGGGCGGCGTGGGCGCCGCCGCCCGCGAGTGCGTTGTAGAGGGAGCTCTTTCCCGCGTTGGGGAGCCCGACGAATCCGAAACGTTCCATACCCGGCCGAGGCTATCGACGGGGGGTCGGCTACCGTTGGGCCTCGTGACCGATGTGAGCGCGGCGCCGTCCGTTCCGAGCACCATCTCCAACGACGAGGTCGCCGCCGAGCGAGCCTTCTCGAAGTCGATCGCCGTATCGGCGATTCGCTGCACGCTCACCTACGTCCTGATCCCGTTCGTCTTCCCCGTCATCGGGTTCGGCTCGGGTGTGGGTCCGTGGATCGGGGTGCCCATCGGTCTCGCCGCGATCGTCGCCAACATCGTGAGCATCCGCCGGTTCCATCTCGCCGACCACAAGTGGAAATGGCCGATGACGGCGATCAACACGAGCATCATCGGCCTCCTGGTCGTCCTCGTCGTCAACGATCTCACCAACCTCTGACCGTTGCATTAGGGGTCAGACCCCCGTTGCAATGGGCGGTAGCCTGGTTCCATGGAACCGGTGCTCGCGTTGCAACAGGCGATCCACTATCTCGATCGTGAGCTCGCTCCCGGCCAGAAGATCCGCGCCTTCCAGACGGCCATCGACGTGGTCGTCGAGGCCGGTCCCGACGAGATCGCCGCTCGGGCCGCCGCGGGAACCCTGACGGACCTCGACGGCATCGGGAAGTCCACGGCCGAGGTGATCATCGACGCGATCGACGACACCGCCGACGGCTACCTGGCCCGCCTCGACGAGCGCAGTCGCATTCCCGTCGGCGACGGCGCCGCCGTGCTGGCCGCCATCCGTGGCGACTGCCACGCCCACACGACCTGGTCCGACGGCGGTGCGCCGCTGCGGGCGATGGTCGAGACCGCCGTCGGCCTCGGCCACGAGTGGATGGTGATCACCGACCATTCGGCCCGCCTCACGATCGCCCACGGTCTCAACGAGGAACGCCTGGTCTGGCAGCTCGACGAGATCGAGAAGCTCAACGAGGAACTGGCCCCCTTCCGGGTGTTCACCGGGATGGAAGTCGACATCTTCGAGGACGGCACGCTCGACCTCGCCGACGAGATGCTGTCGCGTCTCGACCTCGTGGTCGCCAGCGTGCACTCCAAGCTGAAGCTCCCCCGCGACGAGATGACCCGGCGCATGGTGATGGCCGTGGCGAACCCCCACGCCGACGTGCTCGGCCACTGCACCAACCGCAAGCTCGTCGGTCGGGGTCGGCCGCCATCGGAGTTCGATCCCGAGATCGTGTTCGCGGCATGTGCCCAGTTCGACACGGCGGTCGAGATCAACTGCCGGCCCGAACGTCAGGATCCACCCGAGGAACTCCTCGAGCTCGCGGTGGAGTGGGGGTGCAAGGTGGCGATCAACACCGACGCCCATGCCACCGGCCAGCTCGAGTGGCAGCCCTATGGTGCCGACAAGGCCGTCCGCTGCGGCGTGCCCGTCGGCGACATCGTCAACACGTGGTCGGCCGACGAGGTCCTCGCCTGGACGGCGTCGCACGACGTCTGACGGCGACGCAGGACGGAAACCGAAACCGCAACCGCTACCCTCACGGGCATGTCGAAGCGCACCAAGAAGAAGAAGGCGAAGGTCCGCCGCAGCAAGGCCAACCACGGGCGCAAGCCCAATCTCGGCCGCAACAGCTGATCTTTCGGTTCCGGGCTGCATCAGGCCTGCAACTGAATCGTGTGCACCGCCGGTCGCGCCGGCGGTGTTCTTCGTTTTCGCTGCGAGACTGTACGCATGCTCGTGTTCGATGGCGATTGTGGGTTCTGCACTTCCTCGGCCCGGTGGATCGAGACGCGTCTGCCCGACCAGATCGCGGTCGTGCCGTGGCAATCGTGTGACCTCGTCGAGCTCGGCCTCACCGAGTCCGACGTCACCACCGCCGCCTACTGGATCGACGAGTCCGGCACCGCCCACCGCGGACACCGGGCGGTCGGGCTCTCGCTGACGACCGCCGGCGGCGTCTGGGCGGTCGTCGGTCGGGCGATCATCACCCCACCGATCTCGTGGCTCGCCGCGCCGGTCTACGCGCTCGTCGCGAGGAACCGGCACCGACTCCCGGGTGCCACCGACGCCTGCCGTCTCCCCGACTGAGTCACGGCGGGCACGAGCTCAGTCCCGGGGCCAGACCGGATCACGCTTCTCGACGAAGGCGGTCATGCCCTCTCGCATCTCGGGGTTCATGATCGAACGCTGGAACACCCGGAAGTCGTGGGGACGGAGCTGTCGGTTGATGTCGTCCTTGATGACACCGCGGCTGGCCGGCGCACCCTTGGTCACGGACTCGACGAGGCGAGCGACTGCGGCCTCGAACTCGTCGTCGGGCACGACCTCCTGCACCAGACCCATCTGCATCGCCCGCTCCGCGCCGAAGGCCTCCATGGCGAACATGATCCACTTCGCGTTGCCGAGGCCGACCCAGTCGGCCAGCCGGGTGGCCATGAAGACATCCGGCGCGCCACGAAGCAGTTCGGGCGCCCGGAAGCGGGCCGACTGGGTGGCGATCGAGAAGTCGCAGTGCAGGGCGAGGTCGAGTCCGCCGGCATAGCAGAGGCCGTTGATCGCCGCGATCACCGCCGCCGAGCAACGCTCGAGATGTCGGAACGGGAAGTGGTCGGTGGGGTCCAACTCGGCGGCGAGCGTCGGGTCGTCGATCGCGTGACCCGCCATGTCGCCCCCGACGCAGAAGACGTCGTCGGTGCCGGTGACCACCAGCACGTCGATGTCGGCCTCGCGATCCGCGATGATCGCGGCGCGCTTCACCCCGCGGTACATGTCCTGGGTCATCGAGTTCCGCCGCGCCACGCGGTCGATCTGCACCCGCATGACATGGTCGGCGTAGCCGGCCTTCACACAGGGAGAACCCAGGTCGATCGTCTCTCCGTTGTCCATCCGGCGACCCTAACGGTCGGCGAAACCGGTGACCGACTCCTCGATGACGGGAATCAACTGCTCGGCGAGTCGTTCGCCGACGGCGGCGTCGGCCTCCAACGCGAGGTAGGCGCCGTACCCATCGTCCAGATCGAGCCACGCGACCGTGCCGTAGGCGCCGGGCGCGGTGAGGCGCCCGCTCTCGCGGTCCACATACCAGCCCAGCCCGTAGCCGGTGTCGGGACCGTCGGCGTCGCCGCTGTACACACTGCCGATGCGGTCGCCGTGGGCCAGGGCGAGCGCCTCGGGTGAGAGCACCTGATCGCCGCCGCACCTCCCGTCGCGCAGATGCATGAGGAGCAGCGTCCCGTAGTCCGCCGAGGTGATGTAGGCGCCGCCTTCGATGTTCGGGTTCGTGACATCGGTGCCGGGAGACGGGCCTCCGTTCGACACGGCCGCATGAGTCGACCCGCCGAGAAAGACCTCCTCGAATGGACTCCCGAACACCAGCGAGTCGGCACCGCACGGCGCCACGTAGATCTCGTCGATCAGCTCCCTCCATGTCCGGCCGGACGCAACCTCGGCGACCGCCCCCGCGACCTGCCATTGCGCCCCGCCGTAGCGGAACTCGGTGTCGGGAGGAATCACGTCCGGGTCGTCGTCGGCCGTGGTGAAGATCGCCTCGGCGCACGACTGGAGTGCCTCGTCCAACCTGAACTGGCAGTAGTAGGGCGAGGGGATGCCGAACGCCAGCCCGATGAGTCCCGAACTGTTGGACACGAGCTGGGCCGGCGTGATGTCCGGGTTGGCCGATCCCCAGCTGACGACGTCGGCCACCGGTGCGTCCATGTCGAGCAGGCCGTCGTCGGCCAGGTGGAGGAGCACACCGGCGCTGATCATCTTCGACGACGACGCCACGAGCGACACGCGATCTCTGTCGAAGCCTCCCCAGTGTTCGTGACGGATCACGCAATCGTCACCCTGCACGACGATCAGGCCGGCGCCGCTCAGCGCGTTCTCGTCGACGAACTCCTGCACCAACGAGGTGACCGCGGCGAAGTCGTACGCGGTCGCCGGCGCCCGGACCGTGGTCTCGTCACCGCAACCGGCACGTACGACCTGGCGCCAGGTGCGAGCGACGAACGCCGCCATCTGCTCCCGCGTGACGAACGCACCCGGCTCGAACGTCGTCGGCGACGTCCCCGTGGTGATCCCCAACCCGCGAAGACACGCAATGTCAGCCACCGCGAACGACGACGCATCCACATCCGCGAAACCCTGCACCTCCGCGAACGCCTGCGTCGAACCACCACAGGTCTCGCCGACGGCCCGCCAGAGCCTGGCCAGAAACGCCGCCATCTGCTCGCGCGTGACGAACGCACCCGGCTCGAACGTCGTCGGCGACGTCCCCGTGGTGATCCCCAACCCACGAAGACACGCAATGTCAGCCACCGCGAACGACGACGCATCCACATCCGCGAAACCCTGCACCTCCGCGAACGCCTGCGTCGGCCCGGTGCCGCGGGCGGTCACGACCCGGCCGCAACCGCCGTCGGCCGCGGCCGCGCGGTCCGTCGCGGCCGCGCCGCTCACCAGCGATGCGGCCACGGTGGCCGCGAGCACGACGCCAATGACCCGACCCACCGACCCTCCTCCCGAGCGAACCTCCGGATCCTATGGAACGAGCTCGGCCGTCGCGGTATCGGATCGGACCGCCACCCGGCCCCGCGCGGGGCCGGGTGGCGGTCGTGGTAGACCGAACGCCGTGACCACCACACTCTCCGAGGCCGAGTCCCGTCGGGTCGTCGCCCGCCACGGCGTCCCGGTGTCCCCGTTCGTGACCGGCGCGACCACCGACGAGGTGTTCGCCGCCATCGAGGCCGATCCGACCATCGAGTTCCCCGTCGTCGCCAAGCTCTGCGGTCGAGCGATCGCCCACAAGACCGAGCGGGGCCTCGTGCGACTCCGGCTGACCGACCACGAGGCCCTGCGGGCGGCCTGCGACGAACTCCTCGCCGCCGCCCGAGCCGACGACGGCCCGGTCGAGCTCCTGGTGTCGAGCATGATCGCCGGCAACCGCGAACTCATCGCCGGGCTCAACGACGACCCCCAGTTCGGCCTCACCGTCATGCTGGGCGTGGGCGGCATCCTCGCCGAGGCGATCCGAGACGTCGTGTTCCGCCTCGTCCCGATCACCGAGATCGATGCAGCCGAGATGATCGACGACCTCGCCACCCAGCGGCTGCTCGGCGAGTTTCGGGCCGAACCCGCCGTCGACCGGGCTGCCCTCGTCGACGCGATCGTGGCGCTGGCCCGGGTGGGCGAACTCGAACCCGGCGTTCGTTCGGCCGACCTGAACCCGCTGATCCTCGTCGACGGCCGCCCCGTCGCCGTCGACGCGCTGCTCGAGATCGACCCGACCGACGATGCCGAGGCCGCACGATGAGCCACGACCTGTCGGCGCTGTTCGATCCCCGGGGCATCATCATCACCGGGGTCTCGAACCATCCCGGCAAGTTCGGCTTCGTCACCCTCCACAATCTGCTCGTGTCGGGTTACGAGGGCGGGATCTTCCCGGTCGGTCGCGAGCCCGGAGAGGTGCTCGGCCGGGAGGTCCACGGCTCGATCGACGACGTCCCCGCCGGCGCCGCCGACATGATCTTCATCTGCACCCCGCAGGCGATCAACGAGGAGCTCCTCCGAGCCGCCGCGGCAAAGGGCGTCACCGCGGCCTTCGTCGCCGCCGCCGGCTATCGCGAAGCCGGTCCGGACGGCGTCGAGGCCGAACGGCGCCTGGTCGCCCTCGCCGACGAACTCGGCATCGCGGTCGCCGGGCCCAACGGCCAGGGCGTCGTCTCGACGCCGTCGAAGATGTGTGCCCAGATCGTGGCGCCCTACGCGCCCGCCGGTCGCATCGCCGTCGCCAGCCAGTCGGGCAACTTCGTCTCGTCGTTCCTCAACCTCGCCCGTCACACCGGCGTCGGCATCAGTCGCGCCGTGGCCGCCGGCAACGCTGCGGTCCTGGGCATCGCCGACTACGTGGAGTGGTTCGCCGACGACCCCGAGACGAGCGTGTGCCTCGTCTACATGGAGTCGGTCGACGACGGTCGCGCCATGTTCGACCGGCTCAGGGCCGTCGCCGCTCGCAAGCCGGTCGTGGTGGTCAAGGGCGGGGCGTCCGACGACGGTGCGCGCGCCGCGGCATCACACACCGGCGCTCTGGCATCCGACGATGCGGTATTCGATGGAATGTGTCGCCAGGCCGGTCTCATCCGGGCCCGCGATGTCGAAGAGGCGTTCGAGGCCGCCGCCACCCTCGCCACCCAGCCGCTGCCCGGCGGCGACCGTGTCGTCGTCGTCACCACGGTGGGCGGCTGGGGCGTCGCCGCCGTCGACGCCATGAGCGACACCCGCCTCACCGCCACCCCCCTGCCCGACGATCTCTACGCAGCGATCGACGAGAAGCTGCCGCCCCGATGGAGCAAGAACAACCCGATCGACATGGCCGGCGGTGAGACGCGCGACACCGTGCCGGAGATCCTCGAGGTCGCGGCGGCCCATCCCGATGTCGATGCGGTGCTGTTCCTCGGTCTCGGCATCCAGTCGAACACCGCGGCCATGATGCGTGAGGGCGAGTTCTACCCGGACCACGGGCTCGAACGCATCGTCGACTTCCACGAACGCCAGGACGCGCGCTATGCCGAGGCCGCAGCCGAGATCTCCGAACGCACCGGCACCCCGGTGCTGCTCGCCACCGAACTCGCCACCGCCCGACCCGACAACGCTGGACCGGCCGCCGCCCGCGCCGCCGGGCGGTTGTGCCACTCGTCGGCCGGGCGGGCGATCCGGTCACTGGCACTGATGGGCCGTTATGCGCAATGGCGTCGAGCACGCGGCCTCTGAGACCTACGGTTCGCCCATGACGATCTTCGACGACATCCGCAACGCGTGCGCGACGGTGGCCGAGGGCGCCGAACACGTCCGGATCGATCCCGAGCGTGTGGCCGCGTTCGCGGCCGCCCTCGATCTCGACCGACCTCGCAACGACCCCGGACAGATCCGCATGGGCTCCGAGGAGACCGCCACGGCCTTCGTCCTCGCCCTCGACTCGATCAACTTCGGCAGCGGCTACTTCCCCTCGTTGCGCAAACGCCCCCGGATGTCCGGCTATCACACCATCGCCAACTCGCTACGCGACCATGTCGCCGACACCGGCGGACTCACGACGGCCCGGCTCGCGGAGTGGACGGTGGACGATGCGGCGGCGACGTTCGGCCAGGTCCTCGACGGCGGACCCGCCCACGAGCTCATGGAACTCTTCACCGAGGCCTGGCACGACCTCGCCGACTTCGTCGAGCGGGTCGGCGGCGGCTCCTTCAAGGCCACGGTCGACGCAGCCGACGGCTCCGCCGCCCGCCTGGTCGAGATGCTGGCCGAGATGCCGTTCTTCCGCGACGTCCACTCCCACCCGGCGGCGCCCGAGGTGCCGCTCTACAAACGGGCCCAGATCGTCGTGCAGGACCTCCACGTCGCGTTCGCCGGCCAGGGACCCGGCCACTTCGAGGACCGGCGGGAACTCACCATGTTCGCCGACAACCTCGTGCCCCACGTGCTGCGCGTCGAAGGCGTGCTCGAGTTCGACACGCAGCTCCTGGCCCGCATCGATGCAGTCGACGACATCGCCGTCGGTTCGCCCGAGGAGGTCGAGATACGCGCCTGTGGGCTGCACGGCGTCGAACTCCTGCGAGCCGCGCTGGCCGAGCGCGGCGACCGGATCAGCTCCGGCGATCTCGACAACGTGCTGTGGAATCTCGGCGCCGAGAAGCGCTACAAGGACATCCCGCGCCATCGGACCCGCTGCGTCTACTACTGACCGCTCTGCTCGTCGATCGATGAGCGGAATCTTGCGTCATGCCCCCTGTGCGCGCGGTCCGGCACCGCAGAGGATACGGTCTTGCCACCACCGGGCCGGAGCACTGCGCGCTTCGCCCGTTCGAACATCACCGCCACGAGCGGTCCTTTGGAGGGAACAATGCGCAAACGACTGCTATTGCTGCTCAGCATCCTGCTGTCTTTCTCGCTTCTCGCTGCCGCGTGCGGCGACGATGACGACGAGGGCACCGATGCCGAGGACACGTCCGACGAGGGCACCGATGCCGAGGACGACGGCGACACGACCGACGACGAGGGCGACATGGCCGAGGGCGACGGCACCGCCGTCAAGGCATGCCTCGTGACCGACCTCGCCGGCATCGACGACAAGAGCTTCAACGCCACCGCGTGGAAGGGCGTCACCGACGCCATCGAGAACGGCGACGCGCTGCCCGAAGGCCCCGACGGTTCGTTCTACCTCGAGTCCGACACCGAAGCCGACTGGCAGCCCAACATCGACCAGATGGTCTCGCAGGGCTGCGAGCACATCGTCACCGTGGGCTTCGCCCTCGACGGTGTCACCCAGGCCAACGCTCCTTCGAACCCCGACATCGACTGGACCATCGTCGACGTCGACTTCGTCGAGTTCGACGAAGAGGGCAACTTCGTGGGCGACATCGCCTACGACAACGTGCGTGAGCTCACATACCAGACCGACGAGGCCGCCTTCCTCGCCGGCTATGTCGCCGCTTCGGTGACGCAGTCCGGCGTCGTGGGCACCTTCGGTGGTGCGAACTTCCCGACCGTGTCGATCTTCATGGACGGCTTCTACTGGGGCGTCGAGCACTACAACGAGACCAAGGGCACCGACGTCCAGGTCCTCGGCTGGGATCCGGCCAACCCCGACACCGGTCTCTTCACCGGTGACTTCGTCGACCTCGACATCGCCCGGAACACCGCGCAGAGCCTCCTCGACGAGGGCGCCGACGTGATCATGCCCGTCGGCGGCCAGATCAACCTCGGCGCGGCCGCCGCAATGGAAGACCTCGGTATGGGTGCCAGCGGCGACACCTTCGGTGCGCTGATCGGCGTCGACACCGATGCGTTCTTCTCCGCCCCCGAGCAGGCCGACCTGTGGTTGACCTCGGTCGAGAAGGCGATGGACCTCACGGTCGCCGAGTCGATCGCGGCCTCCGCGGCCGGTGAATTCGAGAGTGGCGTCGTCCGTGGCTTCCTGAGCAACGGTGGCGTGGGCATCTCGCCGTACCACGAGTTCGAAGACATCGTCACCGACGAGACGAAGGCCGAAGTCGAACAGCTCGAACAGGACATCATCGACGGCACGTTGGTCGTCGGCGGCTGACCCTGCTCCCGTCCTCACGGACAACAGAATTCAAGGGGGCCCCTGCATCAGGCAGGGGCCCTCTGCATTTTGTAGGTTGTGGCATCCCCGGGCGACCCAGAGGCTCTTGCGTTGCGACTCGAACTACGAAACATCACGAAGCGATTCCCTGGTGTGCTCGCGAACGATGCGGTCAACCTGACCGTCGACGAGGGCGAAGTGGTGGCGCTGCTCGGCGAGAACGGGGCCGGCAAGTCGACCCTGATGAACGTGCTGTTCGGCCTGTACCACGCCGACGAGGGCGAGATCCTGATCGACGACGAGCCGCTGCGACTCGCGTCGCCCAACGACTCGATCGCGGCCGGCATCGGCATGGTGCACCAACACTTCATGCTCGTCCCGGTTTTCACCGTTGCCGAGAACGTCATCCTCGGCAACGAGACCACCGGCCCACTCGGCGTCATCAAGTCCCGCGACGCCGAAGCCTCGGTGCGGGAGATCTCCGAGCAGTACGGTCTCCAGGTCGATCCGACGGCGATCGTGGAGACCCTGCCGATCGGGATCCAGCAGCGCGTCGAGATCATCAAGGTGCTCGCTCGCGACGCTCGGTTCCTCGTCCTCGACGAACCCACGGCAGTCCTCACTCCGAACGAGGTCGAGGAGCTCTTCGAGATCGTCGACGCGCTGCGAGCCGATGGCAAGGGCATCGTTTTCATCAGTCACAAGCTGAAGGAAGTGCTCGCCATCGCCGACCGCATCGTCGTGATGCGCCAGGGTCGCACCGTCGCGGAAGCCGATCCGGCCACCACCGACGAGAACGAACTGGCGAGCCTGATGGTCGGCCGCGACGTCGACCTCGTAGTGAAGAAGGAGCCGGCCCGGCCCGGCGATCCCGTGCTGAAGGTCTCCGGCCTCACGGTCCTCGACGACCGCGGCCGCGTCGCGGTCGACTCGGTCGACTTCGAGATCCGATCCGGGGAGATCATCGGCGTCGCAGGCGTGCAGGGCAACGGGCAGACCGAGCTGGTCGAGGCGCTCACCGGTCTTCGTGACCCTCTCGCCGGCCACATCGAGCTCAGGGGCGAGGACATCACGACCGCCACCCCGCGCGAGATCTTCGAAGCCGGGGTGGCGCACGTTCCCGAGGATCGTCAGCGAAGTGGTCTGGTGCTTCCGTTCACCGTCACCGAGAACGTCGTCCTCAACCGCTACTACAAGGCGCCGTTCTCCAACGGCGTGTCGCTCGATTGGTCCAAGGCCGAGGAGGAGGCAACGCGCCTGGTCGACGAGTACGACGTGCGCACCCCGTCGATCGACACCCCGTTGTCGTCCTTGAGTGGCGGCAACCAACAAAAGGTCATCGCCGCCCGGGAGTTCGACCGCGACATCGATCTCGTCATCGCCTCGCAGCCCACTCGCGGCATCGACGTCGGATCGATCGAGTACATCCACAGCCGCATCGTCGCCGAGCGAGACGCGGGCGCTGCGGTACTCATCGTCAGCTCCGAGCTCGACGAGGTCACTGCCCTGGCCGACCGCTTGATGGTGATGTTCGAGGGCCGCATCGTGGCGACGCTCGACCCCACGAAGGTCTCCAACACCGAGATCGGGCTCTACATGACCGGCTCCGGAAACCCCGGTTCCCCAAGCCCCGAGGCAGCGACAGAGGTGGCACCGTGACCGGCAGTGACCCCGTCCACAATGATCCTGGCAACAGCGACTCCGCCAACGGCGATCCCGGCAAGAGTGAGACGTTCTTCGCCGATCTCACCGGCGTCGGCACCCGGGTGCGCACGGCGTTGCTCACGCCGACGCTGGCGCTGGTCACCGCGCTACTCATCGGTGGTGTCGTCATCGCCGTGACCGACGTCGACACACTGCGGCTCTGGGGCGACGACCCCGGCGAGGCCTTCTCCGAGACGATCGGCAACGTGACAGGTGCCTACGAGGCGCTCTTCGTCGGCGCCTTCGGCTCGGGCCAGGCGCTGTCGGAGACCTTGTTCGCGGCCACTCCCCTCATCCTCGCGGGGCTCGCAGTGGCGATGGGCTTCCAGGCCGGTCTCTTCAACATCGGAGTCGAGGGACAGATGCTCATCGGCGGGATGACCGCGCTCTACGTGGGCATCACGGTCGATCTTCCCGGACCGGTGCTCATCCCGCTCGTGCTCATGGGCGCGATCATCGGCGGCGGCGTGTGGGCCGGGTTCGCCGGCTGGCTCCGGGCCAACAGCGGGGCCCATGAGGTCATCACCACCATCATGTTGAACTTCATCGCCGGCTTCCTGGTCCAATGGCTCCTCAAGACGTCGATGTTCCAGGACCCGGGCCGGACCGACCCGATCTCGAAGCCGCTGGACCCGGCCGCGCGGCTCGGAAGGATCTTCGGTGGCGACTATCGCGTCACCATCGGCCTGCTGATCGCCCTCGCCGCCGCCGGCTTCATGGGATGGCTCATGTACCGCACCACCATCGGCTTCCAGTTCCGCACCGTCGGTGCCAACGCCGACGCCGCCAAGTACGCCGGGATGAACGTCACCGTGCTCACGGTCGGGGTCATGGCCACGTCCGGCGCCCTCGCCGGGCTGGCCGGCGCCAACCAGCTCATGGCCCTGCCGCCTCATCAGGCCCAGGTCGGCTTCTCGGGCGGTATCGGGTTCGACGCGATCGCGTTGGCTCTCGTGGGCCGTTCACGACCGGCCGGCGTCATCTGGGCCGGACTGCTCTTCGGTGCCCTCACTGCGGGTGGACGTGAGATGCAGGGAGCCGAGCGCATTCCCGTCGATCTCGTGGAGGTCATCCAGGGCCTGATCATCGTGTTCATCGCGGCGCCCGCGCTCATCAAGGCGATCTGGCGGGTGAAGGCCGACGCCGACGATCAATCCGAGCGCATCACGACCGGGTGGTCGACATGACCGGCGTGAACATGGCTCCCACTCCGGATCCGAGAGAGCTGGGCGAGATGATCCGGGCCACGCCCGAACAGCGCCGGGCCCGCATCCTGGGCCTGGTCGAGCTCGCGATGGCGATGTTCGTGCTGTTCATCTTCGCCCTCGGCGAGGGCAGCGATGCCGATGCCACCTTCAAGCTCGCGCTCCCCTCCGATCGTTTCCAGCCGCTCGACTGGACCGTCAACCCGCAGATCGTCGGCATCGCGGCCGCCACAGTGCTCGCCGTCCTGGCCGGCGTGCAGCTCACGAAGGGGTTCGGTACTCGGGCCAACATGATCCTCGGAGGCGCAATGGTGCTCTTCGTCTTCGCGTTCCTCGCCTGGGCCGCCGCCGGACAGTCGTTCAGCCTCATCGGCATGCTCACCTCCACCGTCGTGCTGTCGGTGCCCGTCACCCTCGGCGGCCTGGCCGGCCTCATGTGCGAGCGGGTCGCCGTGATCAACATCGGGATCGAGGGCCAGCTCCTCACCTCGGCGTTCGTCGGCACCATCGTCGGGTCGACCTGGGGCTCGTGGCCCGCAGTCCTCGCGGCCGCCCTCGCCGGTGCACTTCTCGGCTGGGTGCTCGCGGTCCTGTCCATCAAGTACGTGGTGGATCAGATCGTGGTCGGCGTGGCGATCAACATCTTCGCCCTCGGCCTCACGTCGTTCCTCAGCGGTCGGATCCTCAGCGAGAATCCGCAGTTCAACTCGGTCGACCGATTCCGCACCGTGGGCATCCCCTGGCTCGAGGACATCCCGGTGCTGGGCAACCTGTTCTTCAAGCAGAACCTCTTCCTCTACGGCACGATCCTGCTCGTCGTCGTGATCCACTTCGCGCTGTTCCACACGCGGTGGGGCCTGCGTTCACGAGCCGTGGGCGAGCATCCGAAGGCGGCCGACACCGTCGGCATCGACGTCCTGCGCGTCCGCTACCGCAACGTGATCCTCGGGGGTGCCATCGCCGGTTTCGGCGGCGCCGCCCTCACCCTCGGCTCGACGGGCCGGTTCGAGGAGAACATGACGGCCGGCGTCGGCTTCATCGGCCTGGCCGCCATGATCTTCGGCCGCTGGCGACCGCTGGGGGTGCTCGGCGCCGCGCTGGTGTTCGGGTTCGCGCGGGCCATGCAGCAAAAGCTCGGCATTCTCGGCACCAACATCCCGTCGGAGTTCCTGTCGATGGCGCCCTACATCGTCACGATCGTCGTGGTCGCCGGTCTGATCGGCCACGCCCGGCCGCCGGCGGCCGACGGCCAGCCCTACATCAGGGACTGACCGCCCCGATGACCGCCGGCCCCTCGGTCGACCTCACCCTCGATGCCGTCATCGTCGCGGTCACGGGCGGCGAACCGCGGGTGCTCGTCGTCGACGAGGAGCACCCACCCGGCCTCCCGGCCGGACCGCTCGACGCCGCGTCCGACAAGACGCTCGATCTCGCCATGCGCCGCCGCATCCGTGAACAGACCGGACTCGAGGTCGGCTATGCCGAGCAGCTGTACACGTTCGGCAATCGGGACCGCCGGCGCAGCGCCGGACCGGGCCGCTCCATCAGCGTGGCCTACCTCGCATTGGTCGAGGAGTCTGCGCCCACGCCCGGGGCGAAATGGCTCGGCGCCTACGACCTCCTGCCGTGGGAGGACCATCGCGCCGGCACGCCGCCGATTCTCACCGACGTGCTCCTCCCCGCGCTCGAGAACTGGGCAGAGGCATCTCCCTCCGAGGACGCACGAGAGCGAGTGGAGGTGGCGTTCGGGCCACTGTGGGACGGCATTCGTGTCATCGAGCGCTACGAGCTCCTCTATCAGGCCGGACTCGTCCAGGAACGGGCCACCGACGACGGCGGCGATGCCTCGGGTCGCGATCTGCCCCGTACGGTTCCCCTCACTCCTCCCGTCGCCGCGGGAGAAGCACTCCGGCTCGATCACCGCCGCATCGTCACCGTGGCCCTCAGTCGTCTCCGGGGGAAGCTCACCTACCGGCCGGTCGTGTTCGAGCTTCTCCCCGAGCGCTTCACCCTGCTCGAACTGCAGAGAACGGTCGAGGCGTTGGCCGGGGTCCCGCTCCACAAGCAGAACTTCCGGCGACTGATCGAACGCTCGGGTCTCGTCGAGGGCACCGGCGAACGCACCTCGGCCGGCGCCGGTCGGCCGGCCGAGCTGTTCCGCTACCGGCCCACCGTGATCCGCGAGCGTCCCCGCCCGGGCGTGGGCCAGCCCTACCGCTGAACCGGGCGACCACGCGGTGTGTGCGTTGTCACTCCCCCGTTGTCGCGCCCGTTCCGGCCTGCTATCTTTGGCGTAGTAATACTCAACATGAGCATTAATCGGAGCAGGCCCATGCCGACCACACAGGTGACCAACCAGGTGACCAACCAGGTGACCAACGCCGACCGACATCCTCTCGAAGGGATCGTCCCCGAGATCGAACGGGCCATTCTCGATCCGATCATCGCCGACATCAACCGCCTGAAGGTCGAACGCAATGCGGTCGTGATCGCCCACAACTACATGACCCCCGACATCTTCTTCGGTGTCGCCGATCTGCGAGGCGACTCGCTCCAGTTGGCTCGCATGGCGGCCGAGACCGACGCCGAGGTCATCGTGATGGCCGGCGTGCACTTCATGGCCGAGACCTCGAAGATCCTGAGCCCCGAGAAGACCGTGCTGATCCCCGACCCGCGGGCCGGATGCTCGTTGGCCGAGTCGATCACCCCCGACGACATCGCCCAGCTCCGCCTCGAACATCCCGGGGCACCTGTGTGTGTCTACGTGAACACCTCGGCCGCCGTGAAGGCGGCGGCCGACATCACCTGCACGTCGTCCAACGCGGTCGACGTGGTCAACTCGCTCGGCGCCGAGAAGGTGCTCTTCCTCCCCGACCAGTACCTCGCCGACTGGGTCGCCTCGCAGACCGACGTCGAGATCGTCACCTGGGCCGGCGCCTGCGAGGTGCACGAACGTTTCACCGGGCCCGAGCTCGCGAAGTTCCGTGTGAGCAGCCCGGGAGTGCAGATCATCGCCCATCCCGAGTGCCCGCCGGACGTGTTGGCCGAGGCCGACTTCGTCGGGTCGACGTCGGCCATGACGCAGTGGGTCACCGACCGCCAGCCCGAGCAGGTCGTGATGGTCACCGAATGCTCCATGGCCGACAATGTCGCCGAGTCCGCTCCCAACACCGAATTCCTGCGACCGTGCAACATGTGCCCGCACATGAAGCGGATCACGATCCACAACATCCGTACGGCCCTCGAGGAGATGCAGTACGAGGTCCACGTCGACCCCGACGTCGCGGCCGGCGCCCGCGCCGCCCTCGAGGCCATGCTCGCTGTCGGACCACCCCGATCATGAACGGCGTGTCAATCAACAGTGAGGTTGCGATTCGCCGCGTCGGGTGCATCGTGGTCGGATCCGGCATCGCCGGTCTCAGCGCTGCGCTGGCCCATGGCGACTGTGTCGTGATCTCCAAGACGGCCACCGGCGACGGTTCGAGCCGATGGGCCCAGGGCGGAATCGCCGCAGCCGTCGGCGACGACGACCATCCGGGCCGCCACGCAGCCGACACCCAAGAGGTGAGCGGCGGCCTCGGCCGAGCCGAGATCGCCGAACTCGTCACCATGGCTGCGCCCGACCGCATCGCGTGGCTGATCTCTCTCGGCGCCGAGTTCGACACGGCCGACGATGGCACCCTCACGCTCGGCCGCGAGGCCGGCCACGACCGGCGGCGCATCGTCCACGCCAACGGCGACGCGACCGGTGCCGAAGTCATGCGCACACTGGTCGCCGCCACCGTTGCCCGCAACGACATCGAACGTCTCGACGACACCCTGGTCCTCGACCTGTTGCGTGACGGCGAGCGCATCGTGGGCGTGCTCACCGTCGATGCCGACCGGCGTCTGGTGGCCATCGTTGCGCCCAGCGTCGTCCTGGCCACCGGCGGCATCGGCCGCCTCTACCTGCACACGACGAATCCCGGCGAGGTGACCGGCGACGGAATGGCCATGGCGGCTCGAGCCGGCGCGGCGATCGGCGACCCCGAGTTCGTGCAGTTCCATCCCACGGCCCTCCATACCGCCCTCGATCCCATGCCGCTGCTCACCGAAGCGCTGCGCGGCGAAGGCGCCATCCTCGTCGATGCCCACGGGCACCGGTACATGCGTGACGTTCACCCCGATGCAGAACTCGCCCCACGCGATGTCGTCGCCCGCGAGAACTGGCAGCAACGCCAGCGTGGCCCGATCTACCTGGATGCCCGGTCCATCGGCCCCGACTTTCCCGAGCGGTTCCCCACCGTGTGGGCCATCGCCCGACGGGCCGGACTCGACCCCCGTGTCGATCTCCTGCCGGTCTCACCGGCCGAGCACTACCACATGGGCGGTATCGCCACCGACGACGACGGCCGCAGCTCGCTGCCTGGCCTCTTCGCGTGCGGCGAAGCCGCCTCGACCGGCCTCCACGGTGCCAACCGGCTGGCCAGCAACTCGCTCCTCGAAGGCCTGGTCTTCGGCGCCCGGGTCGCCGAGCAGATGCGCCTGGACGCCACCGATTGGATCGCCCCGACCAGGGTCTCCGTGCCCGACACCGCGCTCCGGGTCGACCTCGATCACCGCGGCGACGCCGACATCGAAGCCCTGCGCCGGACCATGTGGGACGACGTCGGCGTGGTCCGCGACGCCACCGGAATGACCCGGGCCGCTCGCATCATCGCCGAGCTCGAGCCCCGGCTCGCCACCCACCCGATCGGCCGCAACCTCGTCGAGAGCGCCCGATTGCTGACCGATGCCGCCCTCGCCCGCACCGAGTCGCGCGGCAGCCATCATCGGCGGGACTTCCCCGGCGCCGATGACCGCGGCGTCCACACGACCGTCCACCCCGACCCGGCACCGTCGACGACCATCATCGTCGATCGCGAGCCGTCACGAGCAGGCGCATGACCGGCTCGTCGGAGCACAACCTGATGCCGCCGCCGGCCCACGAGGTCGAGAACGTCCTGCGACGCGCGCTCGTCGAGGACCTCGCACAGGGCGGTGATCTCACCAGTGCCGCCCTCGTACCGCCCTCGGCAACGACCCGGGGCCGCGTGGTCGCCCGGGCCGCCGGCACGATCGCCGGCCTCCACATCGGTCTCGCGGTGTTCGACCTCGTCGACGGGGACGTCTCGATCACCGCGCTTGCGAGCGACGGCGATCGTGTCGAAGCAGGCACCACGCTGGCCACGCTCGACGGCTCGAGTCGCGCCATTCTCACCGGCGAACGCACCTGCCTGAACATCCTCGGTCACCTCAGCGGCATCGCCACCAGCACCCGCTCGGTGGTGGACGCGGTGTCCGACACCCGAACCCGCATCGCCGACACCCGCAAGACCACCCCCGGGCTCCGTGCCCTCGAGAAGTACGCGGTGCGATGCGGTGGCGGCATGAACCATCGCTTCGGGCTGCACGACGCAGTGATGATCAAGGACAACCACCTCGTTGTCGCTGCGTCGCCGGCCGACGCCGTGCGCAGAGTCCGCTCGACCGTGGGCCACACCGTGTCGATCACCATCGAGGTCGATCGGCTCGACCAGATCGAGAGTGCAGTCGACGGCGGTGCCGACATCATCCTGCTCGACAACCTCCGTGGCGACGACCTCCGGCGTGCGGTCGAGCTCGTGGGTGGACGCGCCGTCACCGAGGCATCCGGCAACATCACCCTCGAGACCGCGGCGGCCGTTGCGGCATCCGGCGTGGACGTGATCTCGCTGGGATGGATCACCCACTCCGCACCGCGTCTCGACGTCGCCCTCGATCTCTGATCGGACCGGTGGCCTAGAGTCGTCGACATGGCGACCCCGACGAGAGAGCCCACCCCGAACGACGGCAGCCGTCACGCCACACCCGCCGACACGGACCAGCTGATCGACACGTTGGTCGAGGCCTTCCTCACCGACCCGTTCTGGGTCCACTTCATGCCCGACCCCGAACGAGATGGGTTCGCCTCGCCGGTCGGCCTTCGCGACGTCATGATCGCCGAGGTCGGGTCATATCTCATCCACGGCCACACGCACATGATCGACGGGCGGGCAGCCGCATTGTGGACGCCGCCGGGCATTCGCTCCGACGACGACGCGCTGGCCGAGGCGTTCGGCCGACACGTGGCCGCGGCGTTGCTCGAGGCGGCCATGCCCCACTTCATCGAGATGGAGGAGCACCGGCCGACCGAGCCGCACTTCTATCTCCACCTCGTGGGTGCCCGGGATCAGGCCCGGGGCCAGGGCCTCGGCACGGTGCTCCTCGAGCGCGTCACCTCGATCTGCGACGCCGAGGGTCACGCGGCGTACCTCGAGGCATCGACGGCCCGCAGCGCCGGGCTCTACGCCCGCCACGGCTTCGTGGAGATGGCCCAGATCGACTTTGCGCCAGGCGTCACGTTGCGCCCGATGATTCGTCACCCGGCATAGCCTGAGATATGCCCAGTACAACTACGGGAATCATCGATGTCGGACCTCCGACGCTCGACCGCATTCGTCGGGCGCCCAAGGTGGTCCTCCACGATCATCTCGACGGCGGTCTCCGGCCCGAGACGATCATCGAGATCGCCGACCAGATCGGCTACCGCGAGCTGCCGGCCACCGATGCCGACGCGCTCACCACGTGGATGCAACGCGGCGCGAACCGCAAGGACCTCACGCTGTACCTGGAGACGTTCGCCCACACCGTGGCCGTCATGCAGACCAGCGACAGCATCGAGCGAGTGGCCCGGGAGTGCGCCGAAGATCTCGCCGCCGACAACGTCGTCTACGCAGAGATCCGTTTCGCGCCGGAGCTGCACACCGCACAGGGCCTGAGCCTCGACGCGGTGATCGAGGCCGTCGTCGCCGGTTTTGCCGCAGGGTCCGCCGGTACGGAGCTGACCATCAGGACGATCTGCTCGGCGATGCGTCACCAGCAGAACTCCCTCGAGGTCGCCCAGGCCGCGATTCGTTGGCGGGATCAGGGCGTGGTCGGGTTCGACATTGCGGGTCCCGAAGACGGCTTTCCCCCCGACGACCACCTGCTGGCATTCCAGTACTGCCATCGCGAGAACTTCCACATCACGATCCACGCCGGCGAGGCCTACGGTCCGCCGTCGATCTGGAAGGCGTTGCAGTACTGCGGGGCCGAGCGCCTCGGTCACGGCATACGGATCATCGAGGACCTCACCCGGGACGACAACGGCGAGCGTCAGCTCGGCCACCTCGCCCACTACATCCGCGACCGGCGCATCCCGCTCGAGATCTGCCCCACGAGCAACGTCAACACCGGCGTGGTCGACGAGATCGCCGATCACCCCATCGCCGAGCTGATAGAACTCCGCTTCCGGGTCACCCTCAACACCGACAACCGGCTCATGTCGGGCGTCTCGATGTCATCGGAGATGGCGGCACTCGTCGAGGCGTTCGACTACGGCTGGGATCGACTCCGTTGGCTCACGGTCAACGGCATGAAGTCCAGCTTCCTCCCGTTTCGCGAGCGACTCCAGATCATCGAGCAGATCATCAAGCCTCGCTACGCGCCGCTCGAGGCATGGGCCCTCGAACCCCGGTTCTGACAGTCCATGCGGACCCCCAGCCTTCGCTTCGTCTCCGTCGCGCTCGCTGCCACCCTCGTGGCCGCCGCCTGTGCGGACAGCCCCGAGGCTGATGAACTCGTCGACGGGGTGTCCGGCGACACGCCCTCGTCCGTCACCACGACGCTCGACGACGGGGCCGGCCCGGCATCCGACGACCCCACTGGCACCCTGACTCCGCCGGCGACGCCGCCGGAACCCGACCCCACCCCACTGCCGATCGACGAGGACTATCGCATCGGCACGCTCGACAACGGGCTCACCTATCTGCTGCGAAGCAACGACACCCCCGGCGCGAGCCTCGACCTCCGCCTGGTCGTGAACGCCGGATCGCTGCAGCAGGACACCCCCGACGACGGCAGCGCCCATTTCCTCGAGCACATGTTGTTCAACGGCACCGAGGCCTTCCCCGGCAACGAGTTGACCACCCAGCTCCAGCGGTTGGGCATCAGTTTCGGCGCCGACGTCAACGCCTACACGAGCTACGACGAGACGGTCTACCTCCTCGCCGCCACGACGACCGAGCCGACGGCACCCGACATCGCCTTCGACGTCCTGGCGGAATGGGCGAGCAACGCAACGATCGATCCAGCCGACGTCGAGTCCGAGATCGGCATCGTCCGCGACGAGCTCCGCCAGGGCCGCGAGACCGTGGAGGGGTTCACATTCACCCGCTTCGAGGAGATCTACACCGAGGGCACGCCCTACGAGGGGCGCATCGTGGTCGGTGACGCGGCCCTCGTGGAGGCCACCGATGCCGCGACGCTGCGGGCCTTCTACGAGACGTGGTACCGACCCGACAACATGGCTGTCGTGGTCGTGGGCGACCTCCCGCTCGACGAGATGGAGCGCGAGGTCACCAGCCGACTCTCGGGTC
This sequence comes from Acidimicrobiales bacterium, assembly GCA_040219515.1. Classification (NCBI taxonomy): domain Bacteria; kingdom Bacillati; phylum Actinomycetota; class Acidimicrobiia; order Acidimicrobiales; species Acidimicrobiales bacterium. Next base: position 252,243 of record JAVJSI010000009.1, read on the forward strand.
TCACCAACCCGCCGACGCCGCTCGAACGCATCGACGTCGACATCCCGCTCGACCCTGAGCCCATCGCCAACATCATCGTTCATCCCGACAACGGTGCGGACAATCTCTCACTCGACATCCCGCTGCCGGTGTGGGACACCGGCACCGTCGGCGGCGAACGGATGACACTGATCGAGTCGGCCGTGGCGATCATGCTGAGCACTCGTCTGCAAGAGGCATTCCAGCGCGGGGACCTCGACCTCGACCGCGAGCCCTCCATCAGCGCGTTCTCGGTCAATCGGGGGCTGCGGTACTACGGCACCAATCTCCAGGCGCCCGAACTCGACGTCGCGCTCGATTCGTATCTGAGCCATCTCCTGCTCGCCGCCCAGACGGGCTTCAGCGACGAGGACGTCGAGCGGGTCAAGCAGCTGCTCCTCTCCGACCTCGACGACGAGCTGGCCTCGCTGAACTCCACCCAGGACTGGCAGTACGCCGGTGAACTCAGCGCCCACTTCCTCGAGGGCGCCGCGGCCGATGACGCCGAGCGACGCATCTCACGCCAGCGTGCCGTCGTCGAGTCATTCGGGAGTGAAGAGCTCACGAACCACTGGCGGTGGATCCTCGAGGAGAGTGGACCCATCGTGATCGCCGTCGGTGACGACGAGACCGATCTCCCCACCCCCGAACGACTCCTCGACGTACTCGACAGTGTCATCCCCGCCGGCGCGACCGAGGCGGCCCAAGTCATCGACCAGCTGATGCTCGCCCCCGAGAGGGCGCCCCTGCAGAGCGAGAGCAGCCGGGACACCTTCAATGGTCCGGTCGCCGAGTGGACGTTCGCCAACGGCGTCGTGGTCTCACACCAGGAGTCGAAGATCTCCGAAGGGAACGTCTTCGTCGCCATGGCGTCCACCGGCGGATGGAGCGCCCTGGCCGAGCCGGATGCGTCACTGGCCACGGCGGCGGTCGATGCGGTGCTCGGTAGCGGCGTCGGCCCCCATGACCCGGCCACCCTCGAGCGCTACCTCGAGAGCCGCTCGACCAGCCTCGTCGCGACGATCGACGAGTGGAGCGAGACGATCGGCGGATCCTCGTCATCGGCCGATGTCGAGGATCTGTTCGCGCTCATCAATCTCACGATCACGGAGCCCAGGGTCGACGAGATCTCCTTGCGGTCCGTGAGTCGTGCGGCGACGACCACGCTCGAGCTCGCGGAGACCAATCCCGACATCCGCGCCGGCGAGGTGCTGAGCAATCTCCTCTACCCCGACGACGACCGCTACCAGTTCCTCCACACGGCCGAGGAGATCGCCGAACTCGACGCCGACGAGCTGCTCGGCGTGTTCGACGATCGATTCGGGGAGGCCGACGACCTCCATGTCGCCATCGTCGGGGACATCGGCGCCGACGAGGCGTTCGAGCTCGCGGCCCGCTATCTCGGCACGCTGCCCGTCGGCGAGGCCGACACGTGGGTGGACCTCGGGGTGCGTCTTCCCACCACGGCGGTCAGCGGCGACGTCGTCCTGACTGCGGGAACCGCCGATGGGGGCCTGCAGCGGGTCGATTGGGTCATCGGTCAACCGAGCGCCCGAGACGAGGTGACCGGCGCGCTGCTCGCGACCATCGCGACCAGCCGCACGCTCGAGACCATCCGGGAAGCGCTCGGCGCCTCCTACGGCGCGTCCGTGTCGGTGACCGCCGACCGGGAAGGCCCCGGTGCCCTCACCTCGTTCGCCACCGTCAGCGGCGATCCCGCCCGACGCGACGAGATCGAGATCGCATTCCAGGAGATCCTCACCGATCTCTCCGAGACCGGGCCGACGGCCGACGAGTTCGACCGAGCCGTCGCCGTGGCCGCCACCGACTACGAGTTCGTCAACAACGGCATCTTCCTCGACGGCAACCTGGCTGCCACCCGTTTCCCTGACGTCGACGTGCTCCAATCGGACCAACGCTTCGCCATCCTCGAGTCGCTCTCGCCCGACGACATCCGGACCATGGCGGCCGCGCTCTACGGTGACGCCGCATCGGTCACCGTATCGAAGGTGCTTCCCTGAGCCGATCGGTGCCGGCACCCATCGGACGTGGCATAGTCGCTCGGTGCATGTCCATGTCGTCGATCACCCCCTCGCCGCCGTCGCCCTGACGCGTCTGCGAGACGAGACCACCACTCGGCCGGCGTTCCGGGCCGAACTGCGAACCCTGAGTCGACACCTCGTCTACGAGGCCTCACGCGACATCACCACGGCTCAGGTCGACATCGTCACCCCGATGGGCCCGACCACCGGCACGAAACTCGGGCCCGACACGATGCTGCCGCTCCTCGTCCCGGTCCTGCGGGCCGGGCTGGGAATGCTCGATGCTGCCCTCGCCGTGCTCCCCGAGGCCCGCACCGGGTTCCTCGGCCTCAAGCGCAACGAGGAGACGCTCCAGCCGGATGTCTATCTCGACACCGTACCCGCCGACCTCGCCGGACAGCCGGTGATGGTCCTCGACCCGATGCTCGCCACCGCCGGTTCGGCCATCCACGCGTGCCAGAGCCTCCGCCGCGCCAACGCGGGTGCGATCACCGTCGTCTGTGTCCTCTCGGCCCCCGAAGGTGTCGCAGCCCTGCGCACGTCGGGCACCGCCGACGCCCACGTGACCGCCTCGATCGACAGCCACCTCAACGAGATCGGCTACATCGTGCCCGGGCTCGGCGACGCCGGCGATCGCCAGTTCGGGGTCGACTGATGGCCGGGGGCGGCCGGATCGCGGTCGAGCCGCGGAGCCGCCCCGAGATGCATGCCGTGCTCGTCGCCGCGGTCGAGCGCGCCGGCGCCACGGTGGTCGATCCGGCCGTTGCCGACGCGATCATCTGGGCCGACCCGGCCGCCGTCGACGAGTTCGCCACCATCATCGAGCGCGCCCCCGATGCTCGATGGATCCAGCTCCCCTACGCCGGTATCGAGACCGTCGTCCATCTGCTCGACGACGACCACCTCTGGACCTGCGGCAAGGGTGTCTACGCCGACGATTGCGCCGAGTGGATCATGGCGGCGCTGCTCACCGCGTTCCGCGCCATGCCCACCTTCGTCCGGGCATCGTCGTGGAGCCGCCAGGAGGGCCGCAACCTGCTCGGGGCGAAACTCACCGTGCTCGGCGGCGGCGGTCTCGCCGAGAGCTTCCTGCGGCTGATCGAGCCCTGGGGGTGTGACGTCACCTGTGTCCGCCGCTCCCCTACGCCGGTCCCCGGCGCCGCTCGTACGGTCGCCACCGCCGACCGCCTCGACGCCGTCAGCAACGCCGACGCGGTCATCGTCTGTCTGGCGCTCACACCCGAGACGACCGGCATCGTCGACGAGCACCTCCTCGCCGCGATGCCCGACGATGCGTGGCTCGTCAATGTCGGACGAGGCAAGCACGTGGTCAATGACGACCTTCTCGCCGCCCTGGCGGCCGGGACCATCGCCGGCGCGGTGCTCGACGTGACCGACCCCGAGCCGTTGCCCGACGGCCACGCTCTCTGGGGCTACGACAACGTGCTCATCACGCCCCACGTGGGCAACACCGCCGAGATGGGACTACCCCGCCTCGCCGAGCGGGTCGAGGAGAACGTCGGGCGATGGCTCCGGGGCGACGAGCTCCTCGGGCCCGTCGATGTGGCTGCCGGGTACTAGCCTCGTCGGTTCATGCTCGACCACGTATTCACCGACGCCATCGGCGCACTGCGGGACGCGTTCGAGAATTCCCGGCTCGAACGTCAGGCGTTCGAGGAGCGCTTCCAGGTCGACGTCATGCTCGGCGACATGTCGTGGCAGACCAGCTACGGCCTTCCCGGTGAGGGCCGTCCACCCCGGGTGCAGGCCGATGTCAGCTGCGTGTGGCCCACCTGGTCGCAGACCGCGTACCGGAGCTGGTACGTCGACGAGGAATTCACCGAACCCCCACGGATCGAGATCGAGATCACGCTTCGGGTGCAGCGGTTGATCGAGCCACCCGAGCCACATGCCGTGCTCCAGGTGCTTCCGGTGAGCAGCGCCGCGCTCGGTCGCGAACGGCTGACCCGCAGCGGTCCCACCGTCGAGTCGGTCTACGGCGCCGACGGCGATCAGGCCGAGTTCGCGATCGAGGTGAGCTACGAGGGGGTCTACGAGCTCGACGAGTCGGCCCTGGTCGACGGATCCACGCTCGACAGCCACTTCAACGCCCTCGGCGGCTGGGTCGCGTCGACCCTCGTGCAGCTCGGCGATCTCTCGCTGGCCTTCGGACCTCCGCTCGAGAGCTAGAGGCCGCGCCGGATGGCGCCGAGATCCTCGAACACCGGATCACGGCCCTCGGCCTTCGCCGCGAATGTCTCGAGCATGTCGCCCGGCTGGAACATGCCGGTCTGCCAGGCGGCGATGTACTTCAGCGCGTCGTCGACCGCGTGGTCGCGGCTGTAGAGGATGGTCTCCTTGGTGCCGTGGACCGCCAGGGGCGACTTCGACGCGATCTCGGCTGCGATGTCGTGGACACCGTTGAGCATCGCGGCCTGATCGGCGTAGACCTGGTTGACCAGCCCGTAGTCGAGCGCCTGCGCGGCCGGCATCCGCCGACCGGTGTAGGCGAGCTCGCGCACGACGCCCTCGGGAATGAGCTTGGGAAGGCGCTGGAGCGTGCCCACGTCAGCGGTCATGCCGATGTTGATCTCCTGGATGCAGAAGAAGGCGTCGGCGGTGGCGTAGCGACAGTCGGCCGCCGTCACCATGTCGACCGCGCCTCCGATGCACCCGCCCTGGATCGCCGCGAGCACCGGCATGCGGGCTCGCTCGAGAATCGAGAACGAGTCCTGCAGGTGCAGCACGTTGTAGCGCAACGCGGCCCGTTGACGACCCCGCTCCTCGATACGCCCGGCGCCGTCCGCGAGCGCGTCGTCGGTACCGCCACCGAAGACGGCGAGGTCCATGCCCGCACTGAAGTGCTTGCCGGTCGACGAGAGGACCACCGCACGAACGCGTCCCGAGTCGGACAGTTCGCCGATGATCTCCGGGAGCTCCGACCAGAAGGCCGGAATCATCGAGTTCAGCGCGTCGGGCCTCGACAGGCGGACATGGGCCACGCCCTCGGTCTCTTCGACCTCGAAGCAGGTGTACCCCATCAGACGGCGGCGGCCGTGGCCTCGCCGCCGATGTTGCCGTCCTCGAGGTCGTAGTTCGTGAACTCCGAGCCGGTGTCCTCGAAGTGCTCGAACTCGATCACGCCGATCTCGGTGAACCGGTCACGCAACCAGCCGTCGCCGGCATCGAGCAGGCCCAGCTTGCGACAGTTCGGGACGATCTTCGAGAAGAGCATCCGCTGGAAGACCTTGGACTCCTCGGGCGCGTTGAGCAGCAGCTCCACCATCTTGCGGGTGTCGACGCCCATGTGCTCCCAGACCTCCTGCTGGAGGAAGCGATCACGCATGCGCATCGCGGCCTCGAAGGCGAACTCCTGGCGTTCGCGGATGTCGGCGGCGTCCATCTCCGCGTAGACCTCCTGCAGTGAGAGCACGCCGAACGCCACGTGGCGCGCTTCGTCGCTCATGACGTAGCGGAGCAGCTTCTTGAGCAACGGCTCGGTGGTGACATCGTGCATGAAGCCGAAGGCGGCGAGGGCGAGCCCCTCGACCATGATCTGCATGCCGAGATAGGTCATGTCCCAGCGGCTGTCGTTGATGATGTCGTCGAGCAGCAGGCCGAGATGCGGGTTGACGGGATAGCCGCCGTCGAGCTTCTCGTCGAGATAGCGGGCGAACACCTCGACGTGGCGGGCCTCGTCGACGACCTGCGTCGCGGCGTAGTACTTCGCGTCGATCCACGGCACCGTCTCGACGATCTTGGCCGTGCAGAGAAGCGCACCCTGCTCGCCGTGCATGAACTGGCTCAGCCGCCACTTGATCGACTGGAGGCCGAATTCCTCCCACTCCTTGTCGCCCCATTTGGCGACCGGGCTGTCGGGGTCCTGCTCGAAGCCGCCCATGAGCGCCCGCTCGAGGTTGAGGTCGAGCGCGGTGTAGGGATCGACCTCGGTCGACCAGTCGAGATCGGTGGACGCGTTCCACTGCGACGTCTTCGCCTTCTCGTACAACTTGTCGAGCTTGGCCCGCTCGCCCTTGTCGTAACCCCAGGTGAAGATCGCCTCGGCGTTGTCCTTCACGGCATGAATCAGCTCGTCGGGGTTGGTGTTCGCCTGGGCGATGTCCATGATCCGGTCGACGTCATTCGCGTCAGTGCTGTTTGCATCGGTGACAGCCATCTATGGCTCCTCGTTCTCGTCGGGATGGTTCTCTACGGGATGGGCTTCGGGTGGTACTGCGGAGATCGGTCGTGCGGCGATGATCAGCCGTTGGATCACGGCATTCCAGCCGTCGGCGACCGGGAGCTCGCGATCGATGGATCCGAGCATCGCGAATCCGAGGCTGATCGCGTGACACAGCGCGACGATCGCCTCGGTCGGCAGGGTCGGGTCGAGCAGGCCGTCGGTCTTGCCGTCGTCGATCAGCCGAGCGAGCTTGGTTTCCTGCTCGGCCATTCGGCGGGTGAGCATCGTCTGGAACTCGGCATCTCGTCGGGCGATGACCAGCGCTTCGGCGATGAGCGCGTCGGCCGACGGTGATCGGACGAGCAGCTCCGCACCCAGCGCCCCGAGGATGTCGGTGACGTCGCCGCCGTCGGCCGAGAGGAGACGCTCCAGCTGGTCGGTCATGACCAGATCGAGGGCGTCGAGCATCATCTCCTGCTTGCCGCTCCAGCGTGCGTAGATCGCCCCCGTGGTCACCCCGGCGGCGCGGGCGATGGCCGCGACACCCGCCTTCTCGAACCCGTTCTCGGTGAACACGTCGACCGCAGCGGCCAGCAGCCGATCCGTCAACGGATCATGGGCATCGACAGTCGACGAGACGAGTGGGGCGGTGGGCACGACCCCGATGATAACGGTTATTATCCACCTGTCAAGGGCAACGCTTCGCGTTGCTGCAGTTCGGCTGCGCCGAACTCCCCGGCAACGCACCCATCCGCGGTTCAGATGAGGGTGGTGAGGGGCACCTGGGAGCGGGCACCGATGTGGGAGATGACCTCTCCCGCAGCGATGCCGCCGAGCTCGGCACAGCGGGCGAGGTCGGCTCCGTTGGCCAGTCCGTGCAGGAATCCGGACGCGTAGAGATCGCCGGCCCCGGTGGCGTCGACCACCTTCGCCACCGGGGCGGCGGGCACGACGATGCGTTCGCCGTTGGCGACGATCACCGACCCCGCGGCCGAGCGGGTGAGCGCGGAGACCTCGACCATGCCCTCGATCTGCGAGGCCGCACGGTCGAAGTCGTCGGTTTCGAACAGTGCACAGATCTCCGACTCGTTGGCGAAGACGAGATCGACCTTGTCACTGATCAGCTCGAGCCATTCGGCCCGGTGACGGTCCACGCAGAACGCGTCGGAGAGGGTCAGCGAGACGGTGCGGCCGGCATCGGAAGCCACGGCCATCGCACCCCGGATCGCCTCCTTGGCGATGTCCATGTCCCAGAGGTAGCCCTCGCAGTACGTGATCGCGGCCGACGCCACGATCGCCTCGTCGATGTCCTCGGGGCTCAGGAACGCCGAGATGCCGAGAAAGGTGTTCATCGTGCGCTCGGCATCCGGGGTGACCTGGATCAGGCAACGTGCCGTCGGCGGGCCCTCCGGCGCTCCGGGCACGTCGAAACCCACGCCCGCGGCACGAAGGTCGTGAATGAAGACCTCGCCCAGCTGATCCTCGCGCACCTTGCCCAGATAGGCCGACCGGCTACCGAGGCTCGCCAGGCCGGCCATGGTGTTGGCCGCCGATCCGCCCGACGCCTCGATCCCGGGTGGCATCGCGGCGTAGAGCGACGTGGCCCGATCGGCGTCGATCAATGTCATCGCGCCCTTGTTGAGGTCGTGGGCGGCGATGAAATCGTCGTCGACGGTCGAGATGACGTCGACGATGGCGTTACCGACGCCGACGACGTCGAGTGAGGCTTCCACGGTGGACTCCAGGGGCAGCGATCCGGAACCAGTGGAGGGTACCCCCTCTCACCGGGGGCGCCGCCTGAGGAATCAGGCCCAAATCGCGCTACGCCGCGAGTTCCTCGTCCCGGCCGTTGGCGATCGCTTCCGCGAACGCCTGGTCGTCGACACCCAGCTCGGCATCGGGCCATTCGATGGAATCGAACGACTCGTCGTGCTCCTCTTGATGATTTCGGTTCCGCACACCGATACCTCCTGTTGGATGACCCGTACATCCATCAAAGCGGAGAAAGGTATTACAAGGGTGTGTTTCCGTTTACGGTCCCGTGAAGCTTCTAGATTCAGGGGATGACCGACGTCGACCCCCGTCTTCCCTCGCATGTCGTGCCGCACCGCTACGAACTCGTGCTCGAGCCCGACATCCCCACGTCCACGTTTCGGGGTGCCGCGACCATCGACGTGGAGATCCTCGAGAAGACCGACGAGATCGTGTGCAACGCCATCGAACTCGAGATCGAGAGCGCGCTGATCATCGTCGGCGAGGGCGCGGCGGCGATCGAGCACGCACCCGACATCCGGCTCGACGAGGCGTCGGAACGGCTGCACCTCACCTTGCCGGCCGACCTGTCACCCGGCCCCGCCCGAGTCCAACTCTCGTTCCGCGGCATTCTCAACGATCAGCTCCGAGGCTTCTACCGCTCGACCTACGAGGACGACGCCGGCGAGGTCCACACGATCGCCACGACCCAATGCCAGTCCACCGACGCGCGGCGGGTGTTCCCATGTTGGGACGAACCCGCCTACAAGGCCACCTTCGCCACCACGCTGGTGGTGGACCCCAACCACCTCGCCGTGGCGAACAGCGCCGAGGTGGCCGACACGATCGACCCCGATGGGCGCCGCCGGGTCACCTTCGCGGAGACCATGCGGATGTCCACCTACCTCGTCGCCTTCGTCGTCGGACCCCTGGAGATCACCGACCCCGTCGACGCCGATGGCGTGCCGGTGCGGGTCGTCCACCGTCCCGGCAAGGGCGACCTCACCCCGTTCGCACTCGATGTCGCCGTCCACGCGCTGCGATGGTTCACCGAGTACTACGACATCCCCTACCCCGGCGACAAGGTCGACCTGTTGGCCATCCCCGACTTCGCGTTCGGCGCCATGGAGAACCTGGGCTGCGTCACGTTCCGCGAGGTACTCCTGCTCGTCGACCCCGACCGGGCCAGTCAGCCCGAACTGCAGGTGGTCGCCGACGTCATCAACCACGAGCTCGCCCACATGTGGTTCGGCGACCTCGTCACCATGAAGTGGTGGGAAGGCATCTGGCTCAACGAGGCCTTCGCCACCTTCATGGAGACGTCGTGCAGCCACGCCTACCGACCCGACTGGATGGTGTGGACCACATTCGGTCGCTCGCGGGCCGTCGCGTTCGACACCGATGCGCTGGCCACCACGCGCCCCATCGAGTTCCCGGTCGTCACACCGCAGGAAGCGGAGGGCATGTTCGACGTCCTCACGTACGAGAAGGGTGCCTCGGTGGTCCGCATGCTCGAACAGCACCTCGGCGCAGAGCGATTCCGCGACGGCGTTCGCCACTACCTCGAGACACACGCCTACGCGAACACCGAGACCAGCGACCTCTGGGATGCCCTCGAGCAGGTGAGCGGCGAGCCGGTTCGGGCGATGATGGACGGCTGGATCCACCAGGGCGGCCACCCCGTGATCGAGGTGGAGCAGATGCCCGACGGCCTACGACTCACACAACGCCACTTCACCCTCGACCCCGCAGCCGCCGAAGCGAAGCGCTGGGCGGTGCCGCTCGGCATCCGGCTCGATGACGACGGCGAGATCACCGACCATCGGGTGACGCTCGACATCGAGTCGACCACCCTCGAGACCTCCGGCACGCTCGTGACCGCCAACGCCGACGCAGCCGGCTTCTACCGCGTCGCCCACGGACCGGTGCTCGGTGCATCCATCGAAGCGTCGGGTCCGGGCGCCCGCACCGCGTCCGAACGTCACGGCCTGATCGACGACGCATGGGCGCTCGCCATCGCCGGTGAACTGACCGGCGATGCGTGGCTGAGACTCGCCCGCACCATGATCGACGAGACCGACCTGACCGTGTGGCAGGCACTCGCCGCCGGGTTCGCCGGGCTCGAGCGCGTGGCGAACGACGAAGCCAAGGCCCGCCTCGTCGAACATGTCGTCGAGCTGGCCGCACCCGCACTCGAACGCCTCGGTCTCGAAACGGCCACCGACGACGACGACCGCACCCGGGAGTTGCGCGCCACACTCGTGCGTCTCCTCGGCATCGTCGCCGGCGATGCCGGGGTGATCGACGCGTGCCGAGCGATGCTCGGCCACGCCGATCCCACCCTCGCGGCAGCCGCCCTGGCCGTGATCGCCCACACCGACCCCAGCGCAGGACCGGCCATCCGTTCGACCTGGCAATCCGCCGATGACCCCCAGACCGAACAGCGACACCTGCGAGCGCTGGCCGATCTCCCGATCCCCGAACTGCCGGTCCTCGACGACATCCTCGCCGGAGAGGTTCGCACCCAGGACGCGCCGTATGTGATCCGCCGGGCGCTCACGAACCCGATCGCCGGTCCACGGGTGTGGGAGTTCACCAAGTCGAACTGGGAACTGATCGGCGAACGCTTCCCGAGCAACTCCGTGGCCCGCCTCCTCGAAGGCATCAGCCAGCTCGACACCGACGCACTGGTCGCCGACGTTTCCGCCTTCCTCGGCGACCATCCCGTCCCACAGGGCGCCAAACAGGTCGCCCAGCATCTCGAACGACAACGGGTCAACGCAGCCTTCAGGCGCCGGGAAACGACCGGTTTCACCGGCGGGAGCTGAGCGAGGAGCCGTGCCCGCTCAGATTCCCGGCTCCGACTGCCGATAGTCGAACGTGGCCCCGACATTCCCCTTCACGCGGCTCGAGCCGGTCGAGGTCTTCGCTGTCGAGGACTGCGTCGCGCAGCTCACCTGGCGAGACCTCCCCTCCGGCGAGGTCGCCGTCGTCGTCGACGGGACGACGCAGGCGCTCGGATCGAGCGGCCGCCGGGGTGCTGCCGACATCTCCGGCCTGCGCCCGGCGACGACCCACTCGATTGCCGTGCAGGTCGACGGGCGAACGGTCGCCGAGTTCGCCGTACCGACCACCGAGTCACTAGGCGGGCCCGCCCGGACGAAGATCGCCACGATCAGCGACCTCCACCTCGGCGAGACCGGCTTCGGTCTCCTGAAGGAGATGACCGAGCCCGACCACCGCGAGCGCGACTACCCGCTGCGCTGTGCGCAGGCGGCGGTGGCCGAAGCCACTGCCTGGGGCGCCGACCTGCTCGTCATCAAGGGCGACATCACCGATTACGGCATGCCGGAGCACTGGGAATTGTTCGACGAGTTGCTCGACACCATCCGGATCCCGGTCGTGGCGATCCCGGGCAACCACGACACCTTTGCGAAGCCGGGGTCGCTCGACGCCCATGAGCAACTGCGGCAACGGGCACTGTGCCCGACCGATGTGCAGACCGTGGACATCCCAGGCATTCGCGTCATCGCCGCCGACACGACCACTCCCGGGCACTCGTGGGGACGCATCCACCATCTCGAGAACCGTCTCATCGAGGCGGTCGACACCCACGGCCCGGCGCTGGTCTTCTTCCACCATCACCTCGAACCTCACCGCACCCCCCGGATCTGGCCGATCGGCACCCCACGTCGCCAGGCCGCGCCGTTGCTGGCTCGTCTGCTCGAGGCGAACCCGGACCTCGTCATCTCGTCGGGCCACACCCATCGCAACCGGGCGCGCACACACGGGAGTGCCACCATCACCGAGGTGGGGGCAACCAAGGACTTTCCCGGCGTCTGGGCCGGCTATGTCGTGCACGACAACGGCATCCGCCAGGTGGTTCGCCGGGTGGCCGAGCCCAGTTGCATCGAGTGGAACGACCGCACCCACGCGGCCGTGGGCGGTGTGTGGGGCCGCTGGTCGCCAGGGCGGATGGCCGACCGGTCGTTCGTCCGAAACTGGCGCCGGGCGGCGGCGCCTGCCGCTCAGCCGTCGGAGGCGTCGTCGGCGAGCGTATGACCCATGCGGTCGCGCTTGGTCCGGAGGTAGCGCACGTTCTCCGGATTGGTCTCGATCTCGATCGGGACCCGCTCCGTGATCTCGAGGTCGTAGCCCTCCAGCCCGCCGAGCTTGGTGGGGTTGTTGGTCATCAGGCGCATGGCGGTGACGCCCAGGTCGGCGAGGATGTTCGCCCCGACGCCGTACTCCCGTGAGTCGATCGGCAGCCCTTGCGCCTCGTTGGCCTCGATGGTGTCCATGCCGCCGTCCTGCAGCGCATAGGCCCGTAGCTTGTGACCGATGCCGATGCCGCGGCCCTCGTGGCCTCGCAGGTACACCAGCACACCTCGACCCTCGTCGGCGATGTTCTGCAGTGCGGTGTGCAGCTGCGGCCCGCAGTCGCAACGGATCGACGCGAGGATGTCGCCGGTGAGGCACTCGCTGTGCACCCGCACGAGCGGAGGCTTGCCACCCTCGACATCACCCATCACGTAGGCCACGTGTTCCTCGCCGTCGAGCAAGGAGCGGTAGGCGTGGGCCATGAAGTCGCCGTAGGTGGTGGGCACGCGGGCTGCGGCGAAGTGCTCGACCAGTTTCTCGCGCCGGCGGCGATGACGAATGAGGTCGGCGATGGAGATGAGGCGCAGGCCCCAGCGGTCGGCGAATTCGCGACAGTCGTCGAGCCGCAGCATCGTGCCGTCGTCGTTGGTCATCTCGCAGATGGCGGCGACCTCGACGCGACCGGACATGCGGCAGAGATCGACGGCGGCCTCGGTGTGACCGGCCCGCTTCAACACGCCACCGTTGCGGGCCCGCAAGGGGAAGATGTGCCCCGGCCGGCTGAACTCTCGGGGCGAGCGGTGGGGGTCGGCGAGGGCCGCCACCGTGCGGGCCCGATCGCCGGCGGAGATGCCGGTGGTGTTGCCGACCACCAGATCGATCGTGACGGTGAAGGCCGTGCGGTGGGCCTCGGTGTTCTCGGTGACCATCAGGGGCAGCTGGAGTCGGTCGGCGTGCTGCTCCGTCATCGGCGCGCAGATCACACCGCTGGTGTGGCGCACCATCCACGCCATCTTCTCCTCGGTGATCGCGTCGGCCGCGATGATGAGGTCACCCTCGTTCTCACGATCCTCGTCGTCGACGACGACCAGGAACTCGCCTCGCCGGAAGGCCTCGATGGCCTCGTCGATGCTGTCGAGCTGAGTCATTCATGTCTCCGGATCAGAGCGAGGGACGAACGAGTCGTTCCACGTACTTGGCCAACACGTCGGCTTCGATGTTGACCCTGTCGCCCACGGTACGGCCTCCGAGCGTGGTGACCTCATGCGTGTGGGGGATGACGGCGATGGCGAAGGTGCTGGTGTCGACCGCGGCAACGGTGAGGCTGATGCCGTCGACCGCGATACTCCCCTTCTCGACGACATAGGAGGCCACCGCGGAGGGCAACGAGAACGCATAGCGGAAGGATCCGTCGTCGAGCTCGTCGATGGTGAGGACCTCGGCCGTGGCGTCGACGTGACCTTGCACGACATGTCCGCCATAGCGGCCGTTGGCCGCGAGCGGACGCTCGAGGTTGACGGCGTCGCCGGGCCGGAGTGCGCCGATGTTCGTGCGCTCGAGGGTCTCCGGCACGGCGTCGGCGGCCCAGGAGACCGCATCGAACTCGACCACGGTCAGGCAACACCCGTTGACCGCGATCGAAGCGCCGAGACCGGCGTCGTCGAGGACGAGAGCGGCCTCGATCACGACGCGGGCCCCACCGCCAACCGGGGTGACGGAGCGAACCGTCCCCACTTCTTCCACAAGTCCGGTGAACATTTCTAGAACATGTTCTAGTAATCGCCCAATGCTGTCAAGGCATCGGCGACATCGGTGGTGAGTTGGGCGACGAGCTGGTCGATGCCGTCGAACTTGCGCTCGCTGCGCAGGAATTCGACGAACGAGACGTCGATCTGTTCGCCGTACAGCTCGCCGTCGAAGCCGATGAGGTGCGCCTCCAGCAACGACTGTTCGGTGTGCTCGTAGAATGTGGGGCGACGGCCGATGTTGATCGCGCACGGATGGCGGTCGCCGTTGGCTCGGTGACACCAGCCCGCGTAGACGGCGTCGGCCGGCCAGGCCATCACGTTGGGAACCGGCAGGTTGGCCGTGGGGAAGCCGATCCCGCTCCCCCGCTGATCGCCCTGTTCGACGACGCCGCGCACGGTGTAGGGCCGCCCCAGCATCGCCGCCGCCCGATCGACATCGCCACCGGCCAACGCCCGTCGGATCTTCGTGGACGAGACCGGCTCACGAGCATCTGCCTCGTGGCGGATGAGTTCGAGGGTGTGCACCTCGAAATTCCAGTGCGCGCCGATGTCTCGAAGGCCCTCGACGTTGCCGCTGCGGCCCTTGCCGAAGTGGAAATCCTCGCCGACCACGATGGCTCGGGCGTGTAAGGCATCGATGAAGACCTGCTCGACGAAGACCTCGGGATGCGTGGCCGCCCGTTCCTCGTCGAAGTGGATCACGTAGGTGAAGTCGATGCCCTGCGCCGCGATGAGTTCGAGCTTCTGGTCCAACGTCGTGAGCAGCCGCGGCGCACTCTCGGGACGGACCACATAAGCCGGATGGTTGTCGAATGTGACCACCGCAGAGGCGACGCCCAGCCGGTCGGCAACGTCTCTGACCTGGCGGAACACCGCCTGGTGGCCGACGTGAACTCCGTCGAACACGCCCATGGTGGACGCCACCGCCATGGCATCGGGCAGGGTGTCACGCCGGTCGTGGAGGATGTCCATCACGACGACGTTACCGGGGGATCACCAGGGCCGGCTTCGTCGCACCCTTGTGCGCTTCGTAGACCGCGAGGAGTGCACCGGCCGCGTCGCTGACGGCCCAGGGTCCGGCCGAGTCTCCGACCCCGAGGCGGTCGCGGTCGAGGCGTTTGCCGTGACCGACATCGACGGCCATCTCCTCGTCGGCGACGACCTGGTCGAGGTGCCGCACGGCATCGGCGACGGGCCGCAGCACGGGCTTCTCGATGGTGCCCGCATCGGCGAGCGTGAAGCCGCCGACCGCAGTGCGTCGCAATGCCCGTAGGTGGGCGCCGCCACCCAGTGCCGCGCCCAGGTCAGCCGCCAGGGTCCGCACATAGGTGCCCGACGAACAATCGACCTCACAACGCCAGACCCCGGGCTCGCCGGGGACCGGTTCGACGTCGTAGCGAAAAACCGTCACGGGCCGCGCCGGACGGTCCACCTCCTTGCCTTCGCGAGCCAGCTCGTGGAGGCGCTTGCCGTCGATCTTCACGGCAGAGACCATCGGCGGAATCTGCTCGATCGCGCCGGTCAGCGGCACCGTCGCCGCCCGGACCTGCGCGTCGGTGACCGCCGCCATGTCGTGGACCGCCGTGACGTCGCCGGCGGCGTCGAGCGTTGATGTCTCGGTGCCCAGCACGATCTCGCCCACATACGACTTGGGCAGCTCGGTGAGGAACCGCAGCAGCCGTGTCGCCTTGCCGACGCCCAGCACCAGCACGCCGGTCGCATCGGGATCGAGCGTGCCGCTGTGTCCGACCTTGCGGGTTCCGAGCACGCCGCGACTCTTTGCCACCACGTCATGACTGGTCCACCCGGCCGGCTTGTCGATGACGACGACGCCGTGCGGCCCCTCGTCGTTCCCCTTTCCCGACCGAGCCATCTCAGGCCGGGTCGGTGTCGGGCGTCTCGGGATCGGGCACCGGTGGACGTTGGTCGCTGCGCAGCAGGGTTTCGATCCGTTCGGCCGCCCGCAGGGTCGAATCGGCACGGAACTCGAGCATCGGGGTCGAGCGCAGCCGAGCCTGGTCGCTCACGGCCTTGCGCAGCCGCCCTCGGTACTCCTGGAAGGCCTCCTCGACGGCAGGCTCGTCGTTGCCATCGAGGGTGGTGAACCAGCAGACGGCCTTGTGGAGTTCGCGGTCGACGTCGACGCTCGTGATCGACACCAGCGACATGCGGTCGTCGTCGAAATGCTCCAGTTCCTCGGCGATGATGCGCTTGATCAGCTCGCCCACGCGCGCGGTGCGATTCGTGGTGGCCGGGTTGCCCCGGCGGCTCCGTTGGTTTCCCTTGCCAGCCATCAACCAGTCTCCATCAATCATCTTCCAGCCAGCGAGACACCGACCGCAACACCTCGAGCTCGGGGAACGACCAGACGAAACGCTCGGCCTCGTCCATCATCGCCTCCGCTCTTGCGGTACTCGCCGACACCACCGCCACACCGATGGCCGCCCGTTGCCAGAGATCCTGATGATCGACCTCGGCCACCGCCACCGGGTGACGATTCTTCAAGCCGTCGAGCACCGGCCGCAGGACCGAGCGCTTCTCCTTCAGCGACTGACAGTGGGGCAACCGAAGGTCGAACTCGACAGCCAGAACGTGCACGCTAGGAATCGAGCGTGCGCTCGATCTCGCGTTCCTCGAAGGTCTCGATGATGTCGCCTTCCTTGAGGTCCTGGAAGTCGGAGAGGCCGATACCGCACTCGTAGCCCGCAGCCACCTCGGTGGCATCGTCCTTGAAGCGGCGGAGCGACTGCACCGTGCCCTTCCAGATGATCGTCCCCTCGCGCAGGAAGCGAACCTTCGAGTTGCGGGTGATGACGCCGTTGGTGACGTAGCAACCGGCGATCTTGCCGATGCGGGGAACGCTGAAGATCTCGCGCACCTCGGCGTCGCCCGTGACGACCTCTTCGAAGGCAGGGGCAAGCATGCCGACCATTGCCGCCTCGATGTCCTCGAGCAGCTTGTAGATGATCTCGTAGGTGCGGATCTCCACACCCTCGATTTCCGCCAGATCACGGGCCTTGCGTTCGGGACGGACGTTGAACCCGATGATGGTGGCGTTCGACGCGGCCGCCAACTGGATGTCGTTCTCGGTGATACCGCCCACGCCACGATGCACGAAGCCGATCTTGACCTCGTCGCGTTCGAGCTTGCGCAGCGACTCGGTGACCGCCTCGAGCGAACCGTTGACGTCGGCCTTGACGACCATGTTGAGCGTGGCTGCCTCGCCCCGCTTGATCTGCTCGAAGATGTCCTCGAGCTTGGCGCCACCGGAGAGCGCATGGGCCTCACGGCCCAGGCTCGACTGGCGCTGCCAGTGTTCACGGGTGTCGGCGACACGATTGGCCACCTTCTCCGACGGAGCGACGACGAACTCGTCGCCCGCACCGGCCACTTCGCTGAGGCCGAGAACCTGCACGGGCATCGAGGGCCCGGCTTCCTTCACGTTCTCACCGCGATCGTTGATCAGCGCGCGCACACGGCCCCAGGCGGCACCGGCGACCATCGGGTCGCCGACCTTGAGGGTGCCTCGCTGCACCAGCACCGTGGCCACGGGGCCACGACCGATGTCGAGGTTGGCTTCGAGAACCACGCCGGAGGCGCGGCCGTCGGGTTCGGCCCGGAGGTCCTCGACCTCGGCCACCAGCAGAAGCTGGTCGAGCAGTTCCTCGACACCGATGTTCTTCAGTGCCGAGATCTCCTGGAAGATGGTCTCGCCACCCCAGGCCTCGGGCACGAGACCGTGCTCGGCGACGCCGGCGATGGCCTTCTGCGGATCGGCGTTGTCGCGATCGATCTTGTTGACCGCCACCACGATCGGCACCTCGGCCGCCTTGGCGTGGTTGATCGCCTCGATGGTCTGCGGCATCACGCCGTCGTCGGCCGCCACCATCAAGATGACGATGTCGGTCGCACCGGCGCCGCGGGCGCGCATGGCGGTGAACGCCTCGTGACCAGGAGTGTCGATGAAGGTGATCTTCTGGCCGTCGCGTTCGACCTGGTAGGCACCGATGTGCTGGGTGATGCCACCAGCCTCGCCCTCGACCACGCTCGCATCACGGATGCGGTCGAGCAGCAGCGTCTTGCCGTGATCGACATGGCCCATGACCGTGATGACCGGCGGGCGCAGCGGCGCGTCGTCGTCGTCGTCGTCGACCTCGAGCAGCTTCTGCAGCTCGACCTCTTGCTCCTCACCCGGATCCACCAGGCGGATTTCGGCACCGACGTCGTCGGCGAAGAGCTCGATCATCTCATCGGAGAGCGACTGGGTGGCCGTGACCATCTCGCCGGCTTCCATCATGAAACGAACGACGTCGGCCGCGGTGCGGTTGAGCTTCGGACCGAGGTCCAGTGCGGTGGAGGCGCGCTCGACGACGATCTCGCCCTCGGGAACCGGCGCGTCGTCCGGGGTGTAGGACGGCGCGTCCATCGGCTGGAGCTCTTCGCGGCTCCGACGACGACGGCCCTTGCGGCGCGGCGGACGGCGACCCTGGTTGGGACCACCGGGACCACCACGGCCACCACCGGGGCCGCCACGACCGGGCGCACCAGCGCCCGGGACCTGCTCGCGCGGACCGCCCGACGGACGACGTCCTCCCGGCATGCCGCCACCCGACGGCGGACCACTGCGCGACGGCGCGCCCGCAGGCGTGCGCGGGCCGCGACCACCCGGCGGAGGCGGAATCGCTCGACCGGTCGCCGACCTCGGCGGCGGCGGGATCGGCTTGCCCGACGTGGAGGTCGGGGCGTCGCCCGGCTTCACGTTGGGATTGATCGCCACCTTCTTGACAAGCTTCTTGACGACCTTCTTGACGACCTTCTTGACGACCGGCGCAGCCGCGGGAGGCGGCTCCTCGGTCGTGCGCTTCGGCGGTGCCCCGCTGCCACTCGACGAGATCACGCGCGCCGGCGCAGCCGGCGCCTCGGGCGCAGGCGCGGCGGGTTCGGGCTCGGCCGGAGCCTCGGGCGCCGGGGTCTCGGCAACGGGTTCGGACACCTCGGGTTCGGCCGCTTCAGCGGCCGGTGCGATCTCGGTCGGCGCCTCGACTTCCGCCGGCGTCGCGGCCTCGGCCGGCGCCTCGACCTCGACGGGGTCGGTGACCTCGGGGGTCTCGACGGCATCCTCGGCAGGCTCCGGATCCGGCGCCTTGGCCGACTTCTTCGCCGCCTTCTTCGTGCTCTTGCTCGCCGTCTTCTTGGCGCTCTTCTTGGCTGCCTTCTTGGCGGGCTTCTTGCCCGGCTCCGGCGGCTGCTCGTCTCGGATCAGGCCCTCGCGCTCGGCCTTGCGGCGAACCCGGTCAGCCTGCGCGTCGACGATGCTCGATGAATGGCTCTTCACCCCGATGCCGAGGCCCTCGGCGAGGTCGAGTGTCTCGGCATTGGTGAGACCGAGCTCTCGGGCGAGTTCGTACACGCGAATATTGGATGGCACGTTCCGGCGAAAGTCCTTGTGATAAACGAGCGGTGAGCACATGACCCACCGGCCGCGGTCTCAGACGCTCTCGTGGGGGCACGCGAGCGGTTCTGTCGACCACGACTTCAGAAGCCTAGCGATCGCGACGGCGTTCGCCTCGGGTCCCAGAGCTCGGCGCAGGCCCTGCCGATCAGCGGCCAACTCCAGACACGCGTCCGCAGGCCCGACCCACGCGCCTCGTCTCGGGCCTGCTCCGGTCACGAGGTCCTGACCCTCCAGCCGCACCCGCACCAGCGTGTCGGCGGGAAAGACCCGCCGACACCCGACACACGTCCGCCGAGGGTCAGACCGTTTCTTCGCCGGCATCCGCGGTGCTTGCGCCGGCATCCGCCGGACCCGCGTCCGTCGGTGCGGGCTCGGTGTCGTCGCCGGCATCCGCGGTGTCGTCGCCGGCATCCGCCGGGACCGCGTCCGTCGGTGCGGACTCGCCAGTGTCCGCGTCCGTCGCTGCGGGCTCACTGTCATCGCCGGCATCCGCGGTGTCGTCGCCGGCATCGGCGGTTTTCTCGTCGACGGCTTCGGCCCAGTCGGCGGCGGACACGGCATCGCCGCCATCGGCGGGCTGCCAGACCTGTTCGCCCGACTCGGGGTCGGTGACCCATTCGCCTTCGGCCCACTCGACATCGCCGTAGGCCTCTTCCTCGGCCAGCTGGGTCTCGCTCTTGATGTTGATGCCCCAGCCGGTCAGACGGGAGGCGAGGCGGGCGTTCTGCCCCTCCTTGCCGATCGCCAGCGACAGCTGGAAGTCGGGCACGATGACGTCACAATCGCCGGTCTCGGGGTCGGGGCGAACCTGAGTGACCTTGGCCGGGGACAGCGCCTTCATGATGAACTCGTCGAGATCCTCCGAGAACGGCACGATGTCGATCTTCTCGCCCCGCAACTCGTTGACGACCTGACGCACACGGGCCCCGCGAGCGCCCACACAGGCACCCACCGGGTCGACGTTGGAGTCGTTCGAGTACACGGCGATCTTGGTGCGGTGCCCTGGTTCGCGGGCGCAGGCCTTGATTTCGACGACGCCGTCGGCGATCTCGGGCACCTCGAGCTCGAACAGGCGCTTCACCAGACCCGGGTGGGTACGGCTGACCACGATCTGCGGGCCCTTCGCCGTCTTGCGGACCTCGACGATGTAGGCCTTGATGCGCACGTTGGAGTCGGGACGCTCGTAGGGCACCTGCTCGGCCTGCGGCAACAGCGCCTCGACCCGACCGAGGTCGAGCAGCGTGTAGCGGGCATCGGTCTGCTGGATCATGCCGGTGACGATGTCGCCCTCGCGCCCTGCGTACTCCTCGTACTTGAGCTCCCGCTCGGCCTCGCGAATGCGCTGGGTCATCACCTGACGAGCCGTCTGCGCGGCGATCCGACCGAAGTCGTCGGGGGTGACCTCGAACTCCTCGCCGATCGGCTCGCCGTCGTCGTCGAGCTCCTGCGCGAAGACCTGGAACTCCATGGTCTCGGGATTGATCGTCACCCACGCGTACTCGTACGCGCCGGGCATCCGCTTGTAGGCGGACTCGAGCGCGTCGGCCAATGCCGCGAACAGCGCATCGACGGAGATGCCTCGCTCGGAGGCGAGCGCCTGGAGTGCTTCCATCATGTCTTGGTTCATGACGACGGGGCCTTCTTCTCGGGGATCTGGGGCTTCTCGGGGATCTGGGGCTTCTCGGAGGACTGGGACTGCTCGGAGGACTCGGTCTTCTTGGGGCCGCCGGGCTTCGGGGTGGGACCCCATTCGAACACGGTACGGGCCTTGGAGATGTCGGCGAACGCCACCGCGCGCACATCGCCGTCGACGGACACCTCGATGCCGCCGTCGTCGACGCCGGTCAGCTCGCCTTCCACACGGCGATCTCCGTCGGCGTCGGGGCGGGTCTTCAGCTTCACGACCGAGCCGAGGGCCTTGCGAAAGTGTTCGGGCGTGCGCAGCGAGCGCTCGAGGCCGGGGCTCGACACCTCGAGCGTGTAGCGCCCGGGAATCGGGTCGGCTTCGTCGAGCAGATGGCTGATGCTGCGGCTGATGCGCTTGATCACGTCGATGCTGACGCCATCGGGGTGCTCGACGAAGATGCGCAGCGCACCACCCTGGTGTTCGATGTCGTAGATCTCGACCGACTCGGCGTCGATGATCGGAGCGACGAGATCGCGAACACGGTCGACGATGGCCATGGCGAAATTGCTCCCTTCAATCGAGAAAGGCGTGGCCTGGGGCCACGCCTCATCCAAACGGACTATCGAAACGTTGCCACTTACTCTAGCAATACCGCCGCCGCGAACGCCTTGTGAACGCCGCGAAGCGTGAATTCGTCGGCCTTCGGCCCCGGCTCGACCTTCGGCAGCAGCCGGCGAAGCACCAGCGCGCAGGCGAGCCACAACACGGCCGACAGGGCGCCGATCACCAGGCCGAGCGGCAGCATCACCGGAAACCGGGCCATCGCCACGCCGAACACCGCACACGCCGCACCGCCGTAGATCGCCGATTTCTGGCGCGTCCGGAGCATCTGCACCTTGTCGAACTCGTCCTGCGTGAGCGGCACCCGGACCACATAGGGCACCCGTCCCGCCGGCGCGTAGCCGTCGGCCGGACGGCCGCTGCGCACCGAGATCGGCGGGAGCGCCCGGTCGCGGGCTGCCGCGCGACCGACCTGCACCGTCACCACTACGTGGACTCGGGCTTGCGCCGGATCTCGCGGATGATCGTCTCGGTGTCGTTGGCGTCGTCGCCCTTCTCTCCGAGGTTGCGCTCCCGATCCTCTTCTGCGGCCCGGCGAGCCGCATCCTTGGTGGCCGACGCCCGTTCGAGCGCGGCATCGGCGCCGTGCTCGTGGATGTACTCGGCCCACTCGACGAGGGTGTCGACCATCTCGTCCTCCGGCACGACCATCACGTTCTGGCCCTTGACGAACAGGTGCCCACGCTTGTTGCCGGCCGCGATGCCGAGATCCGCGTCGCGGGCTTCGCCGGGACCGTTCACGACGCAGCCCATCACCGCGACCTGCAACGGGATCTCACGTTCACCGAAGGCGGCCATGGCGTCCTGGGCGATCGTGAACACGTCGACCTCGGCTCGCCCGCAGCTCGGGCAGGCGATCAGGTCGATGTTCTTGCGCTCGCGCAGGCCCAGCGTCTCGAGCAACTGGCGGCCGGCCTTGGCTTCCTCGACCGGGTCGGCGGTGAGCGAGTAGCGGATCGTGTCGCCGATGCCCTCGGCCAGCAGGGTGGCCATGCCCGCCGTCGCCTTGAGCGTGCCGATCGGCGGTGGGCCCGCCTCGGTGACGCCGAGATGCAGGGGATGATCGGTGACCTCGGCGAGTTGGCGATACGCCTCGATCATCAACGGCACGCTCGAGGCCTTGACCGAGATCTTGATCAGATCGAAGTCGACCTCGTCGAAGTAGGCGATCTCCTGGAGCGCCGACTCGACCATTGCCTCGGGGGTCACCCGGTCGCCGTACTTCTTGTAGAGATCGGGGTGAAGCGAACCGCCGTTGACCCCGATGCGAATGGGCACGTTGCGGTCCTTGGCCTCGCGGGCCACGGTCTTGATGTGCTCGGGGTTCTTGATGTTGCCCGGGTTGAGCCGCAGGCAATGGACACCTGCTTCGAGCGCTTCGAGCGCCCGCCGGTACTGGTGGTGGATGTCGGCGACGATCGGGACCGGGGATCGCGGCACGATCCGGGCCAGTCCCTCGGCCGCCTCGGGCTCGTTGCACGTGCAGCGCACGATGTCGGCACCGGCCGCCGCCAGTGCGTAGATCTGCTGGAGCGTCGCCTCGTGATCGGCCGTCTTGGTGACCGTCATCGACTGGACCGTGATGGGCGCTCCCCCACCGACGGGAACATCGCCCACCATGATCTGCTTGGTGGGCCGACGCGGAAAGCTCTGTGTGAACTCCATTGATGCCGAGGCTACCGGCCCCGCCTCGCTCGCTAGCCGATGTTGATCGGGTCGATGATGTCGCGGAACACCGCGAGCAGCCCGAACCCGGTGAGCAGCACGAACACCGCGTAGGTGACGGGCATGACCTTGTTGTAGTCGACCTCGTGACGGCGGCCGCCGAAGGACCGCAGTCGCTCGTAGGTGGCAATCAACACATGCCCACCGTCGAGCGGCGGCAGGGGAATCAGGTTGAGGATGCCGATCGAGATGTTCAGGAACGCCAACAACTGCAGGGCGTTGTCGAGTCCGTCCTCGGTCACCTGCGAGCCGATGCGGGCCGCACCATAGATCGAGATGATGCGCTCCTCGTCGGGATTGCCCTCGTCGAGGGCCCGGCTGGCCGCCTCGCGCTCGCCCGCGTCGGTGGAGGTGATGTCGTCGTGGACGCTGTCGATGTCGCCGCTCAGCGTGTCGCCCACGAAGGTCGGGAGGGCGCCACCGGTGACGGTGTCGTACAAGCCGCCCAGAATCTGACCGAACGCATCGACGAACGTCGTCACGCTGTTCGTGGCGCTGCCCACGATGCCGAGTGATTCCCGCATCGCTTCCGGTCCCACTCCGAAGAACCCGATCGTGGCGACCTCGGCCGGCGGCAGCTCACGGAAGACGGCGTTGTCGAGGGTCTGCAGACCCTCGCCACCGGCCGGATCGAAGACGACACTGAGCGGTTCACCCAGACGATCGCCCACCGCGGCGCCCACGTCGTCCCAGCTGAACACCCGGGTGCCGTCGATCTCGAGGATGCGGTCGAACTCGTCGAGTCCGTCGATGGCCTCGTCGCCGGCCTGGCTCAGTCGGGCCCCGAGGATGACCGAGCCGGTGGACGTCTCGCCATCACGCAGGTAGGTGACCTCGACCTCCTGACCGCCGCGCTGGCCCACCAGGTCGCCGAACTGCGCGAAGTCGGAGACATCGACACCGTCGACGGTCAGGATCTGGTCGCCGGGCTGCAGGCCGAGTTCGGCCGCCGCGCTCTGATCGCTGACCCCGGCGATCTGCCAGTTGCCGTCAGTGGTGACGTTGCCCTGCCACAGCAGAAACCCGAAGATCAGCACGATTGCCATGGCGAAGTGCATCAGCGAACCGGCCGAGACCACCAGGAGCTTCCGGGGGAAGGACTTCACCCGGTACGCACGATCCTCGTCGCCGGGTTCGACCGGGTCGAGATTGTTCATGCCGATGATGCGCACATACGCGCCGGCGGGAATGAGCTTCACGCCGTATTCGGTCTCTCCCTTGTGGAACGACCAGATGCGCGGACCGAACCCGATGAAGAACTCGGTGACCTTCATGCCGGTGAGCTTGGCCGTGACGAAGTGCCCCATCTCGTGCATGAAGATCATGAAGATGATCGCCACGACGATGAACGCCCAGCTCCAGCTGGCGAAGACCCCGAGCGCGACCACGGCGAACCCGAGCAGGATCAGACCGGTGAAATCGTTCGGTCGTTCTTCGGCTTCGGCCGCAGGCGGACCCACGTTGAGCGTCATGCGTGCACCCTCTGCTCGATCAATTCGGCGGCGACGACCCGTGCGTGGCGGTCGATGTCGAGAACAACGTCGACATCGGTCGCGTTTGTTCCCGGCCAGACCTGAAGACTCGCATCGAGCACCTCGGGAATGTCGACCCAGCGGATGCGACCCTTGAGAAACTCGTCGACCGCGACCTCGTTGGCCGCGCTGATCCACGCCGGCGCCGTCTCGCCGGCCCGGCCCGCTTCGAAGCAGAGCCGCAGGCAGGGAAACGCCTCGAGATCGGGGGGCTGGAAGTCGAGTCGGGACAAGTCGGACCAGTCGATCGCGCCGTAGGGAAGTTCCAATCGGTCGGGAAAGGCCAATGCGTAGCCGATGCACAAACGCATGTCGGGCATGGAGAGCTGGGCGATGGTCGCACCGTCGGTGTAGCTCACCATCGAGTGGACGACCGACTGGGGATGAACCACCACGTTGATCCGGTCGTAGTCGACACCGAACAGCTCGTGGGCCTCGATCACCTCGAGGCCCTTGTTCATCAGCGTGCTCGAATCGATGGTGATCTTCGGACCCATCAACCAGGTCGGGTGGGCCAACGCATCGTCGATGGTCACCTCGGCGAGATCGGCCCGGCTGCGACCTCGGAACGGTCCGCCGCTCGCGGTGAGGACGATCTCGTGGACACGATCGCCCGACGTGACCTTGCCGTCGACGTCGTTGGCCCGAAGACACTGATGCACCGCGCAGTGTTCGCTGTCGACGGGGATCAGATCACCGCTCGACGCAGCCCAGACCCTCTGGACGACTGGACCCGCCGCGATCAACGACTCCTTGTTGGCGAGGCCGAGGCGCTTGCCGGCGACGAGCGCCGCCAGCGTGACCGGGAGCCCGGCGAACCCGACGACCCCGTTGATCACGACATCGCCGTGTCGGGCCGCGGCGGCCATGGCATCGTCGCCGACCAACAGTTCGGTGCCGGCGGGCAACCGTGACGCGAGCTCGACGGCCTGGCTCTCGTCGGCCACCGCCACGACCTCGGGCCGGAACTCCTCGGCCTGCGCGACCACGGCATCGACCGACGTGGCAACACCCAGGGCCGCCACGCGATAGCGCGCCGGGTCGGCCCGCACGATGTCGAGGGTCTGGGTGCCGATGGATCCGGACGAGCCGAGAACGGCAACCGACGTGGTCATGACGGTGACGCTACCCGCCCGACCCCGCTGGTCGGGGTCGCGGGTGGGGACTCAGCCGGGGACCGTGACCTCGAGAAGCAGGGCGGCGTAGTAGGTGGCCGGCAGTACGAACAGCAAGCCGTCGAATCGGTCGAGCAGCCCGCCGTGGCCCGGCAGGATCGATCCCATGTCCTTGATGCCAAGGTCGCGCTTGATCTGTGACACGGCGAGATCACCGATCGGCGCGGCCAGCGCCGCGACGATGCCGAGCAGCAGGGACGCACCGAAGCCGCCACCCCACACCTCGCCGGCGAACGGGGCGGGCTTGCCGAGGATCCCCATGACGACACCGATGGCGACGGCGACGCCCATGCCGCCGACGAGGCCCTCCATGGTCTTGTTGGGGCTCGCCGGCGACAGCGGCGTGCGACCCATCATCTTGCCGATCGCCAGCGCGCCGACGTCGTAGCCGACCGTCACCAGGACAGCCGCCGTGAGCAGGCCGGTGCCGATGTCGACACCCCCGACGGTGGTCGTGAGCATCAACGCCGCGAAGGAGCCGAGCAGACCGATGTGGACGATGCCGAGCAGCGTGGTGCCGAGACCGCGCACGGCCGACTCGTTGCCGACACCGGTGAGATACCACAGCGAGCCGAAGATGACGGACAGGACGAGGACGAGGATCATCGCCTGCTCACCACGCCAGTAGACGGCGAGCGGCATGGTGACCGACGCGGCCAGTCCGAGCAGCACGGCCGGCTGATGTCCGGCGATGCGCACCGCATTGAAGAACTCGACCGCCGCGAGCCCGAGCGCCAGCGTGACCACGGCGAGCGCGGCTGCGGGGCCGACGGTCATCGCGGCCAGGATCAGCGCCGCGAGTCCGACACCGACGATGACCGCCACCGGCAGGTCTCGGTCGGTGTCGCCGCCACCACGGGTGGCATTCAGCGCCGCACCCAGCGACGGCTCTGCCGTCTTCGAGCGCGACGGCTTGCTGTCGTCGAAATCGAAGAAGTCGTCGGCGGTGTCGCCGACGTCTTCGGTGAGCGGTCGTGCCGGCGCCATGGGTTCGGGCTCATCGGCCCACCGCGGCGTGGACGCCACGTCGGCCCAGGCGGCCATGTCGTCCTCGTTGGCTTCCGCCAGCCGCGGCTCCTCGTCGGCGGGTTCGTCGAAGAAGGGCTCCTCCGGCGGAGCAAAGGTCACCGACTCGGCTGCGCCGCCGACCTGTGGGACCGCACCCGTGGGCGGCTCGCTCCAGTGGGGCACCGCCGCATCGTCGTCGGCGAAGGAGTCGTCGTCATCGCCGAACACCGACCGACCGGGGGTCACATCGTCGTCGATCGCATCGCCACCGTCGACCACGCGAAAGTCCTCGCTGTCGAAACCGCTGTGTTGGTCACTCATTGTCTCGCCCTTCCCTGAACCGACGGAGGTCAGACCTCCATCAGCTCCTGTTCCTTGTGGGCCTGCGCCTCATCGATCGCCGCGATTCGAGCATCCTTGAGCGCATCGAGCTGCGCTTCTGCTCGCTGGATCTCATCGGAGGAGACTCCCCCGTCATTCTCCAGATCGTCGAGATCCTTGCGCGCGGCACGTCGTACTGCGTTGACTCGCTGCTTTGCTTCCTCGGCCATGCCGCCCACCACGCGGGCGAGGTCCCGGCGGCGTTCCTCGTTGAGCGGCGGAAACGCCAGCCGGATGATCCGCCCGTCGTTGGACGGGGTAAGACCCATGTTGGCATTGACGATCGCCCGCTCGATCACGTCGAGGTTGGCCACGTCGTGCGGGGTGACGACCAGCATGCGCGCCTCGGGCACCGCGAAACTCGCGAGCTCCTGGAGCCGCATCTCGACACCGTAGGCCTCGGCGGTCAGCCGCTCGAACAGGGCGGAACTGGCGCGACCGGTGCGGATCGTGGAGAACTCGGAGCGGGCATGGCTCACCGCACCGTCCATCTTCTCGGCTGCGTCTTCGAGCACCAGCTCGATCATCTCGCTCACGACGACCCCTTCTCGTCATCGACGAGCGTACCGATCGCCTCTCCCGCGAGCAGGGACCGGAAGTTTCCCTCGCCCATCAGGTCGAACACGACGATGGGCAGGGCGTTGTCCATGCAGAGAGTGATGGCGGTCGCGTCCATCACCTTCAGGCCTCGGTTCAGCACGTCCAGGTAGCTCACGTGGTCGAGTTTGGTCGCGTTCGGGTCGAGGCGTGGGTCGGCGGTGTAAATTCCGTTGGTTCCGCCGTGGGTGCCCTTCAGGACGGCGTCGGCCTCGATCTCGACCGCACGCAACGACGCAGCCGTGTCGGTGGTGAAGAACGGGTTGCCGGTACCGCCTGCGAAGATCACGATGCGGCCCTTTTCGAGGTGGCGGGTGGCCTTGCGGCGGATGTAGGGCTCGGCCACCTGGGCCATGTGGATCGCCGACTGCACCCGGGTGGGCTGACCCATCTGTTCGAGGGTGTCCTGGAGCGCGAGTCCGTTCATGACAGTGGCCAGCATGCCCATGTAGTCGGCCTGGGCACGGTCCATGCCCGCACCGGAACCCTGGATACCGCGCCAGATGTTGCCGCCACCGACGACCACCGCGATGTCGACGTCGAACTGGCTCCGCGCCGCAACGATGTCCTCGGCGATCGCCCGAACGGTCGGCCCGTCGATGCCGTACTCCTGGGGGCCGGCGAAGGCCTCCCCGGAGAGCTTCAGCAGCACTCGACCCCACTTTGCCGGTTGGGTGCCCCGCGAAGTGTCGTCGACGTCGCTCACGATCAGGAGCCGATCACGACCTGCACGTAGCGGGTGATCGACCCTCCGCCGAGACTGTCCTTCACGGCGGTCTTGTCCCCGTGGAGACCCTGCTCGAGCAGAACACGCTCACCGAGCCACCCGCGCATGCGGCCGTCGACGATCTTGTCCCATGCCTGTTCGGGCTTGCCCTCGGCCTTGGTGATCTCGAGCAGTGACTCCCGCTCCTTCGCCGCCTCTTCGGCAGGCACCTCGTCGGCGCTGAGATACGACGGCTTCGCGAACGCGATGTGAAGGGCGACCTGGTGGAGGTCTTCCTGGCTCACACCGTTGCCCTCGACGACCACGGCGTTGACACCGCGACCGTCCTGCACGTGGAGATACGTGTCGACGACGTTGCCCTCGGCAGCCTCGATGCGTTCGACCGCACCGACCGCGATGTTCTCCTTGATCGTGACCTGGAGGTCCTCGATCTCGGTCGCATTGGCATCGACCGCACCGGGACCGTCGGCCAGCACCGCGTCGGCCAGGCGCTGCGCCAGACCGGTGACCGCCTCGTTCTTGGCCGAGAAATCGGTCTCGGTCTTGATCTGGACGAGGGCGGCGGTGTTGCCGTCGACGGCGAGGGCGATGGTGCCCTCGTTGTTCTCACGGTCGCCACGATCGGCGGCCTTGGCCAGACCCTTCTCCCGCAGGAGCTGGGTGGCGGCTTCCATGTCGCCGTCGGTCTCGGTGAGCGCCTTCTTGGCGTCCATCATTCCGGCGCCCGTTGCGTCGCGGAGGGCTTTGACGTCCTTGGCGGAAATCGACATCTCGGTGTTCCTCGGTTGTTGCTCTGTGAGTGTGAAAGCGTTGCGGCGGGGTGCTCGGGCCGATCAGGCCTCGGGCGTACCCTCGTCGCCGGCCTGCGGGAGGGATTCTTCCACAGGAGCCTCGGGGGCCTTTGCGACGGGCGCGGTTTCCTCGGCGGCGGCGTCGGCGACGGGGGCCGTCTCCTCGACCGGGGCTTCCGGTTCGGCGCTCGCAGCCGCAGCCACGCGTGCCTCACGCTCGGCGGCCTGGGCGGCCGCCTCGTTGCGGGCGGCCTCCTGCTGGGCAGCGACCTCGGCTTCCTCGAGGGCGTTGCGCTGGGCACCGGCCTCGCCCGACTTCTCCTGGCGCTTGGAGCGGATGAAGCGGCCTTCCTGCACCGCGTCGGAGATGACACGGCACATCAGCTGACCGGCGCGGATCGCGTCGTCGTTGCCGGGAATGGCGTAGTCGACCAGGTCGGGATCGCAGTTGGTGTCGACGACGGCGACGATCGGCACACCGATCTTGCGGGCCTCGGTGACGGCGATGTGCTCCTTCTTCGTGTCGAGCACGAAGATCGCGTCGGGCAGCTTCTCCATGTCGCGGATGCCGCCGAGGTTGCGCTCGAGCTTGATGAGTTCGCGATTGATGAGCAGGGCTTCCTTCTTGGGCATCGCCTCGAACTCGCCCGAGTCCCGCATGCGCATGTAGTCCTTCATCTTCCCCACGCGCTTGGAGATGGTCTGGAAGTTGGTGAGCATGCCGCCGAGCCAACGCTCGTTGATGTAGGGCATGTTGCAGCGCTCGGCATAGGACTGGATGGAATCCTGGGCCTGCTTCTTGGTGCCGATGAAGAGCACGGTGCCGCCGTTGGCGACGAGATCACGGACGAACACGTAGGACGTCTCGAGGTGGTTGAGCGTCTGGTGAAGATCGACGATGTGGATGCCGGACCGCTCGCCGTGGATGAACCGCTTCATCTTCGGGTTCCAACGACGGGTCTGGTGGCCGAAGTGAACGCCGGCCTCCAACAACTGCTTCATGGAGATGACTGCCATGGACTTCTTCTTTCCCGGTTGCGTGTTCGTGCTGGACGCCGAGGCGACCGGGTGTGGCACGAACCCAGTGATTCCGTCGATCCCGAGATGGCATCGTCCGGGGTCCCTTTGGACCGTCGAGAAGTGTAGCGGCTGGATCGGAAAGGCCGTCCACGGCCACAGGAATCGACCTGAATCCGCCGGCGGGGGCCCGTCCGGGGTTCGTTCGGTGCGGGACGAGCCGCACCCTGACCTGCGCCACACCGAAGAAGCGGGCGGGGTCGACGTGGACCCCATGGAGTCGCACCGTGAAATGGAACGGCCCGGCCGCCACGGCGACGGGCGTGCCGCGGCGAATGCCCACCCCGCGCCGAACCAGCGGGGTTCCCACGAAGCCGTAGGTGGTCCGCAGGCCGCCGGGGTGATCGACGCTGACGAATCTCGAGCCCCCCACCCGACCGACGAACGCGACTGTGCCGTCGGCGGCAGCGACGATCACGTCACCTTCTGCGGTGTCGTACTCGATCCCGCGGTTGCCGGCGCCGTAGGGCCCGTTGGGCAGTCGGAACGGATCCAGAACCGGCGCCGACGTCGGCGGCGACATGATCAACTCGGCGGCCACCGCCAGATCGGTCGTCACCATGACGACACCGAACCAGAGCATCACCAGTGCGGCTGGGACCCTCGTGCGTGACATGGACATTCCGCTCTCCTTCGATGATCACGGGGAAGTGAGGATCGGAGGAAGTGGCGAAGCGACCCGTTCGCCGGGTCGGGGCGGGTCGTCTCAGACCGGTTCGCGTTCGGCCGCAGTGATCCGCGAGCGAAGCTGGAGCACGGCCTTGGTGTGGATCTGACACACACGACTCTCGGTGACCCCGAGGACTCGACCGATCTCGGCGAGGGTGAGGCCCTCGTAGTAGTAGAGGGTGAGCACGATCTTCTCGCGCTCGGGCATGCGGTTGATCGACTCGGCGAGGATCTGACGCATCTCCTCGACCTCGTAGACGCCCATGGGCCCCGCGCCCTGATCGGCGACGGTGTCGCCCAGCGTCACGGACTCGCCGCGTTCACCGCCCGACAGCATCTCGTCGAGCGCGGCGACCCCGACGAACGAGATCTGGCTCAGCGTGTTCTGGAGTTGCTGCTGGGTCACACCCATCTCGGCGGCGACCTCGCCGTCGGTGGGCGATCGATGATGCTCGGCTTCGAGTTTGCCCATGGCCCGCTCGAGGGTGCGAGCCTTCGATCGCACCGACCGGGGGACCCAGTCGATCGAGCGGAGTTCGTCGAGGATGGCTCCCTTGATGCGGGCGATCGCGTACGTCTCGAACTTGTAGCCGCGCTCCGGGTCGAACTTCTCGATGGCGTCGATCAGTCCGAAAACGCCGAAGCTGACCAGATCGGACTGTTCGACGTTGCGGGGCAAGCCGACGCCCACTCGTCCGGCCACGTACTTGACGAGCGGCGAGTACTGGATGATCAGCTTGTCGCGGAGATCCTGGGCGCGAGTCTGCTTGTAGTCGGTCCAGAGGCGTTCGGTCTCGGAGGCGTCGTCGCTCACGGCAAGGTCCTAGGCGCGGGGATGGGTTGATCGGTGGACCTCACGCATGCGCTCGCGGCTCACCCGAGTGTAGATCTGAGTGGTGGCGAGATCCGCGTGGCCCAACAATTCCTGCACAGCACGCAAGTCGGCACCTCCGTCCAAAAGATGAGTGGCAAAGGTGTGACGAAGGGCGTGCGGATGGGTCGGTGTGGGCGACCGTCGGTCGAGAAGGCGCCGGACATCCCTCGGCGACAGCGGCTTTCCCCGCCGATTCAGGAAAACCCGGTCGTCGGGCGAGGACTCGTTGCAGAGTGCCGGCCTGCCGTCGGCGATCCACTCGGCCAGCGCAGCCGCGGCCGGCTCGGAGATCGGTACTCGGCGCTGCTTGTCGCCCTTTCCCCACACGGAGATCGTGCCGACCGGTCCCGAGAGATCGCCGCGGCACAGACCGCAGAGCTCGCTGACACGGAGACCGCTGCCGTAGAGCAGTTCGACCACCGCACGATCACGCAATTCGATTTCGGGTCGATCGTCGGAGCGGGGTCCACCGTCGACGAGCCCGTCGAGCTCGGCGGCGGTCAGCACCCGGGGCAGCGTGGCCGTTCCGCGTGGCGCGGACAGCGATGCGCTGGGGTCGTGCTCGATCCGTCCGCTGCGCTGGGCCCAGTGGAAGTAGCGGCGGAGAACTGAGGCCTTGCGAGCGATCGTGCGGCGGGCGTATCCCTCGCGGTCGAGTTGTGCGAGATAGCCGCGTAGGTCTCGTCGGGAAACCGACGCCGGATCGGCCCGTCCGAGATCGGCAAGCCATACCGCGGCGTCTCGCAGGTCCCGCCGATAGACCGCACGGGTCGACGTCGCGACGCGGGTGAGCGAACCCAACCACTCGTCGAGGTCCCAGCGTTCCATGGGATCGACCCTACCGACCGCGGCCGCCGGGCATCCACCGCCACCGATCACCGGCCCGCTCACGATCGCCGAACCCGTGCGCCGTCGTGCATGATCAACCCCGCCAACTCCAGTTCGGCCAACACGGCGAAGATCTCGCCGGCACCGACGCCGGCTCGAGACGCCAACTGGTCGATCGACGTGGGCCCGTCGTCGACGGCGCCGAGCACCGTCGCCGCGGCATCGCTCAGTGACGGGGCCGTTCGCGTGCCGGACCGCCGAATCGACGCCCCGCAACGGTCGAGCCCGAGCGCGTCGGTGACATCGTCGACATCGAGCACCGGCGCACATCCGTCGGACAGCAGACGGTTGGTGCCCGCCGCTGCGCCGTTGCGCAGCG
Source organism: Acidimicrobiales bacterium (assembly GCA_040219515.1). NCBI lineage: Bacteria > Bacillati > Actinomycetota > Acidimicrobiia > Acidimicrobiales > Acidimicrobiales bacterium. The sequence goes on from JAVJSI010000009.1 coordinate 285,553, forward strand.
AACCGGGCACCGCCATGACGTCGACCCCGCGCCGGATGGCCTGGTCGACCGTGAGCAATGATCCGCCGGCCGAACGCGACTCGACGACCACGACCAGATCGGCCATCGCCACGATGAGTCGGTTGCGGGCGGGAAACCGCCACGGCTCGGGCCGGGCGCCCATCGGTGCTTCGCTGAGCAGGGCACCCGAATGACCGACCTCGGCCCAGAGTTCGCGATTGGCCGGCGGGTACGGCACATCACATCCACTCCCGACGACCGCCACCGGCGCAACGCCGGCCGCCGCGAGCGCGCCCCGATGGGCCGCCCCGTCGATGCCCAACGCCAAGCCGGAAACGACCACCACTCCGGCGGTTGCGAGGCCGAAGCCCAGGTCACGGGCTATCTCCCGACCGATCGCCGACGCCCGTCGAGTGCCCACGATGGCCACGTGGGGCAATGCCGGATCAGGCAGCGCACCGCGCCGGAAGGCAATCGGTGCCGGGTCGATGTCGCGGGTGAACTGGGCGGGATGCTCGCCGTCGTGCCAGGTGGTGGCCATGACACCGGCCGACTGCAACGACGCCCGGACCGAGGCCAGGTCGACCGCGACCGCCGCGGCCCGCCACTCGGCCCGAACCGCAGCCGGCGCGATCTCGACCGGCACACGACCCGACTGCACCTTCGCCCATGCCGCCGATGCCGACGACGATTCGAGCAGGCGGCCGAGCCGCGCCGATCCGGCGCCGGGCAGCGATGCCAACGCCGCTGCGTGCTCACCGGCCGACGACATCGTCGCCTCCCATCGGCGGGCGAGCTCGCATGCCGATCGCACCGGCGATGTCGCAGGCACGGATCTCGGTGCCGCCGCCGTCGAGGTCGGCGATGGTGCGGGCGACGGCGCGCACTCGCATCGCGCCGCGACCGCTGAGCGCACCGCCCTTGATCGCCGCGTGCAGCATCTCGAGCGCCTGTGGGGCCAGCGGCGCACACTCGTCGAGCTGGTCCCGGCTGAGTTCGGCGTTGCACTCGGCCCCCCGCTCGTGGGCGAGGCGTCGCACCTCGGCAACCCGAGCGGCAACGGCGGCGGTCGACTCGCCGGGTTCGGCGTCGAGCAACGCGAACGGTGAGGGCCGATCGACGTGGACCATGATGTCGAGTCGATCGAGCAGCGGGCCCGAGACCCGCGAGGCGTAGCGGGAGCGCGATGCCGGATTGCAGCGGCAGTTGACGCTGCCTCCTTCGCCGCAAGGACACGGGTTCATGGCGGCGACCAGCAGGAGCCGGGCCGGGTGTTCGCGCGTGCCACCGGAACGAGCGATCCGGACGACTCCCTCCTCGAGGGGCTGGCGAAGCGCGTCGAGCACACTCGGCGCGAACTCGCCCAGCTCATCGAGGAACAGCACACCCTCGCTGGCCACGCTCACCTCCCCGGGTCGGGCGTGACCGGACCCGCCACCGACGAGGGCCGGCATCGATGCGGAGTGATGGGGTGCCCGAAACGGTGGCCGCCGGACCAGCCCTGACGGTGGCAACGGAAGACCGGCTGCGCTGTGGACCCGCGTGACCTGGCGGGCCGCACCGGCCCGCAGGTCGGGCAGGAGACCCGTGATACGACGGGCCAGCATGGTCTTGCCGGCGCCCGGCGGTCCCACCAGCAGGAGGTGGTGTCCCCCGGCGGCGGCCACCGTGAGCGCACGGCGAGCCGCGTCCTGACCGCGCACGTCGGCGAGATCGGGTTCGAGCGGCGGGAGGTCGAGATCGCAGGCCAGTTCGACGTGGGGCCACGGCAGCCCTTCGTTCAGTGCGTCGACCGCGTCGCGCAACCGACGAATGGGGCGGCATCGCTCGGCGAGTCCCAGCGCCGCTACCCGGGCATCGGCTGCCGCAACCACCACACGGGCCTCGTCGAGCACGTCGACCATCGGGAGCACACCCCGGACCGGCCGCACGCTGCCGTCGAGCCCGAGCTCGCCGACCGCGGCAAGGCCAGCCAGTTGCCCGATGGGAATCTGATCGGTGGCACCCAGGATGCCGAGCGCGATCGCGAGGTCGAGCCCGGCACCGACCTTCCGGAACCCGCCGGGCGCCAGATTGACCGTCACCCGCTGGAGCGGCCACGTGAGCTCGCTCGACTCGATGGCCGCGCGCACGCGGTCGCGTGCCTCGCGGCACGAGGTGTCGGGCAGACCCACGATCGTGAAGCCGGGCAGACCGTTGGCGACATGGACTTCGACCGAGACGCGTGCCCCATCGAGCCCATCGAGGGTCGATGACGGAATCGTGGCAAGCAAGGGGACCTCCGATGGATGAATCCGGAGATCGCCTTGGCGCAGACGATGAGCGTGAAACCGACCCTAGCGCCGGCGTGTGACACCGCTACTCCCGCACCCCTACTTCAAGACCTCGCGGGTGTAGCGAACAACGGCCTCGATCTCGGCCTCGGTGAGTGTCCCGCCGAAACTCGGCATGCCCTGCCGACCGTCGCGTACGACGGCGACCTGGTCCGCCGGATCCGGGAATTTCTCGACGACCTCGCCCGCGAGCCGCGCACCCGTACCCCCGCCACCCGACGAACCATGGCAACTGCTGCAACGCGACCCGAAGACGTCACGACCGAGGGCGAGGACGTCGTCGGGCTCGCCGTCGGGGCCCAGCGGCACGGCCGGCGGGTCTTCGGCACACCCGCCGAGGAACAGCACCAGGGTGAGACCGGCGGCGAGAAGTCCCCGGAGGGGGGTGGGGGTCCGCATGAGGCCGACGATACTGACCCGATGGGAATGGACCCCACCCGGCCGCATCGGCGCCGACCGAGCGATTATCTGTTCGTCGGTGCCGCGATCCTGGTCGCCGTGCTGCTCGTGCTCTGGGCGTTCCTCGGCTGATGGACGATCCAGAGGCCTACGGCGACGTCGACGTTCGATTCCTCCAGCCCTATCAGGCGACCAAGACCTACCTCTGCCCGAACTGCAATAGGGACATTCCGCCCGGGACGGGGCACTATGCGGTGGTCCCGAGCGAGGCCCCCGACCTTCGCCGTCACTGGCATCGGGGCTGCTGGGACGGACGCAAGACCCGCAAGAAACCGCGCTGACGAGGAGACGACGATGGCCAGCGAACAACTCGAGGCAACGATCGAGGTGCTCCGCACCCTGTCGATCACCAGCGGCGACATCGACGCCGACCGCGCGGCAATGGGCGCGTCCAGCGAGGTCCCGGCCGACCTCGTCCACGAGATGGTGGTGGTCGATGCCCGACCGGCGGCCTGGATCACCGAGGGAGCCACCGGCGACGGCGCCATCCTCTACCTCCACGGCGGCGGTTATGTGATGGGCGGGCTGAGCACCCACAGCGCCTTCGGTGCCCGACTCGGGGCCGAGACCGGTCTGCCCGTCCTCGTTCTCGACTATCGACTCGCGCCCGAACACGTCTACCCCGCCGCGCTCGACGATGCGCTCGCCGCCTTCGACTGGCTCGTCGACAAGGGCATCGACGCCGACCGCATCGTCGTTGCCGGCGATTCCGCCGGCGGTGGCCTGACCCTGACCGTGCTCACCCGCCTACGCGACCGCGGGACCCGATGCGCGGCCGGTGTGATGTTGTCGCCGTGGACCGATCTCACCGGCCGCAACGGCTCGCACCGGACCCAGGCCGATGCCGATCCGCTCGTGGATTCCGACGCGCTGGCCGTCTACGCCAGGGCGTACGCCGGCGACACGGCGCTCACCGACCCCGGGGTGTCACCCGGCCTGGGCGATGTGTCGGGACTGCCACCCGTGCTCATCCAGGTCGGCGGACGCGAAGTGCTGCTCGACGACAGTCTCGAGACCGCCGCCGCGATCCAACGCGCCGGCGGCGACGTGACCCTGCAACGCTGGGACGAGGCCATTCACGTGTTCCAGATACTCGGCGCGCCAGAGTCGGACGAGGCAATCAGCGCCATCGCCGAGTTCCTGGCCGCACACTGACCACCCTCAGAAGGCCGCCTCGACCACGTCGATCCGATTGCCGGTGACAGCCGCGACGTCGAAGCGCAGCCGACCCCGTCGGTCGTGGGCATCGAGCCACGACACCGCCGTGCGGCGCAGGAACTGTTGTTTGCGCACACCGACGGCTTCCACCCCGGCGCCGAACCGGTCCGACGATCGGGTCTTCACCTCGCAGAACACGATCTCGTCGTCGCGGCCGAGTACGAGGTCGAGTTCACCGCCGCGTACGCGCCAGTTCCGGTCGAGCACCTCGTAGCCGGCACGTTCGTAGTGCCGCGCCACTCTGGTCTCGCCCCACTGCCCCAGTGCCACTCGTGATCGGTCCATGGGGCCGACGCTACGAACGGGGTGTGACATCGACGGATGTCGGCGGCACCTGCGTCGGCGCCGCAGCGACTCACCAGTCGCGCTTTTCCTTGACCTTGGCAGCCTTGCCGATGCGATCGCGCAGGTAGTAGAGCTTCGCACGACGCACGTCGCCGCGGCTCACGCGCTCGATCGTCTCGACGATCGGCGAGTGCAGCGGGAACGTGCGCTCGACACCGACGCCGAAGCTGAGCTTGCGGACGGTGTAGGACTCGCGGATACCGGCGCCCTGTCGACGAATGACCACGCCTTCGAACACCTGGGTGCGCTGGCGGTTGCCTTCGATGACCTTCACGTGGACCTTGAGGGTGTCACCCGCAGCGAAGTCGGGAATGTCGTCCCGAAGGCTCAGGTTGTCGATGAGATCGGTGGGCTGCATCGCAGGCTCCGCATGAAGAGAGGGTGAGAGTGGTCGCGGCGGGTCGAGGGACCCGGGCCGACGGTCGAGTTTAGAGGCACCGATGGCAGACGCCACCCTGCCGACCCACACAGACGGTCGGACCTACAGATCGAATTCGTCGAGCAGCTTCTGGTCGGCCGGGCCGATGCCACCGCGCGCCTCGATCATGTCGGGACGTCGCGCCATCGTGCGGCGCAGGGCCTGGGCCCGCCGCCAACGCGCCACCTTCGCGTGATCGCCACTGCGCAGCACATCGGGAACCGACCAGCCCCGGAAGTCGGCCGGCCGTGTGTAGTGCGGGTATTCGAGCAGTCCGTCGGCGAACGACTCGTCGTCGGTCGACGTGGCGTTGCCGAGCACGCCGGGCACGAGTCGGCCCACGGCCTCGATGATCAGCAGCGCGCCGACCTCCCCGCCGGCCAGCACGACATCGCCGACCGAGACCTCGCCGTCGACGAGGTGTTCGCGCACTCGCTCGTCGATGCCCTCGTAGCGTCCGCACAGGAGCGAGAACCCACCCGATTCGGCCAGCTCGTGGGCCATCGGCTGGTCGAAGGTTCGTCCCGCGGGCGACAGATAGAACAACGGTCGTGGTGGCTCCACCGCCTCAACCGCACCGAAGAGTGGCTCGGGCATCATGACCATGCCGGCGCCACCCCCGAACGGCGCGTCGTCGACCGTGCCGTGTACATCGGTGGTCGTCGACCGCAGGTCGTGGACCCGCAGGTCGAGGTGACCGTCGCGTCGGCCCCGGCCGATGACGGACTCCCGGGCGCCGGCATCGACCATCTCGGGGAAGATCGTGAAGACGTCGATCCGCAGGCTCACGCCGGGGTCTCGTCAGGGTCGTCGTCGGGATCGTCGTCAGGGTCGTCGTCAGGGTCGTCGAGGGTGAACAGGCCCGCCGGTACGTCGACGTCGATGCGCACACCGGGGTCGAGCGACGTCACGAACTGCACCGGCACCAGCGCACCCGAATCGAGCTCGAGGATGTCGCTGGCCGGATTGTCGAGCACCTGCACGACGCGGCCCCGCTCGACGCCGCCCTCGTCGATCACCACGGCACCGATCAGCTCGTGGACCCACAACTCGTCGGGATCATCGATCGGCTCACCGAGCAGCACCGTGTCACGCAGCTGTTCGGCCCGCTCCCGGTCGCCGCACTCGGCGAACGTGACGATGTAGCCGGACTTGTGCGGGCGCGACGAACGGACGGTCAGCGGACCGTCCGTCGTGTGGAGCACGGCGCCCACCGCGACGCGCTCGGTTCGGTTTGAGGTGAGCAACACGTTCACATCGCCGCGCACGCCGTGCGGGCGGGTGATGCGTCCGACCTCGAGCATCGGACGGTGCTCGTGACTCAGTCGACGAACTCGACGTCGATGGAGATGTCGTCTTCGTGGCCGGCGGCTCGCACCACGGTGCGGATCGCGCTGGCGACCCGTCCGCGCTTGCCGATGACCCGGCCCATGTCGCCGTCGCCGACGGTGACGTCGAGACGGTAACCGCCGTCACGATCGGACAGCTCGACGCTCACCGCATCGGGATTGTCGACGATCTGCTTGACGACGTATTCACAAACGGCCTGTGCGGCTTCGCTCGACATCAGGAGTCCTTGTTCTCGCCGGCATCCGCCGGAGCGGCAGCGTCATCGGTATCCGCGGTATCCGCGGGATCCGCGTCAGCGGAGGCGGCGGCCTCGGCGGCCGGTGCCTCGTCCGCAGGAGCCTCTTCGGCAGGGGCCGCGGCAGCCTCGGCGGCCTCGGCTTCCTTCTCGACCTGCTTCTTGCTCTTCTTAGGAGCGGCCGTGGGCACGGCGGCGTCGACGGTCTCGCCGGTCGCCTCGGTCCATGCACCGGAGATCTTCAGGAGCTTCGCCACGCGCTCGGTGGGCTGCGCGCCATGGCTCAGCCAGTGCACGGCCCGCTCGTTGTCGATCTTGATGACCGAGGGATCCTGACGCGGCTCGTAGGTGCCGATGATCTCGATGAACCGCCCGTTGCGGGGCGAGCGGGAGTCGGCGGCGACGACGCGGTAGGTGGGCTGCTTCTTCTTGCCCATCCGCATGAGGCGGAGCTTGACGGCCATGTGTGGTGTTTCTTTCTGAAGAGAGGAGATCTGCGCGGCGAGTCGGGGCCGGGCAACCCGACAATTCAATCTGGGCACGGGTTTGTTCACAACCCGGCGGGTCTAGTTGAGCTTGGGAAACTCGCCGTCGTCGAGACCCTGGAGCGCATCCTCGAGGCCCGGAAGCGACAGCGGCGACTTGCCGACCTTGGCCGGGCCCTTCTCGGTCACCCGGCCGCCGCGCTTCTTCTTGCCCTTCTTGCCCTTGCCGCCGCGTGCCTTCGGGTTCGACTTCTTGGTGCCGAAGCCGGCGAACTGCTTCATCATCTTGCGCATCTGGCCGAACTGGTCGAGCAGGGCCTTGACCTCGTTCGGCTGCACACCCGAACCCTGGGCGATGCGCTGGCGCCGGGCGCCGTCGATCACGTCGGGATCGATTCGCTCGCCGGGCGTCATGGAGTGGATGATCCCTTCGATGCGGGCGATCTGGCGGTCGTCGATCTCGACGTCGCGCGCCTCCTTCGGCAGCCCGGGCATCATGCCCATGAGGTTGCCGAGCGGGCCCATCTTCTTGACCTGCTGCATCTGCTCGAGGAAGTCCTCGAGCGTGAAGGTTCCCTCGAGGAGCCGCGCGGCCGCCTCTTCGGCCTCCTCGGCCTCGAACGCTTCCTCGGCCTTCTCGATGAGCGTTTCCATGTCGCCCATGCCGAGGATGCGACTGGCGAGGCGGTCGGGGTGGAAGGTCTCGAAGTCCTCGAGCTTCTCGCCCGTTGACTGGAAGGCGATCGGCTTGCCGACGATCTCCTTGACCGAGAGGGCGGCGCCACCGCGGGCGTCGCCGTCGATCTTGGTGAGGATGACGCCGTCGAGGGCGAGTGTCTCGTTGAAGGCGCGAGCGACGGTGACGGCGTCCTGGCCGGTCATGGCGTCGACCACGAGGAACGTGTAGTCCGGGTTGACGGCGTCGGAGATCTGGCCGACCTGGGCCATGAGTTCGGCGTCGATGGCCAGACGGCCGGCGGTGTCGACGATCACCACGTCGCGACCGGTGCGGTTGGCTTCGGCGATGGCCTTGCTCGCCACGTCGACCGGGTCTGTGGCCTCGGAGAACACCGGCACACCGACCTGACCGCCGAGGGTGCGGAGCTGTTCGACCGCGGCCGGGCGCTGGAGGTCGGCGCCGACGAGCAAGGGGTTGCGCCCCTGCTTCTTGAACCACATCGCGAGCTTGCCGGTGTTCGTGGTCTTGCCTGCGCCCTGAAGACCGGCCATCAGCACGACCGTGGGCGGCTTCGATGCGTAGGTGAGCTTCATCGCCTCGCCGCCGAGGCTCTCGGTCAGCTCCTCGAGGACGATCTTGACGATCTGCTGCCCGGGATTGAGGGCCTTGGAGAGCTCTTCGCCCACGGCCCGGTCGCGGATGCGGCCGGTGAGGTTCTTGGCGACGTCGAGGTTGACATCGGCCTCGAGCAGGGCCCGGCGGATCTCCCGCAACGCCTCGTCGACGTCGTCGGCGGAGAGTTTGCCGCGGCCCCGCAGGCCTTTGAAGATGTTGTCGAATCGATCGGTGAGCGTCTCGAACATGAGCGGTCAGACTACCCACCGAGTCGCCGGTAGCGTGCGGGGCCATGACCCTCACGCCCCGACAGATGCTCATCCTGCTGGTTCTCGTGGTGGGTTTCGGTGTCACCGCGTTCCTCGTGAGTCGCGATGGCGGCGACGCGCCGACCATCGACGAGGCCGCCTGGTGCGAAGGGGCCCGCGGTCTCGTCGGAGTGGGGCCGATCCTCACCGGTGACGCCGCCGAGGTCGATGCCGCCGATCTCGACGCCGCGCTCGAGGCCTTCTACGCCGTCGAAACGATCGCCCCCTTCGAGCTGCGGCCCGAGATCGGGCGCATGGCCGACTTCACCCTCATCGCCGGCCAGGAACTCGAGCGGGCCCCCTGGCCCGAGGCGTACATCGCGGCGCGAGCGAACAAGGAAGCCGAGCTCGATGGCGCGATCGATGCACTCGAGACCGAGATGAACCTCTGCGGGCTCCAGTTGGGCTGAGCCGACGCTGCGACTCGGGCGGGGATTCGATGGAACCGGCCTGCTCAGGGGCGACTCGGACCCGTTCGCCGACCGGGTGATGGAGCGCGTCGACGAAGCGGAAGACGGCCGCCTCGTGCACGTCCTCCGGTGGCGGGAGGCCCTCGCCAAGATCGATGTCTTCACCGACGAGAGCCAGCTCAGCGAAGGCTTCTCGGTCTGGACATCCCAGCACTGCCGACTTGCGATCGAGGGCGTCAGCCTCGCGGCGCCCATCACGTTGACCGACTGCGGGCCCGACGAGTCGGACGACCCGCTGCAACGAGGGAGCAGAACTGGCTGCGACCGATCGTGAGATCTACGACGACTTCGTCGCCATCACCCAGCCGCTGGCCGTGGTGTCCGGTGGCCTGTCCCGAGGCGAGCTCGACCTGACCGTCCTCACCGTCGACGAGGCCACGACCGATGCCATCTGCGCGATGGGCTATGACACCACGCTCACCACGATCATGCGGCCGATCGGGTAGCCACTCGAACAGGCCCTACTCGCACCCTGCCTATTCGAAGAGCGCGTCGACGAACTCGGTGGCGTCGAAGTCGACGAGGTCGTTGATGCCCTCGCCGAGACCCACGAGTTTCACCGGCACACCGAGCTCGGAGTGGATCGCGATCACGATGCCGCCTTTGGCCGAGCCGTCGAGCTTGGTGAGCACCACACCGGTGACGTCGACCGCCTCGGCGAACGTGGCGGCCTGCGACATGCCGTTCTGGCCGGTGGTGGCGTCGATCACGAGCAAGGTCTCGGTGACGGTGCCGGCGCCCTTCTCGGCGACGCGGCGGACCTTGGTGAGCTCCTCCATCAGGTTCGTCTTGTTCTGGAGACGACCGGCGGTGTCGGCCATGACGATGTCGGCGCCGCGGGCGTTGGCTCGCTCGACGGCGTCGAAGACGACGCTGCTGGGGTCGGCGCCCTCGGCGCCGCGCACGATGTCGACCTCGCTGCGTTCGGCCCACATGGTGAGCTGCTCGGCGGCCGCGGCCCGGAACGTGTCGCCGGCCGCGAGTACGAGCTTCTTGCCCGCCGCCGACTCCCGCGACGCGAGCTTGCCGATGGTCGTGGTCTTGCCGACGCCGTTGACGCCGACGAACAGCCACACGGCCGGTCCGGGTTCGCCGCCGGCTGCCACCACATCGGTGGACAGGGTGCGGTCGAAGCCGCCGAGGCGTTCGACGATCTCGGCCTTGACCAGCGCCGGGAGCTCCGAGGTGTCCTCGATGTCGCCGGCCGCGACCTTCTCCCGCACTGCATCGATGATGGACGTGGATGTCGCAACACCGACATCGGCGCGGATCAGCGCCTCCTCCAGGTCGTCCCAGGTCTGGCCGCTGATCTTGCCGCCGGAGAAGACCGAGCCGAGATAGCCACCGAGGGCCGACCGGGCGGTGGCGAGCCGGTCACGGAAGCTCGGGCGGGGCGCATCCTCGACGAACGGCCGCTCGTCGACGAGCGGCTCATCGACCAGCGTGGTGCCATCGGCGCGCTCCACCTCGGTCGGTGGGCGGTCCTCGATGAGCAGACCGTCGTTGCGGTCACGGAGAAGAACGAACGCCGACGCACCAATGATGACGACGGCGGCGACGGCAATGAGAACGGCGAACAACATCGCCGCAAACCCTACCGTCCCCCTCCCCCGCTACTTCCCGACCACGCCAACACCGATGCTTCTGTGACCTGGCGTGGCGACCTGTTCGCCACGCCAGGTCACAGAACGAGGAATCGACGGATGCGGGCGGCGACCTCGTGGGGTCGGTCACGCAGGTCCGCCCAGACGAACCGGATCACGGTCCACCCCGTCTCCTGCAGGTCGTTCTGTCGAACTCGATCAGCATCGAACTTCTCGGGTCGAGTGTGCTCGCCGAACTCGTCGTACTCGACCGCAAGCCGCGCCTCGGGATAGGCGAAGTCGATCACATACCGACGACCGCGAGCGATCACCGGGTGTTGCCAGACGGGTGATGGCAGGCCGGCCTCCTGGCAGAGTCTCGCCATCTCGACTTCCGGCCCGGAATCGGCCTTCACCACCTCACCGGGTAGTCGTCGAAGCGCCCGGTCGAGCGCACCCACGCCATTGCGACCCTTGCGGCCCACCCGTTGGCGATACCGCCAGAGTTCCTCGACGGTCACAATCTCCTTCGCGACCGCATGGTGCACGAGCCGTTCGACTTCGTTCTCGGGAAAGACGAGCCCGGCGTCACACAACGTACGTGCAGGAATGGTGACCGGCACACCCTCGATGTAGGTGAATTCGTGCTGCGTCAGGTCTCGAATCCGCCGGATCTTGGCATCCGGGGCATTGATCCGCCCCGGGTATCGAATGCTCACATCGATGTCGTCATCGACAGACCGCATTCCCCAGAGGCGCAGCGCGCTTCGGTGGCTGGCGACCGCGAGACGGGGTGTGGCGAGGAGCACCGTCATCACATCCGCCTCCCAGCTCGGTGCGGAACCTGCCAGCTCGTAGACACCGAGCCTCCGACGTCGCACGACGCCGCCATCGACGAGCGCGCGGAGCCCATGACGAGTGCCGAGAAGTTGTTCGATCTGTCGTGAGGTGAGGAGGCCGTGTTGGCTCGCAGCCGTCCGAGCGAGGACCGAGACGTCCTGCATGCCCCCACTCTGTCGACCGGGTACGACAATCATCCCACCGACCCGCTTCTGTGACCTGGCGTGGCGACCAGGTCGCCATCTCAGGTCACAGAACGGAGAGAGGGTCAGCTGGCGCCGAGGGTGACCGCGGTTTCGAGGCGTTCGCCGTCGCGGATGAACTCGATGTTGACGACTTCCTCCGGGCGGAAGAGCTTCACGTCGGCGGAGAGCTCCTGCATCGAGCTGACGAGCTTCCCGTCGAGGGAGACGATGAGGTCGCCGGCGACCAGTCCGGCACGAGCCGCGGGAGCCCCCTCGACCACGGCGGTGACCAATGCCCCGACGGTGCCGTCGGCGGGGGTCTCGCCGCTCACACCGAGGTGCGCGAGTTCGAGCGACTCGCCGGCGACGATGCGCTCGGCGATCAACAGGATCGTGTCGGACGGGACCGCGAAGCCGACGCCGACGTTGCCGGTGCTGATGCCGTCGGTGCGGATCTGGGTGTTCATGCCGATGACCAGGCCGTTGCGGTCGACCAGCGCGCCGCCGGAGTTGCCGGGGTTGATCGGGGCATCGGTCTGGATCATCTCGACGTCGACGGGATCGGTGGGGTCCGAGCCGCCGTACTGGTTGATGCGGTTCACGGCCGACACGATGCCCGCAGTGACTGATTGGTCGAGTCCGAAGGGACTGCCGATCGCCACCGCGAGCTGGCCGACCTCGACCGAGGCCGTCGGCGCGAACTGGGCGGCGACGAGCGCCTCGTCTGACGGCTCGACCTGGACGACCGCGATGTCCCGAGCAGGGTCGCCGCCCACCACGGTGCCCGGAACTCGGTTGCCGTTGGCGAACTGCACCACCACAGAGGTGGCCCCGCCCGTCACGTGATCGTTGGTCACGATGTAGCCGTTGTCGGCATCCCACACGATGCCAGAGCCCTGGCCGACGTTGGTCTGGATCAGCACGACCGATGGGGCGACCGCGCGAGCGACGTCGGCGACCGGCTCGGTCGAGTCGTCGGGCACCAGCGGCACCACCGGCTGGGAGGGCGTGCCGTCGTCGGTGCCGGAGGTCGGCTGGCTGCCGTTGCCGACGGCCACCGGTACCGCGACCGTCTGGTCATCGGTCAGCGCCGAGCCGATCACGATGCCACCCGAGACGAGCGACAAGGGGACGAGCAGAGAGGCCAGCACACCTAACGCCACCCGCCAGCGTCGGCGCCGGGGACCGAGAGGCGTTGATCCTCCGGCGAACGCTGGGGGTGGCGAGTTCGGGGGCACGCCGTCGCCGGGCCGCGGCGGGTTGGCCGCGGTCGGGGGGTGCGTGAGTAGCGGCATCGGGGGCGAGGTCGGCGCCGGGGGACGAACCACCTGCGGCGACGGCCGGTTCGCGGGAGACGGGGGTGGAGGAGGCGGCGGCGGGGTCGAGGGCGTCGCGGCTTCGATCGGAGCGACGGTCGACGGCGGCGCAGCAACCGGGGGCATCGGCTCGGGCTCGAACCGCAGCGGGTTGGGCGCGACGTCGCCGGGGTGACGCGAAGGAGGTGGCGGCGGGACTTCGCCGCGTGTGGGGTCGACGGGGTTTCGATCCATGGGAAGAAGGTACGGGGTCGAGGTGAAAGGTTTCGTAAGGACGGCGAAGAATCAGGTGGGGAGTTCACTCATCGTCGGCCGGTTCAACCAAGACCATGACCTCTTTCATCCTCAACACCAGTTTCGAGTGCGACGACCCGCTGTCGCTCGGTCGGTTCCGGGGCCGAAGGCAACGAGTTCTGCGTCGGCTGACTCAGCGACGGGGAAGCCGCAGGGTGAAGCGGGAGCCCCCGCCGGCCGACGACTCGAGTTCGACGCGCCCCCCGTGCGCCTCCGCGATCTGTCGAACGATCGTGAGACCGAGACCGGACCGACCGGCGACACGGGCCGACGCCTCGTCACCGCGCCAGAAACGTTGGAAGACCCGCAGTTGGTCCTCGGCGTCGATGCCCGGGCCCTCGTCGGCGACGGCCAGCGTGACCCAACGACCCTCGTCGCACGCCACGACGGTGACCGTGGTGTCGGCCGGCGCCAGGCGAACCGCATTGGCCACCAGGTTCGTGGCGGCGCGATGAATGGCCTGCCCGTCGCCGAGCACCGTCAGCGCCTGCCCCGGTGTTTCGGCGACCAGCGTGAGGCCGTTGTTCTCTGCCGCCGCGGCGAACTCCTCGACGACGTCGCTCACCACGTCGACCACGTCCACGTCCTCGCGTCGCGTCGCTCGTGTGCCGTGGCGGGCGTAGAGGAGGAGATCGTCGACCAACGTCGACATCCGCTCGGCCGAGCGGCCCACGACCTCACCGACCGACCGCAGTTCCTCGGCGGTGGCATCGGGATCATCGAGGGCGACATCGATGTTGGTCCGGATGACCGCCAGCGGGTTGCGGAGCTCGTGGCTCGCCTCGTGGATGAACTCCCGCTGCGATTCGAACGCGTCGTCGATACGTCCGAGCATGCCGTCGAAGGTGTCCGCCAGCTCCTTGAGTTCGTCGTCCGGACCGTCGAGTTCGATGCGTCGCGAGAGGTCGGTCGCCTCGATCTCCTTCGCCACGCCCGTGATACGACCCACCGGGCGCAACACGAGGCCGGCGACGAACCAGCCGACGAAGAGACTGCCCACGAACAGCAGACCGAGCGCCGCGAATGCGTAGTTGCGCAACTGGTCGAGCGCCTGCTCGTTGACCGCCCGCTCGAAGAGCAACAGATAGTCCTGCACCTCCACCTCGACGGTGGCGACGCTGGGTTGACCCTGGCGGTCACGGAAGAACGTGAGCCACTCCTCGGTGCGAGACACCTCCTGGCGCTCGAGCCCCCGCGCCACACCGGCGTAGATACCGCCGACCACGACCGTGGCCAAGGCGAAGAGAAGCACGGAATACAGGACCGTGAGCCGAAACCGGATCGAGCCGGCCCACCCGTGGAGCCGCGGGCCGGCTTCGGTCATCCCGGCGCCTCGATCATGCGATAGCCCGAGCCGATCACCGTTTCGATCAGCTGGGGCTCGTCGCCCTCGGCGAGTTTGCGGCGCAGGGTGCCGACGGTGACCCGCACCGTGTTCGTGAACGGGTCGGCGTGTTCGTCCCACACGTGCTCGAGCAGCCGTTCCTGCGACAGGACCACGTCGACATGGGACATGAAGTAGCGAAGCAGCGCGAACTCCTTCGCGGTCAGCTCCAGATCGCGCTCGCCACGGCGGACGCGGTGGCGGCTGTCGTCGAGTTCCACATCGGCCACGGTCAGGAGCGAACCAGTCGTGGCCGCATCTCGCCGGAGCAGTGATCGCACCCGTGCCGTCAGCTCGCCGAACGCGAACGGCTTGACGAGATAGTCGTCGGCACCGTGGTCGAGCCCGTCGATGCGGTCCTCGACCGAGTCGCGGGCGGTCAGCATGAGGACCCGGGGGGCGACGCCCTCGGGGGGATCGTCGCGAAGCCGACGGCAGACCTCGAGCCCGTCGATGCCGGGCATCGTGAGGTCGAGACAGACCAGGTCGTAGGGGACGAGCTCGGCTTTTTCGAGGGCGGTGACGCCATCGTTGGCCACGTCGACGGCATACCCTTCGCGGCGCAGCCCGCGGGCAACGGCGTCGGCCAGCTCGGTTTCGTCATCGACCACCAGAATCCGCATCCCGGGCACGCTAGCTGTGGGCGGCTTTCGGTCGCGCTTATCGTGCGCCTGGTTCACTGCCGCGTCTGTCACGCTCTCTACCGCACCACAATCGGGTGAAAGCCTGTGTGAAGGAGTCCCCTTGTCCGAGAATCCCGGAGCGCTCGAACGCACCCTCGTCGAACTGCGCCGTGTCATCGTCGGCCAGGAACGGCTCATGGAACGGCTTCTCGTCGCGCTGGTGGCGGGCGGTCACTGCCTGCTCGAGGGCCCACCCGGCCTCGCCAAGACGCTGGCGGTCCGCACACTCGCCGACACCACCGGCGGGTCGTTCGCCCGGGTGCAGTTCACGCCCGACCTGCTCCCTGCCGACATCGTCGGCACCCGGATCTATCGCTCGTCGTCGGAGACGTTCGACGTCGAACTCGGCCCCGTCTTCGCCAACTTCGTCCTGGCCGACGAGATCAATCGGGCCCCGGCGAAAGTGCAGTCCGCTCTGCTCGAGGTGATGGCGGAGCACCAGGTGACGATCGGCGGCCAGACCCACAAGGTGCCCACGCCGTTCCTCGTGCTGGCCACCCAGAACCCGATCGAGAACGAGGGTGTCTACGCGCTCCCCGAGGCGCAACGCGACCGGTTCCTGATGAAGGTCGTCATCGACTACCCCACTCCGCAGGAGGAACTCGAGATCGTCCGTCGGATGGGAGTCAACCCGCCGACAGCGTCGCAGGTGCTGACCCCGGAGCGAATCCTCGAGCTCCAGCGCGAGAGCGACGAGATCCTCATCGACCAGGGCACCCTCGACTACGCCGTGAACCTCGTCATCGCCACCCGCGACCCGGGCAACCACGGACTGCCCGATCTCGTCGGGATGATCGAGTACGGGGCCAGCCCGCGTGCCACACTCGGCCTGGTCGCCGCCGGGCGGGCGATGGCGCTGCTGCGGGGCCGCGACTATGTCGTGCCCCAGGACATCTTCGACATCGCCCCCGATGTGCTCCGGCACCGTCTGGTGCTGTCCTACGAAGCACTGGCTGCCGAGCTGAGCATCGACCAGGTGCTGATTCGGTTGTTGTCGACCATTCCGGCGCCGATGGTGTCCCCGACCACCCAGGACCCGGGGCGCACCGGCGACGCCGACTACCGGCCGGCATGAGCACGCTGCGCCGATCGGGCCCCTCCCCCACGACGACCGACACCGACGCGGCGCGCACCCGGGCGATTCTGCGCCGCCTCGAACTCGACGTCACCCGACGGCTCGACGGCCTCCTACAGGGCGACTATCGCGGCCTCGTGCCCGGACTCGGGTCCGAACCCGGCGAGACGCGGGCCTACTCGGCCGGCGATGACGTGCGGCGAATGGACTGGAACGTCACCGCCCGCATGAACGAGCCCCACGTGCGCGAGTCGATCGCCGATCGGGAGCTCGAGACGACCGTGCTCGTGGACCTCTCGCCCAGCCTCGACTTCGGCACCGTCCGTCAGACCAAGGCCGAGCTGGCGACCGCCGCAGTCGCGGCCATCGGGCTACTCACCGACCGTGCCGGCAACCGGCTCGGCGCAATCGTCAACGACGGGGCCCGTCTCCACGACATCCGACCCGGTTCAGGGCGACGCCACCTCATGTCGGTGCTGCACCGCCTGGCGACCACCGTTCCCCAACCGGGCGACTCGGCGCTGGTCGAGGGACTCCATCGGCTGGCCGGGCCCGGTCATCGTGGCGGCCTCGCTGTCGTCGTGTCCGATCTCCTGCGTCCCGGCTGGAGCAGCGCGCTCCGTACCGTGACGCTGCGCCACGAGACGCTGGTCATCGAGATCGTGGACCCACGCGAGCTCGAACTCCCCGACGTGGGGCTGGTCGACCTCGTCGATGCCCGCACCGGACGGCTGGTCGAGGTCGACACCCGCAGCGCGAAGGTCCGCGCCCGGTTCGCCGAGGCCGGTCGAGCGAGGCTCGACGAGCATGCCCACGACGTCCGCGCCGCTCGCGCCGACCATCTCGTGTTGCGCACGGACCGGGACTGGGTGCTCGACCTGGCGAAGTTCGTCGACCGGCGCCGTCGTCGCCGACACCTCATCGCGGGGGCCGTCGCATGAGCTGGTTCGGCGAGATCGAGTTCGATTCGGCGTCGCGCCTCTGGCTTCTCACGGTGGTCGGCGTCCTGCTCATCGCCTACGTCGTCGTCCAACGCCGGCGCGGCACCTACGCCCTGCGGTTCTCCGACACCTCGCTCCTGGACAACATCGCGCCGAAGCGGCCCGGGTGGCGTCGCCATGTCGTGGCGGTGCTCTTCCTGGCCTCCGCGTCGATGATGGTCGTGTCGTTCGCCGGCCCGTACCGCTTCGAGGTGCCGTTCCGGGCCACGGTGGTGCTCACGATCGACACCTCGTTGTCGATGGGCGCCACCGATGTCGCACCCACCCGCTTCGATGCAGCGAAGCAGGCGGCCAAGGACTTCCTCACCGACGTGCCCGACTCGGTCGACGTCGCTCTCATCTCCTTCGACGAGTTCCCCGTCGTGCAGGTGGCACCCACCGACAACCGCGCCGCGGTCGCCGCCGCGGTCGATGCCCTCGAGCTCGGACCCTTCACCGGCACGGGCGATGCCATCGTCGCATCGGTCGGCACGATCGTCGACACGGGTCGCGCCGTGCGAGACGAGAACGGCGATCCCACGGCGGTCGTGGTCCTGCTGTCCGACGGTGAGCCCACCATCGGCCGATCCATCGACGAAGCGATCGCCGCCGCGGTCGATGCCGACATCGAGATCAGCACGGTGGCGCTCGGCACCCCTTTCGGTGAGGTCGAGATCGAGGACCCCGAGGTGCCGGGCACGTTCTTCAGCCAGCCGGTTCCGGTCGACGAGGTCACCATGGAGACCGTGGCGCTGGGGACCGGCGGCGAGTTCTTCACCACCGACTCGTTCACCGATCTCGCCGAGGTCTATCGCGACATCGGGACGGCGTTGGGCGAGGAGCCGGTCCGCAAGGACGAGGACGACTGGTTCGTCGGGTTCGCCCTGGCGGGCGTGGCGGTCACGGCATTGTTGAGTCTCACCTGGTTCCAGCGCCTGCCCTGAGTGTCCGCTGTCGTCTCAGGAACTGCCGATAGCGCAGTTTCGGTGCGATGAAGTCTGCCGAATCTGCCCTGGAACTGCGGATGTTGCCGGAGCATGATCTCTCCATGGCTGCGACCCTCACCCCCGACAGCAATCACCATGTCCCCGCGACGACCACCACGCCGGCCGTCACTCGGCCGACGTCACACCATGTGTTGATCATCCTCCACGCCGAATTCGACAGCGACGACACCCTCGTCGAGTTCGCACAGCGTCTTGGGCCGGACGATCGCGTCACCCTGGCCAACATCCGCCCGGCCGGTGCCGCACCGATCCCCCCGAGCGGCGTCATGAGTGATCTCGGCATGATGATCTACCTCGACACTCGCGACACGTACAACGAAGAGAGTTCGCTCTTGGACATGCGGGTGTCGGCCCGGTCCCGACTCCTGCGCGAGCTCGGCGTCGACCACGAGGTCGTCACCGAGATCTACCACCGGTCGGTGCTCGACCGAGTCACGCAACGCGGGCTCCGCAAGGCGATCGGCCGGGCCGCACGTCATGCCCGGGCCGACGAGATCATGGTCGGCCCGGGCGCCATTCTCCAGTCGCAGAAGCTCGGCTGACGCCTCAGCGAACTCGGGGCCGGTGACGGCCGAGATCCCCTCCAGGAAAGCCGCCCGCGGCAGTTGCCGGCCCCGAAGACCTCCCACACACCCCCCGTCGGCGGGGTCGACTCACCCGCCGGGGTCGACCAGCGGACGGCAGCGCAACGCCAGCTCGAGGGTGAGCCGACCGTCCGGGTCGCGAAGCGAGTAGCCGGTGAGTTCGGCGATGCGGTCGAGGCGATAGGCCACTGACCGGGAGCCGAGCGACAGGTCCCGGGCGACGGCGGCCATGTTGCCACCGTGAGCCACGAACGATGCGAGCGTCTCGAGGAGGTCCCCGCGCCGGGACTGCACCAGCGGCGACAGGACCGAATCGACGAGGGCCGCCGCGACCACCGGGTCGGCGGCGAGCATGCGATGAGCCAGCAGCGAATCGAAGACGGCGAACTCGTCGAGTCCGAAGATGCGGCTCAGGCGCAGCGCCTCACGGGCGTCGTCGTATGACCGGTGGATCTCGGCCAGACTCGTGCTGGGACGTCCGACACCACACCGCCACGCCCCGGTGTCGAGGGCGGCGAGCGACAGTTCCACGACTCGTAGCTCCGCCGGCGACGCCGTGGGGGCGATGACCACCAGCTGTCCGGCGGTGACGAACGTGGTCATCTCCCGGCCCGGGGCCCGAGACCGGATCTCGACCTGCACTCGCTCGTGGACCGGCCCCAGTTCGGACAGGGCCGTGGCGCTCTCGGCGACGAGCACGAGCTGCACCGGCTCGGCCGGAATGGCGGCCAGCCGGGCCCGCTCCTCGAGGTGCGTCACGTCGCCGCGCCCGGTCAGCAGCTCGTGGATGACCTCCCGGCGCAGCGCCTCCTCCGCCTGGATCGAACGGCGTTGGGCGGCCTCGAAGCCGGAGGCGAGCCCGGCCACGGCGTTCTCCGACACCCGCCGCAGGGTGCGGCCGACCTCGACCGCCATGCCCGGCTCGGTTGCTCCGAAGACGTTCTCCCACAGTTCGGCCGCGCCGGCGAGATAGGCCTCGATCAGCTGACTGAGCGAACCGCCGGTCCCGTGGGCCGCTTCGCCGGTCGCGAAGATCTCCTCACGCTCCCCGATGGTGAGATCGCGTTGATCGTCCGCCGCGTCGAGCACGAGCTCGAATACCTGCGCCAGTCCCGGCGCAATCCACTCCGAACGCGTCGTCACAGTGGTTCACGACGCATGCGGATCTCGTCCTTGCACGGGTCCGACGGCGGTGGCTGGAAGTCGCCTGTCGTCACGAAGCCGCATCGTTCGTAGAGCCGAACGGCGGCGTCGTTGCCCTGCGTCACCCACAGCTCGACCCGCGCATCGCCCGCCCAGGCGACAACCGCGCCGACCAGTGCCGCGCCGACGCCTCGCCCCCGAGCAGAAGCGTCGGTCCACATCGACACGAGCTCGATGGTCGCGTCGTCGGTCCGGTGACCGCCGACGAGTCCGACCACATCGCGGCCATCAGTGGCGAAGAAGGTCGCGTGATCCGGCCCTTCCGACCGCTCGACGGCCCATTCGTCCCACCGCCTCGACGGCAGTTCGGCCTCGGCGGCATGGGTGCTGCCGAATGCCGTCGGTTCATCGGCCAGCGCGCCCAGCCGGACCTCGCGCAAGAGCGCACCCTCGTCGGGCCGAACCCGTCGCGTCGTCACCGTCATCGCCCCATGCTTGCGCACCCACCGCCGCCCTGCCGGGCTTTCACCGTTGCATCCGGGAGTTCGGCCCCAGCCGAACTCCGAGCAACGCGCCGCGTTGCCGGGGTCAGACCCCCGTTGCAGTTCACGTCGGACCAACGGCTCCGGTGCCCGGATCGTCAGAAGAGAATCGGAATCTGGTCCCTTGGCGAGTAGCCCTCGTCGTTGGGCCGCATCATCTCGACATAGGTCGACGGGCTGAGGAGCCATGTCTCGATCGCGTGGCGATCCTCGGTCATCTCCGGATCGATCGCGGTGCGGTGCAGGTTCATCTGATCGAAGAAGAGCGCGTCACCCGGCTCGAAGATCGGCCGTACCAGCGCCCCCTCTGCCACCTTCTCGGCTTCGGCCGGACTGGTGGCCCAGGGCGAGAACGCGCCGTCGCCCGTCGGCACGATGTAGTCGAGCCGCTTTGCGACCAGGTCCATGCCCGGCGCCGTATCGCCGCAGTGGGTCAACGGAATCCAGATGTTGAGCGAACGGATGCCCGAACCCATGAACGCGCCGTCCTGATGCCATCCTCCGGTGTTGCCACCGTGGGCGATGCGGCGAAGCGTTCCCTTTCTCCCGAGCAGTAGTGGCTCTTCGCCGAAGTACTCGCAGACGAGTCGATCGAGCCCCGTTTCCCGAAAGGTCTCGACGAGGTCGAACATGGTGGCGGGCGACTCGACCGTCAGGATCGACCCCCGGGAACGCTTTCGTTCGCGGTCACTGGCCTTGTCGCGGGAGAACGGCGTGTACCAGCGCCGGGTATCCGCATCCTCATCGCCGGAGGCCACCACGTCGAACGACGAGAGCGCCCGGTCGATGTCATCGCGGAGCTCAGCGACGCGGCTCGAGCCGACGACGCCCCGAACGTGCAGCGAACCCTGATGGGTCATCGCGCTGCGAAGGACATCGAGATCGAGATCGCTCGCGTCGATTTCGGGAAATGGCGTGCCCTCGAATCGGTTCGGCACGTGCTCGGGCCAGGGCGGCCGGGACTCGGGCCAGACGAACGCTTCGGCCGCCGCCGACCGCAACTCGATCAGGCGTCGCTCCAGACGGTCGTCACGGGCCGCCCGGTTCGCAGCCGTCAAGGTGTCGATCGCGCCGCGGAAGTCGCCATCCTCGGCCATTCGGTTCGCGTCACGAAGGATCGACTGCGCATCGCCCGTGCTCTCAGGCTTCTGATCGGGTCGTTGTCGACGCCACAAGCGCATGGGTCCCTCCACGTCGGACAACGGCGAGGGTACCGAACACCACCGGTGCCGTCGACAGGTCGACCTGCCCGAACTGCAACGGGGGTCTGACCCCGGCAACGCTCCGCGTTGCTTGGAGTTCGGCTGCGCCGAACTCCCCGAATGCAATGGTTACTTGGTGGCGCCGACGATCCACATGGCGAAGTACTGGGCGCCGCCGCCGTAGGCGTGGCCGAAGGCGGTGCGGCAGCCGTCGACCTGATGCTCGCCGGCCTCGCCCATCACCTGCATGGCCGACTCGGCGAAGCGGACCATGCCCGACGCGCCGATGGCATTGGTCGACAGCACCCCGCCCGAGGTGTTGACCGGCAGGTCCCCGCCCTCGAGATTGGTGGAGCCGTCCTCGACCATCCGCCAACCCTGGCCCTTCTCGGCGAAGCCGAGCGACTCGAGCCACATGGGCTCGTACCAGGAGAACGGCACGTACATCTCGACCGCGTCGATCTCCTTGCGGCGGTCGTGGATGCCGGCCTGGGCGAACACGTCGTCGGCGCACTGCTCCGACGCAGCGGGCGACACCATGTTGCGACCGCCGTAGGAGTTCGACTCCGAACGCATCGCGGTGCCCTTGATCCAGGCGACCGGACCATCGTGGGCGTCGCCCCCGGCCTCGTTCGTGAAGACCATCGCGCACGCACCGTCGGACGACGGGCAGGTCTCGGAGTAGCGGATCGGGTCCCACAGCATCGGCGACTCGACGACCTGCTCGAAGGTCAGGTCGTGCTGCTGGAGATGGGCGTACGGGTTCTTCAGCGCATGCTGACGGTCCTTGAACGCCACCATGCAACCGATCAGATCCGGCGCGCCGGACATCGCCATGTAGCGACGCATGATCGGCGAGAAGTAGCCGCCGGCACCGGCGTTGACCGAGGTCGTGAACGGCTGCGGGAGCGACAGCGCCCACATCGCATTGGATTCCGACTGCTTCTCCCAGGCGATCGTGAGGACGGTCTCGTGAACCCGACTCTGCACCATCGACGCGGCCACGTTGGCGGTCGACCCGCCGACCGAGCCGGCCGTATGGACACGCATGATCGGCTTGCCGACGCACCCGAGCGCCTCGGCCAGGTAGATCTCGGGCATCATCACGCCCTCGAAGAAGTCGGGCGCCTTGCCCATCACGACGGCGTCGATCTCGTCCCAGGTCTTCCCGGCCATCTCGAGGGCCCGATAGGCGGCCTCACGCAGGAGCCCGGCCATCGAGACATCGCCCCGGGTCGAGGCGTACTTGGTCTGTCCGACCCCGATGACGGCAGTTCTCTCTTTCCCCATCACTCCCCCTCCAGCACGGCGACCATGTTCTGTTGCAACACCGGTCCGGCCGTGGCGTGGACGACGGCACGATCGCCGTCGCCACGGGCGATGCGTTCGAAGGCCTCGCCGAATCGGATGTGACCGGCGGCCATCATCGTGTGGGCGGCCAGCGGGCCGCCCGACGGATTGATGTTCACCTCTTCACCCAGGCCCAACGCGTCGGTGAGTACGGCGTGGCTGGTCGTGAACGGCGCGTGGATCTCGGCGAAGTCGATCTTGTCGTCGTTGACGCCGACCTTGTCGGCCGCGATCGACGCCGACATCGCGGTCGTGAGATCCCGGGCGCCGAGAGTGTGGGCGTCGATGCGGTGATCGATGCCCCGGATCCACACGGGGCGGTCGCAGAGCTCGCGGGCCCGATCGCCGGCCGCCAGGACCATGGCGCAGCCGCCATCGGCGGAGGCCGGGATGTCGGACGGCCGTAGCGGGTCGGCCAGGTACTCCTCGGCCAGGATCTCGTCGACCGTCTTCAGTTCGCTGCGCACCGCGTGGGGGTTCGACACCGCGTTGGCCCGCGAGCGTGACGCGATCTCGGCGAGCTGACGCTCGGAGACCTTGCCCGACTCGAGCAGCATGCGGGCGGCGATGCCCTCGATGGCGAAGGCATCGGGCCACAGCGGTGCCACGTAGTACGGGTCCATCTGGGTGGCGAGCACATCGCGCAGCGAGCCGGGCGACGACTTGCCGTAGGAGTAGATGAACGCCGTGTCGACGTCGCCGCACTGGAGCTTCACCCACGCCTCGTAGAGCGCCCAGGCACCGTCCTGTTCGACGTGCGACTCGCTGATCGGCGGAACCGGCCCGGTGCCGTCGATCGTGGCGACGAACGAGAACGCCTGGCCGGCGAGGAAGTCCGACGAGCCGGAGCACGTGAACCCCATGTCCTGCTGGGTGAGTCCGACGGCGTCCTTGGCCGCCGCCATCAGCGGCACCATGAACTCGACCTCGGACTCGGTGGGAATCGCCGCTTGCTGACGTTGGGCGAAGGAGACGATGGCGATGTCTCTCATACCGTTGTCGCTCATTCGAGATCTCCCTTCTGCCCGATGGTCTCGATGTCGACGATGTCGACATCGGGCTCGCCGGTCGGCTCCCAACCGAGGATGTTCGTGGCCGCCATCTCGAGCTCGTCGTCGGGTTTCCAGACGGCCCGCACCCGCGTGCCGAGCTTCACGTCCTCGGGTTGGCAGTTGATGACGAGGCCCATGAGGCCGACGGACGCACCGTCGAGCAGGACCCAGGCCGAGACGTAGGGCGGCTCGAGTTCGGGCCGGCTCGCGATCGGCACCCGGGTGATGTTGAACGACTCGACATAGCCGGTGTCGGGCAACTCCACCGGACCCTCGGTGAGGATTCCGGCGACGGGGCTGACCCCGCGGGGCGGCACGAAGACCTGACCCGTCTTCGGGCAGCGCTCGGCCAGGATCTTCTTGTCCTTCATGCCGCGCAGATAGGCCGACAGAGCCTCGCCCGGCGTGTACGTGTATTCGATGCGGATCGGGGTGCGCACGCTCTGCACCCGCTCCACGCCGGCGATCGAGTCGGGCACCGTCACCTCGACGTCGAGGCCGGCGGGGCGACTCGAGGGGTCCTGGCTCTTCGAGTAGGTCATCAGGACTCCTCGGACGGGACGAAGCCGGCGATGTCGGCGATGTGGCCGTGTCGCTCGTCTCGCCACTGGACGGTGACCCGCATGCCGGAGGACATGTCGGCGGGGCCATCGACGAACACCGCGTGCAACATCGGCGTGTCGGCGCCGTCGAGGGTGATCAGCGCCCATGCGACATCGCGGTCGAACGGCTGTTGGGGCCGAGGCGGACCGCCCCAGCTCCAGGACACGACAGTGCCGGTCTGGCCGACCTCGACCATCTCACCGAGCGGCGAGGCGTCGAGAGGGTCGTACTCGAGGGGCGGACACATCACCGTGCCGTCGGTTCTCTTGACCCCGAGCACCACGCCCTCACGTAGCCCGGTGAGGAACGCCCCCACGACAGGCCCGGTGGTGCGGGTGAAGGGGTACTCGAGCACGAGAGGTGCTTGCAGTACGTCATCGGCCATGGCCGCCGAACCTAGTGGTGCCCGGCCGCCGTCCCCCAACCCGGAGAAGGGACGCTGGGGTCAGACCCCCGCTGCAACTTTGCGCCCGCCGCAGTTGGGACGGGGGTCTGACCCCAGCGCTGCAACTAGTGGGAGAAGGAGCGGAGGACGCGGCCGGGGCGGGTGCCGGTGTGGGTGCCGTCCTCGGCGATGACCTGGCCGTTGACGAGCGTTGCCGCGTAGCCCTCGGACTGCACGATGAACCGGCCCTTCTCACCGGGAAAGTCGTGGACGTAGTCGGGGTAGCAGGCGGCGAGCCGGTCGTAGTCGAACACGTTGACGTCGGCGAACCATCCCGGTTGCAGGCGACCGCGCTCCTTCAGCCGAATCACCGAGGCCGGCAACGACGTGAGCCGGCGAATGGCCTCGGGAAGGGTGAACGCCTTGCGTTCGCGGGCCCAGTGGGTGAGGAAGAACGTGGACGTGTCGGCGTCGCAGATCTGTCCGACGTGGGCACCGGCATCGCCGAGACCCGGTGTCACATGGTCGAGTTGGAGGTAGTCGGCGAGGCTGTCGGCGGCCCGGTTGAAGAACCAGACGTTGTAGAGCTCGCGTCCCTCGCTCTCGAGCAGCCGATCGACGACGAGCTCGACCGGATGGACCCCGGCCGCGGCCGCCAGGGCGGCGAGCGAACCCTCCGCGCTCCCCTCGACCTGATAGTCGGGGTATTCGCCCAACCCGAGCGGATGGATGTGGGCCGGGTCGTACCAGGTGCCGGCGGCCACCCCTTCCTCCAACAGCAACGCCCGTTCGTCGGCGTCCTTCAACACCGCGAGCCGTGCCTCCATCGTCGGCAACTCCGACAGCCGCTTCCACGCCGGCGTGGCCACCGGCATCATCTGGCGAAGGCCGACGAGCACGCCGCCGGGCCGGGTCTGGCTGAGCGCCGACACCCGACGACCCCTCGCGGCCTGATCCTGGAAGTAGGCGTCCTGGCGCGGCACGACCTTGGGCGGCGCATCGCCCACGCCGCCGCTGAAGAGCACGTCGGTGCCGGTGTCGGCCACCGCATCGAGCAGCCGGTACTCCTCGTCGCGACGCGTCGCCATGTCGAGTACGGCTTGGAACAACCCGCCACCGGCAGCCTGCATGGCCTCACCCACGGCCACGTACTCCTCGATCGGCGCCCAGGTGCCGGGCACGTGGCGGCCATCGGGCACCTTGTGCAAGAGGATGCGTGACGTCGAGAAGCCGACCGCACCATCGGCCACGGCCTGACCCGCGATCTCGCCCAGTTCCGCGAGCTCCGCCGCCGTCGGTGTCTCGTCCGACAGCGAGCGCTCGCCCATGACGTGGTAGCGAGCCGCGCAGTGGCCGACGAGCCCGACCACGTTGAGCGCCGGCGACAGCCCCTCGACCGCGTCCAGGTACTCGCCGTAGGTCGACCAGTTCCAGGGAAGACCCCCGAGGATGGCGTCCTTGGGGATGTCCTCGACCGACTCCATCATCTCGGCCAGGTACTCGCGGTTCTCCGGCTTCACCGGCGCGAACGTCACACCACAATTGCCGATCATGGCCGTGGTGACACCGTGCCAACTGGCCGAGGTCATCATCGGGTCCCAGCCGATCTGGGCGTCGAGATGGGTGTGGAGATCGACGAATCCCGGACTCACGATCTTGCCGGTGGCATCGATCTCACGCGCCGCAGCGGTGTCGGCGAGATCGCCGACCGCCGAGATGCGGTCACCATCGATCGCCACGTCGGCCCGGAGCGGTTCGGCACCGGTGCCATCGACGACCGTGCCGCCACGGATGATCAGTTCATGCGACATGAAACCCTCCCGGACCAGACGTTAGGCCCGGAAGGGTTCCACGATCGAATGTGGATCAGCCGAGTTCGATCCCGCAGCCGGCGACCTCACCCATCAGGGCGAAGATGCCGGCGCCGGCTTCGTCGTCACCGGTGAGGGAGCTGACGAAGAAGCCCTTCAACACGTCCTCGGTGAAGATGCCACGAATGCAGGCCTCCTGCTCGGAGTCGAGCTCGCCGAAGTCCATGTCGTCGACGAAGGACTCACCCATGTCGATACAGGAGAACATGCCGTCGACGATGGTCTCGGCCTCACTCTGGGTCCATGCGACGCCGTCGATGTCACCGACGTCGGCCGCGGTCACGCCCAGTTCGTTGAGGCGATCCTCGCCCACCGTGCCGACAACATTGCTGGCGAAGCACTCGGCTTCGCTTCGATCGGCGGTGAGGGAGCCTTCGTCGTCCATCATGTCGTCGGCGATGGCCTGCACCAATGGACTGTCGGATGGCGCGGCGTTGCCGCCGCCGCCGTCGTCGTCGCCGCACGCGCCGGCAAGGAGGACCACGCTCAGCAGCGCGGTTGCGATCTTCAAGAGATTTGTCATTTCAGGGGTGTTCCTTTTCGCCGTGGATCCCGGATGACCGGGTGGATACGTCAACCGTCGGCATCGAGGAGAAAAAGTTCAGCCGCGTCCTCGAGCTCACGGGCTCCCTGATCGTAGGGGTTCCACCCGTTCTTCCAGGCGATCAGCTCGGAGAACCAGATGTGTTCGAGTGAGCGGATGATCTTCTCGCGCCGCTCGGCCGGGTAATCCGCGGTGAACGCGCTGCGCAACATGGCGCTGAACATCACGTGGAGCGTCTCCTGACTCGGCGCGCCGTGGGGACCCTCGGCGATGAGACCGCCGATCACCGCCGCGGACACCTTGGGATTCTCGGCCATCGCGCGCGTGGTGCGGCCCAGGATGTCGAGCACCCGTTCGAGGGTGGTGGCACCGCCGGCCGGGCGGCGAGCGACCGACGCTTCGAGGCCCGACAGCCACTCGGTCATGGATGCGGCCAGCAGGTGATCCTTGGACGAGAAGTAGTGGTACACCGTGCCGAGGGCGACGTCGGCCCGTTCGGCGACGGCTCGCATCTGCACTCCGTCGTAGCCGCCCTCTGCCGCGAGCTCGATGGCTGCCAGCAGGACCCGCCGTCGACGTTGCTCCTGTTTTTCCGTGAGCGACCGCTGCTCTGCCATCCTTCGATGGTAGTTGTACGTGCCCCCGAGGAAGACAGGCCGAGAATGACCGACCACCGAATGAGAATCGATGCAGGGCTCATGGGTGACCTCACGGTCGCGCCGGAACGAGCCCGGGAACTCGCGGCCACCGGCCTCGACGGACTCTTCACCTTCGAGGGGAACAGCGATGTCTTCTTTCCCCTCGTCCACGCCACCGGCCTCGACGTGGATCTGTACACCAACGTCGCCATCGCCTTCCCGCGTTCGCCCATGCACCTCGCCTACCAGGCGTGGGATCTCCACCGGGCCAGCGGCGGGCGGTTCACCCTGGGCCTCGGCACCCAGATCAAGCCCCACATCGAGCGCCGGTACTCCGCCACCTGGGGCAAGCCCGTTGCCCGGATGGTCGAACTCATCGAAGTACTGCGGGAGATCTGGGGAAACTGGATCGACGGCAGTCCGCTCCGACACGACGGCGAGTTCTACCGGGTCGACCTGATGACGCCGATGTTCGTTCCGAAGGAACTCGGACACCCTCGACCGCAGATCTGGGCCGGCGCGCTCGGACCCCGGATGACCGAGGCGATGGCACAACACGCCGATGGCATCGTCATCCACCCGTTCAACACCGGCGCCTTCCTGGCCGAGCGAACCGTGCCGATGATCGACGCGGGACTCGAGGCCGGTGGCCGACGCCGGGAGGACTTCACGCTCAACGTGGGCTGCATCGCCAATCCCTGTCTGACCGACGAGGAGTACGAGCGCGCCTCGACGGCGATGCGGTTCAACCTGGCGTTCTACGGTTCGACCCCCGCGTACCGGGTGACACTCGACCACCACGGCCTCGGCGATCTCCAGCCGAAGCTGCGCGAGGTCACGAAGTCGGGCGACTGGTCGACCCTCGGCGATCTCATCGACGACGACGTGCTCGACCTGCTGGCCGTGCGTGGCACCCCCCAGGACTGTGCGGCCCGCCTCACCGAGGAGTACGGGGGCGTCGCCGACCGCCTGTCGCTGACGGTGTCGACCGCGACCGACGAAGCCCTCCGCCAGATGATCGCGGCGATGGAACCGGATCGGTCAGCGGCGCATCGCTAGGGTGAATGTCATGAAAACACGATTGGTGGCAACGGCAGTCCTGATGCTCACACTGGTGGCCGCAGGGTGTGGTGACGACAGCGGACCGAGTGGCGCGTTCGGACCCGGCGCGGTCGGCAATGACGCATCTCCGAGCGGCGGCGTCGACGGCCCCGAGGACCTGGGCGAGCTCGGCGACCTCGGGGCGGCCGGCGACATCCTCGAGGACCTCTCCGACGGCTCGTTCGATCCGGGCGATCTCGAGGACCTCATGGAGAACGCCGAGGACATGGCCGAGAGCTTCGGCGGCTCCGGCTCGGGGACCGTGTCCATCAACGACGAAACGATCTCGTTCGCATCGGAGATCTGCTTCGCCGGCCAGGGCGACTTCACCATCGAGGGGGCGGGCGAGACCGCCGACGGCACGCCGGTGTGGGTGTCGATCGATCAGTCGACCGATTCCCGCGAGGACATGGAGGACTTCATGAGCGAGGAGATGCTCGACACCATGTTCGGTGATGCCGACACCATGACGAACGCCAGCTTCGACGTCGAGTACGGCCGCGCTGAGTTGTTCGGGAGCGGAGACGACACCATGCCGAATTTCAGTGCCTTCAGCGGGGTCGGCAGCGAGGATCAACTCACCATGGAATTGAGCGGCAACGGCGCGTCGGGTTCGGGCGAGGCCACCGACTTCAACTTCGTCTCCGGCGACTTCGAGGAGAGGTACCCCTTCACGTTCGAGGCGAGCTGCTCCTGATCCGCACCCCGGAATCGACGCCGGTGAGGCGGTCGAGGTTGCGATGCAGGTTGATGATCCGGCACTCCTCGCCTGACAAGGTGAGGTGGGTGAGCCCGGGCGAGTGGAGCCCGCGGTGGGAGCGTTCGACGTTCGCGATGTCCTGGTCGACGACCAGACCCATCGAATAGGACCCGGCCTCGATCTCGGCGGTGATCGGGTCACGACGGGGCGCGTCGGGGTCGACCCGATCGAATGCCATCACGTCGAGATACCCGTCATCGGCCGTGTCCCCGGGCCGGGCCCGGACGACCTGGAGCATGTCGCCGAAGACGAGCACGGTGATGTTGGGGAACAGGTTGTACTGCTCCATCGTCATGATCTGCGTGGTGTCGAACCGGGCGAGGTCGACGCCCTCCTTGGCGAGGAAGTGGGCACGGACCATTCCGGCCAGCACGTCGCGCAGGGTGGAGCCCTCGGGAATCGGCGGGCACGCGCCGGCATCGTTGCCCTCGCCGATGCCGATACGGCCACCCATCACCTCGACGAAACCCTCCCAGATCTCCTGGTCGGTGGCACCGCCTCGAAGACGCGGCGACGCCACGCCGTAGGGCTGGGTGAGGCGTCCGTGCCGTTCCCAGATCACCTGGGGGCTGTTGACGTCGTCCACCATGCGCAACATCTCGGGGTGGATCCCCTGAACGTGGTAGGTCTCGCTGAAACCGTCGATGATCGTCTTCCAGTTGGCCTTCACCGGGATCGACAGCAACGCCTTGCAACGGAAATCGTCGAGGTCGGCCCAGGCCACCTCGGCCGGCACCGGCGCGAGGAACGCGTCGAGCGGTTCGGCATCGGCGGACGGGTTGACGAACACCATCGGTCCCCAGGTGCCCACCGAGCCGGCGATGAGAGGGAGGGCGTCGTTGCGCAGCGCGCCGAAGCCCTTGCGGGACGGCACCTCGCGGAGCTGTCCCTCGAGGTTCCACGACCAGCGATGGAACGGGCACCGCAGCTCGGCCAGTCCCTGCTCGTGCCGTTCGCACAGCTCGCTCCCCCGGTGCAGGCAGACGTTCTGGAACGCCCGCAGCTCGTCGTCGTTGCCGCGCACGATCAGCATCGACACCGCGCCGACCTGGTAGACGAAGACGTCGCCGGGGTTCTTCACATGGTCGATCGAGCAGGCCAGCTGCCAGGTCGAGGACCACACCTTGTCGGCCTCGACCGCCGCCCACGCGGGGTCGGTGTAGCGCGAGGCGTCGACCTTCACCGGCGCGTCGACCTTGCCGACCGAGACGATCGTCTCGCCCACCGGTGCGTCATCAGTGAGCACGCTGTCGGTCACGACTCGCCCGTCACGAGGCGAAGATCTCCGCGAGTCGGTCCTTGGCCTTCTTGCCGTCGAGTGGGCGCCCGACGATGGCCTTCTTCGGACCGACGACCACCGGTCGTTCGAGCAGACGGTGGTAGCGATCGAGCACGTCGACCACCGCATCGGCGTCGCCGACATAGTCGTCCTCGTTCAGCTCCAGCTTCTTGAACTGGCTGTCCTTGCGGACCAGCCGTTCGACCGGGTCCTCGAGCTTCTCGATGATCGACCGCAGGGTCTTCTCGTCGGGAAAGTCCTTCATGTAGCGGACTTCTTCGAACTCGACGCCCATCTCCGTGGCGACCGCCACGGCATTCGACGAAGAGTTTCAATGAGGGTTGTGGTAGATGGTGAAAGTCATGAGTACTTCTCCCTGAGTTCGTACTTGAGGATCTTCATCGTGGCGTTGCGGGGCAACGGTCCGTCGTGGATCTCGAGGCGTTCCGGCGTCTTCTGTCTCATCAGGCCCGCCGCCGTACACGCCTCGACCATCTGGTCGAAGGTGAGGTCGGCGTGGCCTTCCGCGGTCTCGATCACCGCACACACCATCTCGCCTCGATCCTTGTCGGGCAAGCCGATCACCGCGGCGTTGCCGACCTGGGGCAGCGCGTAGAGCACGTCCTCCACTTCCTGCGCCGAGATGTTCTCGCCCTTGCGGATGATGATGTCCTTGACCCGGCCGGTGAGCGACACGTGGCCATCCTCGCGGCGCACGCCGAGATCGCCGGTCTTGAACCGTCCCTGTTCGTCGAAGGCCTCGGCCTCCAGCGACGCATCGGTGTAGCCCTTGAACAGCATCGGGCCGCTCACCCGCACCTCACCCACCTCGCCGGGGGCGGCGGGGGAACCGTCGGCAGTCACGATGTCGACCTGACAGTCGCGAATCGGTGCACCCTCGGTGTGGGCGAGCTGGTCGTCGGTGTCGGACGGCGACCCCTGGCAGATCATCGGGCACTCGGTCATGCCGTAGCCGTGGGCGATGGGGATGCCCATCTTCTCCTTGACCTCGAAGTAGATCTCGGGCGGCATCGGCGCGCCGCCGCCGGCCATGGCCCGCAGCCGGGGCATGGCCGGCCCGACGACCTTCTGATCCTCGGCCAGGAACATCTGGTAGAACGCGGTGGACCCGCCGGCCAACGTCGCCCCGTTGGCGGCATAGGCCTCGACGGCGCCGGCGGGGCTGAACCGCTCGATGAGCACGGCGGGGAAGCCGTTGACGAGCATCATCACGATGTAGTCGGGGCCTCCGATGTGGGCGTAGGGGAACGCAATCGACCCGACATCGCTCTCGTCCGCCTCGAGCGCGATGGCCAGCCCGGTGCCCGCAGCGAGCAGCGTGCCGTCGGTGTGCTTCACGCCCTTCGGATCGGAGGTGGTTCCCGAGGTGTAGTAGAGCCATCGCACCGCATCACCGTCGGTCGGCGCCGGTGGCAGCGTCGACGGGTCGCCGTGAGGGAGCTCGTCGTAGGCGGTGAGCACGGTGGGCGGATCGGTCAGGCCCGCGCTCACCTCGGTGGCCATCGCCGCGTAGTCGAACCCACCCCACTCCCCGGGCGTGAACACGAACTCCGCCGACGTCTGCTGGATGCAGAAGCCCACCTCCCGGTGCCGGTAGATGTGGATGATCGGGTTCTGGACCGCACCGAGCCGCGACAACGCGAAACTCAGGAGCACGGTCTCGATGCGAGTCGGCAGCACCCAGGTGACCGCAGTACCGGCCCCGATGCCGAGATCCTGGAGACCGGCAGCGACCCGGTCGACCTCGTCGGCCACCTCGCGACAGGTCATCGTGCGCCCGCCGTCGTCGATCAGCAGCGGCAGATCGGGTGACAGTTCGGCCCGGCGCTGCAGGAGCTCGGGGAACGTGGTGGCGTCGAGGATCTTCTCCGTCATGACCGGGAGACTACAGAACGAAGCCGAGCCACTGAAGTTCGCCGCTACCGTCCCTCCATGGGCATCTACAGAGACCAGATTCTCCCCCGTGTCATCGACAAGTCGTTGGGTGGCGAGGAGATCATGCGTCTGCGACGAGAGGTTGCCACCGGCCTCGCCGGCGAAGTGGTGGAGATCGGTTTCGGATCAGGGCTCAACATGGGCGAGTACCCGGTCGCCGTCACCAGGGTCCACGCCGTCGAACCCGCCGCCGTCGGCCGCAAGCTCGCCGCCGACCGGGTCGCCGCTTCCCCGATCGAGGTCGACTACATCGGGCTCGACGGCCGCGCCCTTCCGCTGGACGACGATTCGGTCGACGGTGCGCTGTCGACGTTCACGTTGTGCACGATCCCCGACGAGGACGCCGCCCTCGCCGAACTCGTCCGCGTCGTGCGGCCCGGTGGGTCCGTGCACCTGCTCGAGCATGGCCGGGCGCGCGACGAGAACATCCACAGGTGGCAGCGTCGACTCAACCCGATCCAGCGCCGAGTGGGCGACGGGTGCCACCTCGACCGCGATCACCTCGCGCACGTCGAGGCCGCCGGACTCGAGATCGAAGAGTCCCGCGAATGGTACGCCAAAGGACCGAAACCGATGGTCGCGTTCTACCTCATCCGGGCGCGGGTACCGGCGTAGATCGGGTCAGTGGTCCGAGAGCGTGCCCGACGTGCGGGCATGGAGACGCTCCGCATGGCGATTGAGACCGATGAGCTCCGCGTCGATACCCCGGTCGGCGAACTTGGCGACGACGGCGTCGAGCGCCGCGACCGCGGAGGTGTCCCAGATCCGCGCGGCGCTGAGGTCGATCTCCACGCGTGACACCTCGACCGAGTCGTAGTCGAAGGCGTGGACGAGATCGTTGGTCGACGCGAAGAAGAGCTCGCCACTGACGGCGTAGAGCCGCTCGACATTGTCGGGATCGACGACGCTGGTCACCTTGACCACGCTCGACACATGACGGGCGAAGAACACTGCCGACAGCACCACGCCGACACCCACCCCGTAGGCCAGGTTGTGGGTGAGCACGACGATGGCCACGGTGGTGACCATCACCGCCGTCTCGGTGCGCGGCGCCCGCCTGAGCACCATAGGGGCGACGCTGCGCCAGTTGAACGTGCCGACCGACACCATGATCATCACCGCAACGAGGGCGGCCATGGGAATCTGCGCGACGAGGTCGCCGAGACCGAGGATCAGGATCAGCAGGAACACGCCGGAGGCCAGCGTCGACAGCCGACTGCGTCCACCGGAGCGATGGTTGATCATCGACTGACCGATCATGGCGCAGCCCGCCATGCCGCCGAGGAACCCGGTGGCGACGTTGGCGATGCCCTGGCCACGGGACTCGACGTTCTTGTCGGACTGCGTATCGGTCATGTCGTCGAGCAGCTGCGCGGTGAGCAGCGACTCGAGCAGCCCGACGAGCGCCAGCGTGACGGCGAACGGCAGGATGATCGTGAACGACTCCATCGTGAAGGGCACGTCGGGAAGGGACAGCACCGGCAACGCCGACGGAAGCTCGCCCATGTCGCCGACGGTCGGCAGGTCGACATCGAGCACGGTCACGGAACCGGCGAGCACCACGATGGCCACGAGCGGTGAAGGGATGGCCGTCGTGATCCGGGGCAGCCCGTAGATGATCGCGAGGCCGACGGCGATGACGAGGAGGTTCATGCCCAGTTGGCTGCGGTCGTCCTCGTCGGACAGCAGGATGTGCGGCACCTGGGCCAGGAAGATGAGAATCGCCAGCGCGTTGACGAAGCCGACCATGACGGTGCGGGGCACGAAGCGCATGAGGGCACCCACCCCCAGGTAGCCGAAGGCGATCTGGAGAATGCCGGCGAGCACCGTCGCGGCGAAGAGGTAGGCGACACCGTGTTCCTCGACCAGCGGCACGACGATCAGGGCCATCGCGCCCGTTGCCGCCGAGATCATGCCGGATCGTCCGCCGGCGATCGAGATGATGATCGCGATCGAGAACGACGCGTAGAGGCCGACCTTGGGGTCGACGCCGGCGATGATCGAGAAAGAGATGGCCTCGGGGATCAGCGCGAGCGCCACCACCAGGCCCGACAACAACTCGACCCGCGGGTTGCGAAGCCAGGTGTCACGAAATGCGAGAGAAGACAAGCGGTCGAGGGTACGGGCCGATGGGCGCCGCCAAGCGGTCATCCGTCACAGGCGCTCACGGAACCGTCTGCACCCCGCCGCCGGACCCCCACTTCTGAACGACGAGGGGCGGTACCGCCCGGCGCATCTCGTCGGCGAGCCGAGCGAGCCCGGGAACCAGATCGGGGGTGACCTGCACGGTGTGCAGGAGCAACCACCCACCCAGGAACTCGAAGGTGATCTTTCCCTCGGTCGACACCATGTAGTCGATCATCTGCGCGTCGAGGATCTCCCGGGCGAACCGGCGATCCTCGCCGATCACGTGATAGTTCCGGTTGAAGAACTCGGACTCGACATCCAGGTCGATCCGCGTCGCGGTCGCGAAGGCCTTCGAGACGAGCCGCTCCCGCCCGATCACCAATCGCGGGGCGTGGATCGGCAGCGGCGCCATGGCCGCCGATCGCGTCGCCCCCTGGTGTTTGCGGGTGATGCGGTCGCCGGCCCGTCGATTGCCGACACGCGCCCTCGCCATCGTCCGGTCGCCGTTGGCCTTGGTGTTCACCGCGAACTCGGTCCACGCGCGCACGTCGAACGTGTGCACCTTCGCCCCGTCCCTGCCCGTGAGCGTGACCACATGGCTCGCAGTCCAGCCGCGGCCGTCGCCGCTCGCCATGTGGTGGAAGCCCACTCGCGACAAGCCGAAGCCGTCCTGCTCGCGATAGTCCATGCCCGCGTCGGCGGCCGCGGCGCTGATCTGCCGGCCCCGCCCCCGGTGGTGCGCGATCGAGCGGAGGATCCAGAGGCCGACGACGAGGGAGATGACGAGGAAGACCCACACGGTCCACCACTGCTCCGACAACCAGACGAGCGCATCGCCGTCGTCAGGGTCCTCGAAGGGTTGGGCGGCCGGCCAAAACGACTTCATGGACTCCCAATCGGCGGGAGCCCATGAAGCATTGAGGTTGGTGGTGGTGAAGCAACCCGGATCGCGGTGATCCAGGGGCGTTGCTCAGACGGCTTCGGCGCCGCGCTCGCCGGTGCGGATGCGGGCGAGCGTCTCGACCGGGGTGACCCAGACCTTGCCGTCACCGATCTTCTCGGTCTTGGCCGAGGCGATGATGGCATCGACCACGGCGTCGGCCTGTGCGTCATCGGCCAGGACCTCGATACGAGTCTTCGGCGTGAAGGTGACGCGGTACTCGGTGCCTCGGTAGGTCTCGCTGTGGCCTCCCTGACGGCCGAAACCCTGGACCTCGGACACGGTCATGCCCTGGACACCCACTTCAGCGAGGGCGGACTTCACGTCCTCCAGCTTGAAGGGCTTGATGACAGCGGTGATCAACTTCACTTTTCGATGCTCCTGGCTCGATTCCTACGCGGACTTGCGTTGACACAAACCATACTCTGTATCAATCGCTTGGCAAGAGAATCCGCATGTTTCTCCAGCTTCTGTTCAGATTGGCGGTGTATTGTATCAATACACTACACGGGGTATCCTGGCGCAATGGCCGCTTCCGGAATCGTCACCTACCTCGATCAGTACGACATCGAACGACGCCTGACCGTCCGCCTCACCGACGACACGACGATCCCGCGCTTCGAGCAGCTGCGAGCCCAACTCTCGGTGATGGTGGCCGTCGGACGACTCGAGCCCGGCATTCGCCTCCCCACCGTGCGCGACATGGCCGAACAGCTCGAACTGGCACCGGGCACCGTGGCGCGGGCGTACCGGGAGCTCGAGAACGCCGGCATCGCCGAGGGACGCGGCCGCAGCGGCACCTTCGTGGCCGACGAGCCACCGCACTCGGAGCCGTTGCGCGAACGCCGGGAACGCACGGCGGCTGCGGCGGAACGGTTCGTCTTCGAGATCTCGCAGCTCGGCGCCGATGCCGACGCCGCGCATGCCGCGGTCGACGAGGCGATCGCTCAGCTCGGGATGTCGCGGAAGGGCACGCCCTTGTCGGGGCGGGGTTCCTGAGGCAACCCGAGCACGTTCTCGCCCATGATGTTGCGCTGCACCTGGTCGGTGCCGCCGCCGATGCGGCTCATCCACTGGCCCAGGAACGAGTAGTTCTGCCAGAAGCCACCCATCTCGGCGTCGTCGCCGTAAAGCGTGGCCTTGGCGCCCATGATCGCCATGCTCAGGTCGCCCATCATCTCGATACGACGACTGTTGGCCAGCTTGAGCACCGAGCTCTCGGGACCCGGCATCTCGCCCCGGGAGGCCGCGGTTCGTACCCGATAGCCGAGGAACTTGATGGTCTCGGCGACGGTGTGGAGGCGGGCCAGCTCCTGGCGCACGACGGGGTCGTCGGCCACGCCGAAGGTGCGGGCCAGAGCGATGAGCTCCGGGATCATCGCCGTCTGGCCGGCGATGCCGGTGCGCTCGTTGGTGAGCGTGGTGAGGATCGGACCCCAACCGGCGTTCACTTCGCCGATCACGTTGGCCATCGGCACCCGGACGTCGTCGAGGAACACCTCGTTGAACTCGGAACGGCCGGTCGGCTGCTTCAGCGGCCGGATGTCGATACCCGGGGAGGCCATGTCGACGACGAGGTACGTGATGCCCCGGTGTTTGGGCTGGTCGACATCGGTACGAACGAGCAGCATGCCGTAGGCCGACTCCACCGCGTTCGAGGTCCACACCTTCTGCCCGTTGACGATCATCTCCTCGCCGTCGACCACCCCCGAGGTGCGCAGACCGGCGAGATCCGAGCCGGCGCCGGGCTCGGAGAACAGCTGACACCAGGTCTCCTCGCCCGTCAGCATCGGGGTGAGGTAGCGGGCCTTCTGGGCGTCGGTGCCGTGGGCGATGATCGTCGGACCGGCCATGCCGATCGACTGGGCGAACTGGCCCTGGGGCAGGTCGTAGCGGGCCTCCTCCTGGGCGAAGATGCCGGCGAAGTGGCTCGAGAGTCCACGACCGCCGAACTCGACCGGCCAGGTCAGCCCGGCCCATCCCTGGTCAAACTTCGTGCGCTGCCACGCCCGACACTTCCGGTCGTAGGCGGCCTCCTCCTCGGACGAGCGGGTACGGGCCCAGTAACTCTGACCCAGATCGGACTTCTCCGGCTTCAGCTCGGCATGGGCGGCGAGGAAGACGTTGCACTCGTTGCGCCAGCTCGCTTCCTCTGGCGTGTCGTCGAAGTCCATGTCGTTTCCGCGACCGCCGTCAGGCCTGCGCGCCGTGGACCGGCTGCGGCGGCCGCTCGCCGGCGATCGAGCGGTGCGCCAGTTCACCCGCCTCGACCACGGTCATGCGGCGATCGCCGACCGACTCGATCGGCCCCTTCTGCCACCCGTCGCACACGTTGAGCTGGCCGGCGGTGTTCTCGAAGGTGCGCCCGGTGATGTCGCAGTCGGCGCTGCCCAACCAGACGACGAGCGGCGACACGTTCTCCGGTGCCTTCTCGTCGAATCCGTCGGGGATGT
The DNA here is from genome assembly GCA_040219515.1 of Acidimicrobiales bacterium. Lineage (NCBI taxonomy): Bacteria > Bacillati > Actinomycetota > Acidimicrobiia > Acidimicrobiales > Acidimicrobiales bacterium. The sequence goes on from JAVJSI010000009.1 coordinate 324,345, forward strand.
CGGCGCTGTAGAACACGCCCTCGGTCATGCGGGTGCGGGCATCCGGTGCGATCGCGTTGCAGTTCACCCCATAGCGCCCCCACTCGGCGGCCTGCTGGATGGTCAGGAGGGCGATGCCCGCCTTCGCCGTCGCGTAGTTGCCCTGTCCGATCGAACCGGCGAGCCCGGCGCCCGACGAGGTGTTGACCACGCGCGCGTCGATCTGGTTTCCGGCCTTCGACTGGTCGCGCCAGTACTCGATGGCGTGCCGGGCCGGGGCGAAATGCCCCTTGAGGTGAACGCGGGTGACCGAGTCCCATTCGTCTTCGGACATGCCTGCGAGCATCCGGTCGCGAAGGAAGCCGGCGTTGCACACCAGGGTGTCGAGACGACCGAATGCGTCGATGGCCTGCTGGACCATCGTCTGGGCCTGGCCCCAGTCGGCGACGTCGGCCGCGTTGGCGACCGCCTCGCCGCCGGCCGCGACGATCTCCTCGACGACCTCGTTGGCTGCGTCGCTGGTGCCGGCGCTGCCATCACGCTCGACGCCGAGATCGTTGACGACGACCTTGGCACCCTCGGCGGCGAAGGCCAGTGCGTGGGCGCGGCCGAGCCCTCGCGCCGCACCGGTGACGATGACGACACGGCCGTCTACTGAACCCATGGATGTCCCCTACGAGAAGTCAGGTTGCAGTTCCGACGACACGATCCACATGGCGAAGTACTGCGCGGCCCCGCCGTAGGCGTGACCGAGCGCGACCTTCGCGCCATCGACTTGATAGTCGCCAGCGGTGCCGCGTACCTGATTGGCCGCCTCGAGACAGCGAATCATTCCCGACGCACCGATGGGGTTCGACGACAACACGCCGCCGGACGCATTCACCGGGAAGTCGCCGTCGAGCGCCGTGGCGCCTTCGTCGGTCATCTTCCAGCCGTCGCCCTCTTCGGCGATCAGATGACCCTCGAGCCACATCGGCTCGTACCAGCTGAAGGGCACGTAGAACTCGGCCACGTCGATCTGCTTGCGCGGATTGGTGATGCCGGCCTTCTTGTAGAGCTCCGTGGCACAATCGAGACCGGCCTGGATACGGACGGTGTCTCGGCCCGGGAAGGCCGAGAACTCGGTGCGCTTGGCGTGGGCCAGCACCCATGCCGGCTTGTTGGGCGACCGGGACACCTTGTCCTCGCTCGTGAGCACCATTGCCGCGGCACCGTCGGAGGACGGGCACGACTCGAGGAAGTGCAGCGGATCCCACAGCATGGGCGACTCGCGCACCTTCTCGATCGAGATGTCCTCGAGGTGGAGATGGGCGTAGGGGTTCTTCAGTGCATTGAGCCGGTCCTTGACCGCCACTGTCCATCCGATGTGCTCGGGGGCCTTCGAGCGGCGGATGTACTCCCGGATCCACGGGGCGAACGTGCCGCCGGCACCCTGGCCGCCGGACTTGCCGCCCGAGAGCGCCCAGGTGGCGTTGCCCTCGGACTGCTTCTCGTAGGTGACCGTCAACACGGTGTCGTAGCGACCGCTCTCGACCAGTACGGCGGCGGAGATGGCGGTGGACGCGCCGACCGAACCGGCCGTGTGGACGCGATGGATGGGCTTGCCGACGGCGCCGAGGGCATCGGCGAGCGACAGCTCGGGCATGACCACGCCCTCGAGCGCGTCGGGCGCCTTGCCGAGCACGACGGCATCGATGTCGGCGAACGTCAGGTTCGCGTCGTCGAGGGCACGGAGTGCGGCCTCACGGACGAGCCCGTCGAGCGAAAGCTCGTCGCGACGTCGCTTGTACTTCGTCTGGCCGATTCCGACCACTGCGCACGGACGGGACATGTCACGCACCTCCCTGGAGGACACACACAAGATTTTGTTGGAGTGCGGCGCCCGACGCCGCGTGAGCGACACCGCGGGTCGCATCACCCTCGGCGATGCGGCGGGCAACCTCGATGATCCGGGTGAGGCCGGTGGCCATGACCGGATCACCGGCGAGCGGACCGCCCGACGGGTTCACCACGGTGGAGTCGTCGAGACCCAGCGCAGCCCGCAGGATCAACTCCTCGTGGGAGTGGGTGATGTGGAGCTCGGCGACGTCGACGGGACCGTCGGCCACCCCGGCACCGGCGGCGGCGAGTCGGGTCGACTCGCTGTCGGTGAGATCTCGCAAGCCGGCGTGGTGCGACTCGATCCGGTGGTCGAGCCCGGTGATCCACACCGGGTTGTCGCACAACTCACGAGCCCGGTCACGGCGGGCGATCAGGATCGCGGCCGCGCCATCGGCCTTCGGCGAGACGTCGTGGGCCCGCAACGGGGCCATGTCGTAGGGGGCCGCCAACAGATCGTCGGCGCTGACGGCGTCGGAGATCTGGGCACGGGGATTCGACGCGGCGGCCGCGCGGCTGCGAACCACGACATCGGCGATGTCGGCTTCGGTGGCCTTGCCCGAATCGATCAGCGCCCGGGCCTGGATACCGGCCATGGCATCGGGGTCGAGACCGAGCGGGGCGACCACGTAGGGGTCGGCCTGGAGGTGGAAGACCTCACGGGCGTTGCACGGTGAGGACTTCCCGGAGCCGACCACCATGGCGACGTCGATGTCGCCCATCTGGAGCCGGAGCCACGCCTCGAACAGCGCCCAGGCACCGTCCATCTCGACATGGGACTCGTAGACGGGCGGCCAGGCGCCCATGCCGTCGACGTTGGAGACGAAGGCGAAGGGCATACCCGACAGATAGTCGCAACTGCCGGCGATGGTGAATCCGACGTCGGGACGTTCGATCCCGGCGTCGGCGAGCAGCTTGTTGACACACTCCATGATCATGACGACCTCGGGGCCGTCGAATCGGACATGCGCCTCGGTCTGGGCCAGACCGATGATCGCGATGTCGTTTTCCTGTGGTTCGAACGGCATCAGAACGTGTGCTCCTTCAGGAGATCGGGGTCGACATCGGGTTCGCCGGTGCGCTCCCAGCGTTCGTAGACCTCTTCGCCGAGACCGAAGCCCCGGTTGTCCGGGTCGTCGAAGGTGATCTCGTCGCGCCACACCATCTGGAGGCGCAGACCGACACGGAACTCGTCGATCGGGATGTCACGGATGTCGACGCCGCCGATGGTCGTGTCGGCCCCGTCGAGCAGCACCGAGCATCGGATGTAGGGCTCGGTCTCCGTCTGGCCGTGGTACTGCACCGGGGTGATCTCGGTGAACGAGCTGACGGTGCCACGATCGGCGACCTCGACGAACTCGGCGTCGAGCATCGGTACACGGTTGATGGCGTCGTAGCCGCGGGACGGCACATGGACCTTGCCGTCGGCCGGGCTGCGCTGGCCGAGGATCTTGTGGTCCATCAGCCCTTCGAGGAACGCGACACGGTGGGGCTGCAGCGGCTCGCGGATGCGCACACCGATGACGTGTTCCATGATGCCGACCGGGTCGGCGTCGGGATCGACGGTCGGTGCCTCGGGCGCGTCCTCGCCGGGAACGAAGTGCACGTCGGTGACCGAGCCGAGGCGTTCGTCGTTGTAGCGGACGACCACGCGCATGCCCGTCGACATCGCGTCGATCGAGCCTGCGTCGACCGCATGGAGCATCGTGGTGTCGGCGCCATCGAGCTTGATCTGGGCGAACGCGAACGGACGATCGAAGGGATGCTTCGAGGTGGGCTCGGCCACCCACGTCCATCCCTCGACGGTGCCGGCGGGGCCGACCTCGACGAGGTTCTCGGGGCCGACGGTCGAGCCGTCGGCGGGGTCGTACTCGACCGGAGGACACAGCACTCGGTCCCCGACCCGCGTCCCCAGGATGCGCCCGTCGCGCAGTCCGGTGAGGAAGGGACCGATGATCGGCCCCGTCGTGCGGGTGTAGGGGAACTCGAGCGTGAAGTCGATGTCCGGAAGTTGAGGATGTGTGAGCTCGGCCATACGCGGCTGAGTTCACCACAGATGGGTCGGAATGCTCAAAACGCCTGTCGAAGGTCGTCGTCGGCCGGGCGTCGAAGGGGCTCAGATCGAAGGTCGAAGGGCGGCGGCGCGGCCGGCGATCTCGGCACCGTCGAGCTCGATCGCGCCCTCGACCGCCTCGGCCGGCCAGCAGACCTCGAGCCGAAGCGGACCGTCGATCGGCAGCGGCCACGCCCACCACTCGGTTGTCTCGACGTGGCGCACCGGCAGGCGGCGGTCGTTGCGATCCTCGACGACGCGCCGGGTACCGAGACGCACGAGCGCGCCGGGCATGGGCACGTCGCCCCGCCACCGCGGAGTGCCGTGGCGGTTCGAGACATGGGTTCCGTCGGCGTAGTCGAGATCGATGGTGATGACCTCCGGAACGAGCCGGTGCTCGGCCCCCACGCCCGGGTTCAGGTACTCGATCGACTCCCACACGGGCGGAAGGATCCAGTTGTCGAGCGAGGCGACCGTGAGCGTCATCCCGAATCCGTCGGGACCGGCCACGACGGCGTCGAGCGTCAGCTCGGCGGTCTGGCTGCGGGCGATCAGCCGAGAGCGCGTCGGGGGCAGACCGATCCTCGCCACGCTCGCGTCGGTGTCCGGCCCCCACCACGACGAGTGGGCGACATGGCGGCGATCGAGCGCCGCGATCAGATTCTCGATCTCGTGGCGTTCGAGCCGGGCAGCGCCGAGCTCCACCAGACGGCGGATCTCGCCCAACCGCACGCCGAGGTGACGCAGGACGGTGGCCGCGCCCGAGCGCGGATCCTCGAGACAGGAGAGCAACACGTCGAACGACGACCGTCGGCTGTCACCCGACAGGGAGCGGCCGTGAAGCGCCATCTCGGCCCGGGGACTCAGCGGTGGATCGACATGACCCTCGTCGAGTGGCTCGAAGCGATGGCCGCGCAGAGCGACGATGCCGCGCTCGAGTCGCACGGTGTCGAGGGCGAAGAGCTCGCAAAGCTCCGACATGTCGCCGGACGCGGTCGCGACGGCTCCGAAGAGCAGATATTCAGTTCCACATCGTTCGTCGCCCATGGCGCCCGCGGTTCCCAACGCCACGTCGAGCGCCATGCGAGCACCGGCGTCCAGTTGGAGCCCGGTCACGTCAATGACGCTATGGGGCCGAAGCGGCGAACTGCCTGAGTCGTTCGGATCAACCGTGCGCCACGAACGCCGCGATTCGGGCGTTCGCCGCCTCTTGGAGCACGCCGGGAGCGATCGGGAAGCAGGTGTCCGGTGTGCCCGCCGCCGCGTAGACCACGTCGTGATCCATCAACGACGGGTCGAGATAGGTGGGCAGCGGTGCCGGGTGACCGAACGGCGGCGTACCGCCGATGGCGAAACCAGTGGCCTCCCGGGCTGAATCCGCACTCGACATCGCGACGGGTCCGCCCACCACCTCGGCCAGCCGGTCGAGATCGATTCGATGATGACCGGCAGTGAGGGCGAGGACGGGGCCGTCCGGACCGATCACCACCAGCGACTTGACGATCTGGCTCACGTCACAACCGACCGCCGCGGCCGCGTCGGCCGCCGTGCGGGTGCCGTCCGGGTAACGCACGGGTTCGACGAGAACACCCTCGGCCTCGGCCGCGGCGACGAATCGTTCGGTGGCATCCGTCCTCGCCATCAGGTCGCCGACTCGTCGACCTCGGTCGGATCGCCTGACAGCCACGTGCCGTGGAACCCGAACGGCACTCGTTGGGGAAGCTCGATGGTGGCGACGGGTCCCGCGCCCACATCGGTGGCGTCGAGCACCGCGAGCAGCGAAGCATCCTCGGCCTTGTCCCACACGAAGGTGAGCAGCCAGCCCTCGCCCTCGCCACTCGTCGGCGAGTCGGCGACGAACGTCACCTCGTTGGGTTGCTGCGCGGGTCCCGGCCGCCAGCTCGAGATCGCGCCCGACGCAACATCGAACGCGGCGACGCCGTTGAACTCCAGGTCGCCCTCGCTCGTGTCCTCCGGCTCCACGAGCCAGGCGACGGAGTGCCTCCGCCCGGTGAAACGATCGTCGATCTCGGGCAGGTCGAGCGGGGTGTCGCTGAGCGTCGTCGTCGACCACGACAGGTCCGCTCCCGAGGTGTCGATCTCCCAGCGGGTCAGCCGGCTGCCCTCGTCGTTCAGGTCGCTGCCGTCGTCGAACATCGAGTTCATGCGGGACACGTCGACCACGATCCGTTCGCCGTCGCGGTGGGCGTTGGTGCCGTGGAAGACGTAGCAGTTGTCGATCTCCACCCACCGCATGTCGGCGTCGCGTCCGCCGAGCGGCATGACACCGACACGCGACCCGTGGTCGGGGGTCCACGAGAACGGATTGAGCGCCCCGTTCGCCGCCGCCTCGAGGTCGAACAACACCGGTAGCTCCCAGAAGATGACGTCGGACTCGGTGATCGCGAAGTCATGGATCATCGCGGCGGCGCCCACGGAGATCTCTTCGCGGTGAAGGAGCGTGCGACCGTCGGCCGACGCCACGTAGTAGGTGAGGTACGGCGGCGTGAACCCGTAGCCGAAGAAGTGCAGCAGCCCCGTCGCCGGATCGCGTTTGGGATGCGCAGTGACGTTCCCGCCCACCCCGGTGCCGCCAACGGTCCCGAAGTCGAGCGGGCCGCTCGACGAGAGGTCGGTGGCCGAGATCTCGACGGGCCACCCCACCTCGCCGAGCGCGAGCAGCCGACCCCCATGGGCGAAGACGCTGACGTTCGCCTGGGTTTCCGAGAATCCCGGAATGCCGTCGAAGTCCCCGAACTCCCGACCGTCTCGGTACAGCGCGGTGTCGACGTAGCGGTTCCCGTACCACGCCGCCTTCCCTTGCTCGAAGCGCACGCCGTGGATCATTCCGTCCCCGAAGAACCAATGGGGCGACCGACCGCTCGACGGGTTGGAGCCGTTGCGGGCGTAGAGCCCGTGCAGCGACGATGGCAGGGCTCCGTGGACCACGAGCTCGTCGACCTCGATCTCCTCGGTCACCGGCGCGAACCCACCCTGGAGCCAATAGGGCGTGGACGGGTCGAACGATGGAGGAAGTGTCGTCGTGGAGGTGGAGGTCACCGCGGTCGTCGTGGAGGTGGAGGAAACGGCGGCCGTCGTGGACTCGCCGTCGGCGCTACAGGCCCCCAGGAGGAGTCCACCGCCCACCACCGCGCCGCCGGCGAGAAAGCTCCGCCGATCCACTAACGGCGGCCCCTGACGAGGCGACCGGGGCGGGCGCCGGTATCGACGCCCTCGCGACGGGTGACCTGGCCGGCGACGATGGTGGCGACGTAGCCCTCGGCCGTCTGGATGAGGCGGCGACCGCCGGCCGGAAGGTCGTGGACCAGTTCGGGGGTCCGCAGGTTGAGTCGGTCGTGGTCGATCAGGTTGATGTCGGCCCGCTTGCCGACCTCGAGTGTGCCCCGGTCGGTCATGCCGAACAGCGCGGCGGTGTCCTTGGTCTGCTTGCGCACGACCCACTCCAGCGGGAGCTGTTCGCCCCGAGCCCGGTCACGTGTCCAGTGGGCGATCATCGTGGTCGGCAACGAGGCGTCACAGATCAGTCCACAGTGGGCGCCGCCGTCGCCGAGCCCGACCACCGCCTGCGGGTGGGTGAGTTGCTCGCGGATGACGTCGTGGTTGCCGTCGACATAGTTGTAGAGCGGCAGCATCAGCAGCGCCTTGCCGTCCTGCGCACAGAACGCGTCGTAGGCGGCTTCCTCCGGCGAGACACCGGCTGCATCGGCCAGGCCGGCCACCGATCGGTCGGGGGTCGGCTCGTAGTCGGGCGGATCACCGAGGATGTACAGCGACTCGAGCATGCCGGCGGCGAGCATGGCGATGCCCTCGTTGAGCGCACCGGTGCCCTCGCCGTTGTCCTCGCCGAGAATCGCCGCCTTCACCTCGGGCTTGCGCAGCTCGATGATGCGCTCCTCGACCGGCAGGTCGGCGAGGGTCTGATAAGTCGGCCGAAGCATGAACGGATGACCGGTGTCGAAGCCGATCAGCACGCCGAAGGGCCGACCGGCCACCTGGGGATGCAGGTTGGCGCCCTCCGCCGTGGCCGCCAGCGAGGCGTCCATCTGCTCGCGCCACAGATCCGGCGCGGCCGGCACCTGCAACATGGCGAAGGTCACGGGCTGGCCGGTCTCCGCCGAGAGTCGCCGCATCCAATCGATCTCCTTCATCGGTGCGACGAGATCGAGTCCGGCCGATCCGGCCGGCGCGAGTTCGAAGACACCACCACCGCCGTCGCGCAAGGCGCGACCCATGGCGAAGAGCTCGTCCTCGGCGGCAAAGGTGCCGGGCACGGGCTCACCGTCCATGGCCCGATGACCGATGGTGCGCGAGGTGGACACGCCCAGAGCCCCGGCCACGATCGCATCCTTGACGATCTCGGCCATCGCCTCGATCTCGTCGGGCGACGCCGGCTCGTTCTTGGCGCCGCGCTCCCCCATCACGTAGGCCCGCACCGACCCGTGGGGAATCTGGGTGCCGACATCGACGGACCATTCGAGCCGGTCGAGCGCGTCGAGATACTCGGGGAACGTCTCCCAGCTCCAGGTGATGCCCTCGCTGAGCGCGGCACCGGGAATGTCCTCGACCCCTTCCATCAACTGGATCAACCAGTCCTCGGTACCCGGCCGCACCGGCGCGAAACCCACACCACAGTTGCCCATGACGAGGGTGGTGACCCCGTGCAACGAGGTGGGTTCGAGGGTCTGGTCCCAGGTGACCTGTCCGTCGTAGTGCGTGTGCACGTCGACGAAGCCGGGCGTCACGAGCAGACCGGTGGCGTCGATCACCTCGGTCGCGTCGTTCCCGAGATCGGGGCCGACGGCCACGATGATGCCGTCGGTGATGGCCACGTCGACGACTCGGCGATCGGCGCCGGTTCCGTCGACGACCGTGCCGTTGCGGATCAAGAGGTCGTACATGGTTCTCCTAGATTCTTTCGGGTGAGGGGGCGCGGCCGGCACGAACGAGGCGGCCCGGTCGGGCGCCGGTGTCGACGTCGTCACGGCGGGTGACCACGCCGTTCACGATCGTCGCCTTGTAGCCGGTCGCGAACTGCACGAACCGCTTGCCGCCGGCCGGAAGGTCGCGGGCGACCTCGGGCGGGCGAAGCGTGAGATTGTCGAGATCGACGACGTTGATGTCGGCCTTGGCCCCGACCTCGAGCGTGCCGCGATCGTGGAAGCCGAACAGTCGGGCGGTGTCGTGGGTCTGCTTCTTCACGATGAACTCGAGCGGGAGCTTCTCGCCGCGGGTGCGGTCGCGGGCCCAGTGGGTCAGCAGCCAGGTGGGTTGGGAGGCATCGCAGATCACGCCGCAATGCGCGCCGCCGTCGGACAGGCCGATGACGCCCGCCGGATGGGTGAGCATCTCGCGCAGCGCATCACCGTTGCCGTCGGCGTAGTTCAGGAACGGGAACAGCAGCAGCGCCCGTCCCTCGTCCTCGAGCAACATGTCGTAGAGCAGGTCGTCGACCTCGCGGTCCATGCCCTCGGCAATGGCCTTGATCGTGCGCTCCGGGCCCGGCTCGTAGTCGGGGGGATCACCGAGCACGTAGATGCGGTGCATCGAGCCGAGGATGAACTGCGAGAACGGATTGTCGGTCTCGGGCGTCTCGGACAGGATCGCGGCCCGCCGTTCGGGGGTGCGCAACTCGGCCACCAGCTCGTCGAGGGGCAGTTCCTTGATCGATTCCCAACTCGGACGTTCGCGCCAGGGGCTGAGGCCCTCGAGGCCGAGCAGGATGCCGTTGAGTCGACCGGCCACCTGGGGGTGGATCGATGCACCCTCGGCCGCCGCCTCGGCCGAACGATCCATGAGCTCCTTCCACAGCCGGGGTTCGTCGTTGATCTGGACCAGCACGAACGACACCGGCACACCGGTGTCCTTCGAGATCTTGACCATCCAGTCGACCTCCTTGTGCGGCGCGACGGTGTCCTCACCCGCCGAACCCATCGGCGCGAGTTCGAGCAGCCCGTGCCCGGCGTCGGCGCAACCGCGGGCCAGACCGTAGAGCTCGTCCTCGGCGGCGAACGTGCCGGGCACCGGTTCACCGTCCATGGCCGTGTGGGCGAGCGTGCGCGAGGTGGAGACGCCCAACCCGCCGGCTGCCACCGCCTCGGCGACGATCCTGCGCATCTCCTCGATCTCGTCGGCCGTGGCCGGCTCGTTCCTGGCGCCCCGCTCACCCATCACGTAGGCACGCACCGCGCCGTGGGCCACCAGGCACCCGACATCCATGCCCCATTCGCGCTGGGCGAGGTTGTCGAGATATTCGGGGAAGGTCTCCCAGGTCCAGTCGATTCCCTCGCTGAGCGCGGCACCGGGAATGTCCTCGACCCCTTCCATCAGCTGGATCAACCAGTCTTCGGTACCCGGCCGCACGGGGGCGAATCCGACACCGCAGTTGCCGGTGACGATCGTGGTGACCCCGTGGCTCGCGGAGGGTTCGAGGATCGGATCCCAGGTGACCTGGCCGTCGTAGTGCGTGTGCACGTCGACGAACCCGGGGGTGACGATGCAGCCGCCGGCATCGATGATCTCGTCGGCCGTCCCTTCGAGCGCAGGCCCGACCGCGACGATCCTGCCTTCTCGGACACCCACGTCGGCCAGGAACCGGTCGGCGCCGGTGCCGTCGACCACGGTGCCATTGCGGATGATCAGATCGAAGTCGGCCATGGGCGCGACTCTAGGGCGCCCCGGCCGACCGTTCGAACTCACTCGACGGGCATGACCTGCGTGGCGGCGACCGTGGTGTCGAACGTGTCGTCGCAGAGGGTCGGATCACCGGTGTCGACGCCGAGCGTGAACCGAGGCCTCGCGTTGTTCGGCTGAACCGTGCGTCCACGTGTGTGGGCTCGACCTGCTGCCCCGCCGATGCCTGGATGCGGTCGTCATTCGCCCAGGATCCAGGCAGGCAGTCGGCCTGGAGTTCGAGCCGAATCGTGAGCGCGTTGACCTCTTCCTGTGATCCAGCCCGGCTCTGCGCAGCACGGACGTCGTCGGAGACACCGGTGATCGTCTGGACGTGGTGGGCGACCACGTGGGCCTGGGCGAAATCGCCGCCCGCGCCGGCGTCTCCCTCGTCCCGATCCTGAGGACCCGAACCCTAGGCCGCGAGCAACCTCGCGAGCGCGGTGAGTTCGCGATCGAGCCGGGCGGCGGTCGAGCGGTACACCTCGATCGGTTCCCCGGCCGGGTCGGCGATCTCCTCGGATGCTCGCCCGATCGTCGGTCCGCGCCGTTCGCCGCCGAGACGCCGGATCGTGCTGAGCACATCACCCTCGAGCGGCTGGGGACCGAGCAGGCGCAACAACTCCGACGGAAGGAAGACCCCGGAGCGAATCGTCTCGCGTCGGGCGATGGCCGCGCCCGCGTGGTCCCGGGTCATCGCGAGCACCAGATCGACGTCGAGGTGACCTGGTTCGATCCGGCGGCTCCGATGGGCGCCGAGGTCGAGCCCCATCTCCTCCATCACCGCAACCGCATTGGGGGTGGCCGCCCGGTCGCCCCACCCCAGGGTGCCGGCGGAGGCGACGGTCGCCTCGACGCCGAGGTCGGCCAGACGCGCGGCGAGGATCACCTCGGCCATCGGTGATCGGCAGGTGTTGCCGGTGCAGAGCGTGAGAACCCGAATTCCGTTCACCCGGCCACGATGCCATGAACGAAGAACGAATAGGGTGCTGCCGTCGACGTACGGGGACGAAGGGGAGAATGACATGGCTGGTCCACTCGAAGGCGTGAAGGTCGTCGAACTCGGTGTGTGGGTGGCTGGGCCGGCCGCCGGCGGCATCCTCGCCGACTGGGGTGCGGACGTCATCAAGATCGAGCCGCTGGCGGGCGACCCGGCCCGCACCTTCCAACGGATGCTCGGGTCGGACATGCCCACGAACCCGGTCTTCGACATGGACAACCGGTCGAAGAAGTCGATTGCCCTCGACCTCTCGACCGATGACGGCCTCGCCATCGCGAAAGCGCTGATCGCCGAAGCCGACGTGTTCCTCACCAACGTGCGCCTCGCCGGCCTCGACCGGCTCGGCCTCGATCCCGACACGCTCACCGCCGAGCACCCCCGGCTCGTCTATGCCGCGATCACGGGCTATGGCCTCGAGGGCCCCGACAAGGACAAGGCCGCCTACGACATCGCCGGGTTCTGGGCCCGCTCGGGCATCGCCCACATGCTCACGCCCGACGGCAGCAACCCGCCGTTCCAGCGCGGCGGCATGGGCGACCACAATGCGGGTCTCGCCGGCGCCGCCGCGATCAGCGCGGGGCTCTACAACCGGGAGAAGACCGGAAAGGGCCAACTCGTCTCCACCTCGCTGTTCCGCGAGGGCATCTACACGCTGAGCTTCGACCTCTCGGTCACCGTCGGCTGGGGCCTGACCCTCGCGGTCGGACAGCGCGAAACGATGCACAACGCGTCGATGAACAACTACGTCACCGGCGATGGCAAGCGCTTCTGGATCGTCGGGCTGGAAGCCGAACGTCATTGGCCGCCGCTGGCCCGCGTCGTCGGTCACCCCGAATGGATCGACGACCCGCGTTGGGCCACCGCCATGGATCGGGCGATGAACGGTCAGGAACTCATCGCCGAGCTCGACAAGATCTTCGTCACCAAGTCACTCCCGGAGTGGATCGAGCGTTTCGACACCGAGCCCGACTTCTTCTGGGCCCCCGTCAACTCGCCTGACGACCTCCTCGCCGATCCACAGTTCGTGGCCTCGGGTGCCCTCATCGAGGTGCCCGACGGTGCCACCACGACCTCGATGGTCGCCACCCCGTGCGACTTCCACGGCACACCGTGGGCGGCACGGAGCCTCGCCCCCGAACTCGGCGAGCACACGGTCGAGATCCTCGAATCGCTGGGCCGCGCCGGCGACGCCGATCGCCTCGCCGCGGCCGGTGCCATCGGTCTGCCGCCGGGGAATAGCCTGTCCGGGTGAGGTGGATCGACTTCCGGGGCATCATCGTCGTCGCCGTGGCGCTGGGCGCGATCGCGTTCGCCTGGAACCGCATCGAGAACCACTCCGGTCGCGATGACGCAGCCGGTTCGGCGTCCACCACCTCGACGACCACCACCACGGTGCCGCCCACCACGACCCTGAGCCAGGAGGCGGCCAACGAGCTGATCTGCGAACGGGCCCGGACACTGGCCGACAACGTGGCCGAGATCCCGGATCTCGCCGGCACCGGACCGGTCGCGGTGCTCGCCTACGCCTTCTGGGAGGACATTTACCCGCTGACCAGCGTCGGTGCCCGGGCCGAGATCGACGGCGTCATCAACTACTACGCCGACTATCTCGAGACGGCCGGGCCCTACGACTACGACTTCGCCCGCATCATCGTCGAAGGCGACAAGGAGAAGCTCGAGCAGCTGGTCACGCGCCCGGCACCCGGGTTCGAGGGAGCCCGAGCACTGATCGGTTTCGGCTGCGGCGTCGGGATGCCCGAGCAGCCACTCATGGACGCCGAGGACTTCGCCGACCTCGAAGACCGACTGCTCGACGACGCATGAGTTATCCGCCCGCCGTCCACGTGTTGCGCGACCTCGGATTCGTCGCCCACGACGACCACACCCGGATGCCCGTCACGGCCGGACTCTGCGATGCCCATGGTCTGCGCCTGGGCGCACTCGCCACGCTGGTCGACGTGAGTGGCGCCGGCATCGCGCTGCGATCGGTCGCGCCCGACTGGATCGCAACCGCCGATCTCCACATCCACGTCATCCGACCGGTGGCCGGCGGTGACGTGACGATCAGATGCCGGCCGCTGCGCCTCGGCGCTCGCAGTGTGGTCGTCGATGCCGTGATCCACGACGACGACGGCGCAGTCTGTGCCACGGGACGAATGGCCTTCGCCCGCATTCCCGGCTCGGCGACGAGAGTCGCGGTCGACGACGACGGCACCCCCCGGCCGACCGGACCGATGATGGACGGCGGCCGACCGATCCTCGATCCGGTCGTCGAGATGTGCGGCATGATTCCCGTCGGTCCCGGCCAACTCCGGGTCGACAAGACCCCCTACATCGAGAACAGCTTCGGCACGGTCAATGGCGGCGTCCTCGCCCTCGCCGCCGAGGCCGCCGCGGTCTCCGCGGCCGGCGACGGGTGGGCCCGCGACCTCCACATCCACTATCTCGAACAGATCGGCGAGGGGCCGGTGGGTGTCACCGCCGAAGTGATCCGCGACGACGTCGACAGCAAGCTGTGCGCGGTCCGGATCGAGGATCGCTCGACGAATCGTCTCGTCGCGATCGCCGATGTCGTCACTTCAGCGCGTCGACCATCCCACTGACCCGCTCGAACTCATCGGCGGGTAGCGGCTCTTGGAACAGAAACCCCTGCATGAGGTCGATCCCGAGGTCGATGACCATGGACCGCTGCTCGATCGTCTCGACCCCTTCCGCGATCACCTCGATGTCGAGTGCCCGCGACATCGAGACGGTCGCCTCGACGACGGCTCGCGACACGTCGTCCTTGCCCAGTCCGGCGATGATCGAGCGATCGACCTTCACCCCGCGGACCAGATCGAGGTCGCGGATTCGCGACAATGAGCCGTGGGTAGTGCCGAAGTCGTCGATCACGATGCGGCACCCGAGGTCGGCCACACGATGCAGCACCCGACTCGAGTCGTCGATACGGCGGAGCAACAACTCCTCGCCGATCTCGAGATCGAGTTGATCGGCACCGACGCCGGCCCAGGCCAGGATCTCCGCGACCCGGTCGGCGAAGGCAGGGTCGACCAGTTGACGCTCGGCGACGTTCACGCCGACCCGGGTGCGATGGTCCGGACCGTAGAGGTGGTTCCACACGGACGTCTGGGCGACGGCTTCGCGCATCACCACTTCGCCGAGCCGGGCGATCAGGCCGGCCGCCTCGGCGACCTCGAGGAACCGTTCGGGACTGAGGGTGCCGTGCACGGGATGCTGCCAGCGCACGAGTCCTTCGACCGCCACCGTTCGCGCTTCCGCCGCCGAGATGATCGGCTGGTAGTACACATGGAACTGACCATCGGCGAGGGCCGGGACCAGCGACTGTTCCACCTCACGGCGACCGAGCACCTCGCGCCGCTGGTGGTCGTCGAACACGTCGATACCGAGCCGGTGCCGCTTGGCGCGATACATCGCCTGGTCCGCGTTGGCCACGAGATCGTCGGGGCGGGCCGGGTTGAGCCGGGAGCCGACCGCGATGCCGATGCTGGGCGTCATCAGGATGTGGCCGTCGGCGATCTCGACGGGCGCCTCGAAAGCCCGGCGCACGTTCTCGGCCACTTCGCGAACGGCCGGTTCCCGCTCGAGGCCGAGGGTGACGACCACGAACTCGTCGCCACCGAAGCGGGCGACGAGGTCCTCGGACCGCACCGACGCCCGCAAGCGCTCGCCGAATCGCTGCAGGAGTTCGTCGCCGGCCTCGTGACCCATGCTGTCATTGATCGCCTTGAAGCCGTCGAGATCGAGGAACAGCACGCCGACGACACTGTCGTGGCGGTACGCGCTGCGCAGGGCGACGTCGAGCCGGGCCCGGAGCTCGTCACGGGCCAGAAGTCCCGTCAGCTCGTCGTGCGATGCCCGATGCTCCATCTCGCGCAGTCGAGCGTGGGTCTCCCCGCTCATCGCGCGTTGGGCCAGGAGGGTGGCGGTCATCAGTGCGGTGACGAGCGCCCCCGTCACGAGGGTCACGCTGCCGCCGTCGAGCGCGAAATCGCGACGGTGGCCGATCCACAGGGAGACCCCGACGGTCGCCAGGAGACCGAGCGCGCTCGGAAGACACACCGAGAGTGCGATCTTCTGGACAAGTGGACGGCCGGCGTCGCGCCGGTTCTGCGAAGTCACGACGGTGGTATCGGTCCGGCCGCGACCGCAAGTGAAGCACCTCACGAAGGTGGGGCCGATCGACCCATGATCTGCCCTCCAAAACCAGACTGAACGGCCCATCAGTTCGCCTTCTCCGGGTTCGACCTGCCAGATTGCGGCCATGGAACGATTCATCGACAAGGTGGCAGTGGTGACCGGCGCCGGGTCAGGCATCGGCCGCGCCACCGCGATTCGGCTCGCCTCAGAAGGTGCTTCGGTCGTCGCGGCCGACATCAACGAGGCGGTCGCCGGTGTCGCCGACGAGATCAGGGCGGCCGGCGGGACCGCGGTATCGGTGTGTGCCGATGTCAGCCGACGCGACGGGGCCGAGACGCCGATCGACCTCGCGCTCGACACCTACGGGCGCCTCGACGTGCTGTGCAACATCGCCGGGGTGCTCGCCGCATCCCACTCCGACCAGACGACCGACGACGAGTGGGACCGGGTCATCGCGGTGAACCTGACGGGCGTGTTCTACACGACACGCCACGCCCTGCCCGCCATCGTGGAGTCGAAGGGCTCGATCGTGATGGCTGCCTCGACCTCGGCACTCTCGGGTCACCCGTGGATGACGGCGTACAGCGCATCGAAGGGCGGCGTGCTCGCGATGACGCGCACACTGGCCATGGAGTACGCGCGGCGCGGCGTTCGCGTCAACGCCGTGGCGCCGGGGGGCATCACCACGCCGATGGTCGGGGGCCTCGAGCTTCCCGAGGACATCGATTTCTCCCTGTTCGACCGGATCTCCCCCCTCGACGAGTTCCGGGGGCCGGAGACGGTTGCCGCCGCCATCGTGTTCCTCGCCGCCCCCGAGGCGGCCCACATCAACGGCGAGGTCCTCCGCGTGGACGGTGGGACGCTCGCCTGACGAGCTCTACTCAGCGCGTGTACCCACGACCGCCTCGAAGCCGAGAACGAAGATCAGTGGGATGGCCGGCAGCGCGAAGAGTGCGACCAGGCCGAACACGATGCCCGTGCTGAAGCCGACGACGACCAGTGCGAGCGCGACGACGGTGCCGATCATGGCCGCCACACGGATACCGCGTAGCGAGTTGGAGACCACGGGGGGTTCGGTCGACTCTTCCACGGGCCTCCATCGGCGTCGTTCGCGGCCCCTTGACCTTCGCCACCCTTCGTGGTCGAGGACCTGCGAGCATGGAACGGATGCGCGTCCCCCTCCGCTGCCTTGCCGGCATCGTCGTCGTCAGTCTCGTCGGTGCGTGCGGGCCGACGCCGGATGCCGCGCCGGCCACGGCCCCGGTGCCCACGACGAGCCTCACACCGACCCTCGCACCGGCGGCCGTTTCGCCGTGGCCGGCCGCGATCACCGACGACCTCCAGGAATGGCACGTGCAGGTCCTCGCTCGGCTCCCCCACGACGAAACGGCGTTCACCCAGGGATTGGAGGTCGCCGCCACCGGCACGCTCGAGAGCACGGGCCGTCTCGGCGCGTCGACCCTGCGGTTGCTCGACCCCACCAGCGGCCGGGTTCTGCGCAGCACGGCGCTCGACGCCGACCTCTACGGCGAGGGGTTGACCGTCGTCGACGACGAGATCGTCCAGTTGACGTGGCGCAACGGCATCGCGTTGCGCTACGACGCCGACACGCTCGAGCCGGTCGGCGAGTTCCGCTACGAGGGCGAGGGATGGGGTCTGTGCGCGGGCCCCGAGGGACTCTGGATGTCCGACGGCAGCGCCCGACTCGCCCGGCGCGATCCCGTCACCTTCGACCTCCTCGACTCGGTCACGGTGCGCCGGGGCGACGACGAGGTCCCGGCGCTCAACGAACTCGAGTGCATCGATGACCACGTCGTGGCCAACGTGTGGAAGTCCGACGAGATCGTCGTCATCGATCCGTCGTCGGGGGACGTCGTCGCCACCATCGATGCCGCCGTCCTCCGCGACGCGATCGACCCCGCCGACGACGAGGCAGTGTTGAACGGCATCGCCGACCGAGGTGACGGCACCCTTCTGCTCGGCGGAATGTGGTGGCCGACCTTCTTCGTCGTGGGGGTCGCCACCGAGGGCGTCACACCAGCGGAATAGTGTGGCCGCATGACCCCGCTGACCTATGGCCTCGACATCGAGACCGACACCACGGTCAACGGGCTCGATCCCGAGGTCGCGGCCGTCGTGGCCATCGCCCTCACCGGCGACAACCTCGAGGTCGTGCTCGACGGCGACGAGTCGACGATCATCGGTGAACTCGACGACGTGCTCGCCGCGCTGCCGGCCGGCGTGCTGGTCACCTGGAACGGTGGCGGCTTCGATCTTCCGTTCCTGGCCGACCGGGCGCGGCGGCTGGGCATCCGGCTCGGTCTCGAGCTCCGGCTCGATCTCGCGATCGGTGGTCATCACGAACCGCTGGCCGGCCACGCCGGTGCCTACCGGGCCACCTGGCATCACCACGGTCATCTCGACGGCTACCAGCTCTTCCGGGCCGACGTGGGCGCCAGCCTCCACCTGCCGTGCGGCCTCAAGCCCCTGGCCCGCATGGTCGGCTTGCCGGTGGTCGAGGTCGACCGCGAGCGCATCCACGAGCTGTCCGACGACGAACGGCGCGACTACGTGGCCAGCGACGCCCGCCTCGCCCGCGCCCTGGTCGCCCGCCGGGTCGCGTGGGAAGCCGGTATCGATCAGCCGTCGAGGGGCTCATAGCCGGCCACCTCGTGGTGCGGCGTGTCGAGATAGATCTTCGCCTCGGGAACGCCGCCGAACTTGCCATGGCTCCACCGCACCTCGACATGGCCCTCGACGACACGGTCCGCATCGGTGACCCGATCGGACAGGTCGGCCCGCCACCGCACGGTCGGCTGGCCCACGAAGTCGGGCCACATGTCGAAGCTGCGCAGTCCGAAGCGATTGCGGAAGTCCCACGGCGTGCCCACGCGATAGCGCAGGGGTTGATCATCGAGGCCGGCCCCGAGCACGAAGTAGGGCGCAGCCTGGAGCCGCAGCACCCGCCACAGGAACTCTTCGCGTTCGCGTCGGCCCGGCGCGGCCCGGAGCAATCGTTCGGCGCTCGCTCGGGCGATCTCCGACGCGACGTGCTGCCAATCGCTGCGAAGGTGGGCCGGCCAACGCCCCTTCAGCGCCGACTTGAGCAGCTGCCGGTGGACGGCCTCGAGGTCGACCACGCGCTCGGGCAGCGTGGCTTCGCCGACATGGCCTCGGACCTGGGCGTAGAACTCCTGGAACGACTCGGGGGCAACTGCCGCGAACCAGTCGCCCGACTGCTTCGACCGCTCGCTGAGGGCACGATCGAACACGTGCCAGGGCGACGCGTTGTGCAAGATGTTGGACCCGTACTTGCAGCTCAGCAGGTAGACGTGGTCGACGCGCAGGTCAGCCGGAATCTGCTCGTAGGCCGGTGGCCGGTGGGGACCCTTCCACTCGACCACCCACGGGGGACGACCGCGGAGCCCGTCATCGGCTCGGGCGAACACCGCCCCGTTCTCGTAGGCGGTACGAAAGATCTGGTCGTGGGTGCCGCCGGCGAACGCCGTGTCGAGTCGGTCGTAGATGCCGTCGTCGACATTGAGGATGAACCGGGGCCGGGCCGCGAGGGCCCGCTCGATGTCCCGGAAGCCGAAGAGCCCGAGCCCGGTGGTGATCTCGGTGATCTCGGTGCGGGTGTCAGCCACCGGCCGACCCACCTTCGGCGAACAGCCGGGTGAACTGGAGTTGCGCGCCGATCATGTCGGCCGGAAGGTCGTCGTCCGTGTAGACGCTCTTGCCGTCGTAGACGTCGATACCGGTGCCGGTCGTGCGGATCCACGCCACCGTTGCGTCGCCCCACCGTTCTTCGAGCAACGCCGCCCGGATGGCGTCGGCCTCCCCGGCCAGCAGGCTCGGATGGGTACGGGCGACGACCTCGAGGGCGAGGACACGGTGCAATAGGACGATGTCGTCGGCCAGAAAGATCGACGGTGGCTCGGTGTGGACGACGGCGTAGGCGACCGTCGCCATCAGATCTTCTCGATGTCGCTCTCGGTCCAGAAGCCGAGGACCGGCAACACTGCGCCCCCCTCGGCATAGGCCCGCAGCCGGGCGACACCGGCCTTGTCGAACATCTCGACCGCATCGAAGACCTGATCGGGGCCCACGGCCCGCAACGCCTTGTCGCCCTCGCTGTTGGCCTTGGGCAGGTTGGAGGTGAGCACCAGCACCCGGCTGGGGTCCTGCGGTTCGTCGGTCGCTCGCAGCACGTGGATACGACCGAGGGTCTTCCACAGCGTGTCGGTGCGCATCAAGCCGGGACGGACCGTGGTGAACGCGCCGGACACATCGACATAGAACTGCCCACCTTCGGCGTCGGCCACGAGGAAGTTGAACTGCACCCCGACCTTGGGCACCTTGACCGGGGTCCTGACGATCTCGAACCCGGCTTCCTCGAGCACCCGCTGGGCGATGTCGGCCGCCTTCTTGCCCTCGCTGGTGGCTCGAGCCTGGAAGAACTCCTGACGGTCGGCATCGTCGTCGGGCAGCTCGAACAGCGGATCCTCGGCCTCGACCTCGACCGTGCGCAGGTGGGGGCGGGTCCGTTCGGCCTCGACCCGCTCGGCCGCGATCTCGCAGTATTCCGGATCGAGATCGAACCCGATCCCCCGTCGACCGGTGCGCTCGGCGGCCACCAGCGTGGATCCCGAGCCGAGGAAGGGGTCGAGCACCGCATCACCCTCGTAGGTGTAGAGGTCGATCAGGCGGCGGGGCAGCTCGACCGGGAACGGGGCCGGGTGCCGCACCCGCTTGGCCGACTCGGGGCTGATCTTCCACACGTCGAGCGTGGCCTCCATGAAGTCGTCGGCCGACATCGTGCTGCGTCGTTCCTTGGACTGAGCCCGGTCGAAGCGCCCCTTGCTGGCCACGATCACCCGCTCGGTGAGATCGCGCAACACCGGGTTGGTGGCCTTCCGATAGGAACCCCAGGCCACCGAACCGGTGGCCCCCTCGGCCTTCTGCCAGATGATCTCGCCCCGCAGGAGGAGTCCGAGATCGTCCTGGAGAATCGAGATGACGTCGGCGCTCAGACTGCGATACGGCTTGCGGCCCAGATTGGCGACGTTGACGGCGATGCGTCCGCCCGGCTCGAGCACCTCGACGCACGACGCGAACACGTCGCGCAACATCTGGAGATAGTCGAAGTAGGAGGTGGGCACGCTCGGCACCGACCCCCGGGTGTCGGGATCGCCGGTGATGGCGAGTTCGTACTCCTTGCCCACGAAATAGGGCGGCGAGGTGGCGACCAGGGCGACCGAGTTGGCCGGCAGCACCGACGAGATCTCGCGGCTGTCGCGATTGTGGATGGCCCTCACCGACGCGGGGATTGGGTTGACCGAGTCATCGGCGCTGATCTCGGGCGGGGTGAAGCGCTCGTAGAACGACGACGAATCGTGGCTCTCGCGCTTGCCCACGCCGAAGGCCGTCGTGGCGGTTGATTTGCGAATGTCAGACACTGACGGTCTCCCGAACTCGTGGAGCGATCCTACGGCGCACCCTATGGACGGCGTGTGACACTCAGCCGGGGAACAACTCCGACAGGCGCACCCGCACGGCCGGTTCGAGCGTGTTCCAGTCGTAGATCGAGCCACCGATCGACGCCGTGTCGGCCAGGGCGTCGACGAACCGTTCGATCTCGTCCACCGTGGCCAGGGGTTCCGGCGGGTCGGGCGGATCGTCGACCCCGTCGAGTCCGCCGATGCCGCCGATGCCGTGCACCAGCGCATCGGGGTCGCCGACATTGGTACGCAGACGCCGGGTCGACTCCTCGTGATACGTGTAGCCCTCGCCGTAGCCCGACGCGTCGGACCGGAACGACCAGTAGCTCATCGGCAACCACACGTCGTAGACCTCGGCGATCTCGGTCCACGGGAAACCCGGCCAGAACGAGGTGTTGATCACCTCGGTCTGCACCGGCGGCGGCACGATCGCCCCGACCGGATCCGGGCCGACCGCGGCACCCAGGCCGACCGTGAGATCGACGAGGCGGGACGATCGCGTCTCGTCGTCGATGGGGTTTCCCTCGAGGTCTGGACCGATCCACTCGATGTCGACGGCGATCCCGTCGAATCGGTGGCCGAGCACCTCGAATTCGGACATCGCAACGAGCCGATCCAGGTCCTCGGTGGACGCCTCGAACCGGGGCAGGTACCAGCCCACCACCTCGACCCCCTCGCGATGCGAGGCCAGAAGCATCTCGGCCAACAGCCACGGGTCGACGAGTCCGTCCGGCGTGCGATCATCGAGCCGGGCGCCCTGGAGATACAGCGTCCGCACGCCGAGGTCGGCCATCTCGGGCAGATCGGCAGCGGTCACCGTCGGTGGGTTGTAGGCCGGGTCGAAGTCGAACACGTCGACCCAGGTGCCGTAACCCCGGTACGGGTCGATCGTGCGAGCCGGCGCGGTGTCGAGCTGCAGCGACGGATCCACCATGGCGAGCGCGGCCGGCGCGGTGACGACCACGACCGGATCGGGGTCCTCGACGAAGCTGTCGGCGACGTACACGCCGCCGCCGACGACGAACGCCGCGACCACCACGAACGCGCCGAGCCACCACAGACGGATCCGGGTGGCGGGCGAGAGGGAGGGCATCGGACGCCGATCGTAGGGGGAATCCGCGCGCCGACCGCGTTTGCGATCCTGCCGGGACCTGGCATCCTGTCACCAGGCGATTCGCTCGGTCTTTCGCCGAGCATCCCGATCTGTGAGGACCCCTCTTGAGCTACAAGCCTGGTGACCGCGTTGTGTACCCCCATCACGGGGCGGCGGTGATCGAGAAGAAGGAAAAGCGCACCGTGTTCGGCGAAGAGAAGGAGTATCTCGTCCTGCGCATGGCTCACGGCGAGATGACCCTCGCCGTCCCGGTCGACAAGGCCGAGGAAGTCGGCATGCGCTGGCCCATATCCACCGAGGACGTCGAGGACCTCTTCGAGGTCCTGGCCAAGCGCGACGTGCGCGAGCCGGCCAACTGGTCGCGGCGCTTCAAGAACCATCAGGAGAAGCTGAAGTCGGGCGACGTCTACCAGGTCGCCGAGGTCGTGCGGAACCTGGCGCTTCGTGATCAGGCCAAGGGCCTTTCGGCCGGCGAGAAGTCGCTCTACACGAAGGCCCGCAACGTGCTGGTCTCCGAACTCGCCTTCGCCCTCGACGTCGAAGAAGACGATGCGATGGCCAAGGTCGACGGCGCCCTCGTCTGAGAAGCTAGGGAGCGCCGTCGAGGCGCTTCTTCATCTCACTGGCCATGTTGTCGCCGATGCCGGCGAACGCCACCTGAAGCCCGCGATCGAGCAGGCGGGCGGGACCCTTCATGAGCACCTCGAGATCGAGCGTGATGCTCGATCCCCCGTCGCGCTCGACGATCTCGATCACGTCGCGGCCCTTCACCTTGCCGGCCGTCTCGAACACGATCCGCGACGGCGGGTCGAGCTCGTCGGCTGGGTCGAAGGAGACCGTGTAGGTCGCGTCGATCGCCTTGCCGTAGAAACCGACGGTCACGTCGAAATGATCGCCGGCGGCGACCACGCGACGCACCGACGGGTCCCACTCCACTCGGTTCATCGGGTCGCGCAGGTAGGCGAACGCCTGCTCGGGCGTCGCGACCACGTTGATCGTCGCGGTGTAGCTGGCCATTCCACGAGAGTCACCGAAGCCAAGCGCCCCAACAAGGGTCGCGCGACCTATTTCGCGCTGCCACCATGTTGGAGGAACGGGGGACTGTCCGCCGGACTCCGCTACCACGAGCAGCCGTACTGGTGCCCGGACCGGCGTTGCACACCGACGACCCGACCCGACCGTCGCTCGGCGCCATCAATGCTTCTGCTGGCCTCGTCAGCTCGCGTGATGAGCTCCGCTGGCCCGAGTCGACGGCGGCTCCTCGCGTTCTCCACCGCCCGGGGTCGGCATAGCTCGACCGTGATCCTCCGGTCGACGGCGGCACCCTGCGTTGCGAGACGCTGGCCCAAGTCGAAGCGGGGCGGCGACGGTCATGAGCCGTTACTTGCGCCACCTGCGGCGAAGGCGAGACACCGCTCGAACTTCCACGCGGATGTTGCCAAGTCGATCACGATGAGCTCGCCGGAAGCGCACCTGTCGGACCGGTTGGTAATGCCGAGAAGTGCTTCTCCGTCCTCGAACAGGCCGTACACAGCTGGTGGTAGGTCGGCGACTACGACAGTCGCCCGGCCGGACGCCGGGTCGATCTCAACCAATGCGTCACCACTACCCGATCCCTGGACCGTCCCGTAGAGCACCCCATCCCGAATGATCAGATCGCCACTCGAGGTGAGACCGTCTCCGAACTCCCCGACAACAGCGCCAGTGCCGGTCGCTACATCGAGTAGAACGAGATCACCGCTGGTGGTTGCGGAGAACAACCGTCCGTCAGGGGCGAACGCCAATGCGTTGGTGGACCCCACGTCGTGGCTTCCGACAAGTGTCGCCGCCCCGGAGCTATCGAGCCGATAGAGAGCACTGAAGCCGACTCCGTACAGGTTCCCATTGTCGTCGACCGCCACATCGGTCAGCTCTACGCCCGCCGAGCCATCTTCGACTGCGCCGAGATACCAGTCGTTCTCCCGAGTCACTTCGTAGATCGCCGAGGTGGAGCGGAACGTCGCGCCGTACGAGAGAATCGGACCGCGGGGCCGCTCCACGATGTCGCCGCCTGGGCGGACTCTGATTCTGAGGTCGTTATTCACCTCGAACTCGCGACCTGTGTCCTTCAGGTTGGAGATCAGCGCAGGGATGGTGCTCAGGATGGACTTCGCCACCTCGAATACCGGCTCGACAGCGATCTGCAACGCCGCCCGAACGCAGTCCTCGAACTCTTGGAGGTAGCTGAGGATACTGCCCGAATCGAACCTATCGATCACTTCAACCAGCGACTGTCCGCCGCTGACGAGGCAGTTGATCGCGTCCACCGTGTTGTCGATGTCGTCTGAGTCGAGCCAGATGGCCTTCACCAGGTCGACTGCGAGGTCGACACCGGTGAAGGCGGGAGTCGACGTAGCCTCAATCACGAGGGTGTTGCCGACCTCGGCGCCTAGGACACTTGCGTCAATCCGGTAGGCGACCGTCGCCCCGGGCGGAAGGTATGCCTGGCGCAGGTCAAGGGTGCTGTCGAGCAGCTCGTAGAACGCTACCAGCCCGCCCGTGCCCGAATCGATTTCGAAACCCGGCCACGTCTCCAACGTGAGGGTGGCGCTAGGGTGGCGATCGACAACCATGCCGTACGGTCGGTTGTTCGCAATCTTGACAGTGAGTATCGACGATCCGTCCTCGACGCTCAGACACCCGTACAATGGCGGCTGATCACCTTCGGCAGAGAACACCAGCTCATAGGTCTCCGCCGCGGCGGCGCCCTCTCCACAGTCGGGCGGGGATGCGCCTCGGACCCCGAGCCAGCCTGCGACGTTGGTCACCAACAGATCGATGCCCTCCATCAAGGCCGCAACTGAGTCGTCAACCAATCCCAATGCTGCGTCATACAGCCGCTTGATCTGTCCTGCTGACCATCGGACGCCGTCGCCGATCCAGCGGAAGAGACCGAACAGACTCAGATGGTCGAGCATGGCAACGAGCTCACCTCCTACATCGTCAAACGTCGTCGGAACCGGGACCCAGACACCGCTCGCTGGATCCCAACGGCCCATGAAGATCGCTTCGGGCCGATCCCAGTCGGAACGCACCGGCACTCGCACAGTGAGCGGTACCGACGGCTGCTGACCGTCGGCGTCAATCTCAACTGCACCAGACACGGTCTCGGACCCTTCGTTGGGGGACGGGATCCGCTCCGGCGCCGAGGTGCGAACGTCCACTCCGGCAACGAACGCGGCATCGGGTACCTCGAGGACCAGACCCTCGAGCGAACTCGTCGCGACGGTCGCACGTTTGCGGTCGTGAGCCGATGATCCCTCGGCCGTCACATCGATGTCGCTCAAGGACGTCCCCGGCGCCTCTGACGTGCTGCTTGACGACGCGGGGTTCCCTTCGTCTATGACCGGTTCGCCGCAGGACCCCGCCACCAACGCCACCCAAACGAGCGTCGCGATCCGGCGAGCCAAAGGCGGACTCAGCATGACGACGTCTCCTCATAGACAATCGAGTCGGGATCGGAAAGCGCCAACGCGTAGATGCCGAACTGGGCGATCCAGTGAGCATGGCGTAAGTAGTCGCTGCGCCAGTAGCCGGGCAGCGACCAATGAGCCAAGAGCGACCTGGCATAGGCCTCATCGAACTCGGGCGCACCCGTCAGCACATGCAACGTCCGATAGCCCCACGCGCGCGAGAAGTTCTGGCCGGCGTGGTGGGATCCGACAATCGTGTCGGGGCCGAGATCCGGGCGGATCCACGCCCCGGGCTCGGTCGTGGCCACCCACTCAGATGCGATACAGGGGACGATCGTCCCGAGGGCATGAACGAGAAGAAGGCATGGCTCGAAGAACTCTGTTCCCGGCTTCGACTCAGCGGTGCCACATCCCAGCTCGCTCAGAGCAGTCGGAGCTGTCGTCGCCAACCAACCCTCGAGCTCCGTCGCAAGGGGCCCGTCGTTCCGCGACGATGCGTAGCGGTGGAGATTCAGAATGGCCCATGCTGCGTTGTCATAGTTGTCGTTCGAAAGATCGCGCGAGAGTGCGAGGGGTTCGTCGCGGTAACGCAGCGCTAGTTGAGCCGCCGCCGCGTCAGCCAGCTCGGCGAAACGTCGATCCGCAGTGTCCGTCCATGCCAGCGAAGCTACGAGCAACCATGCGAAACCATACGGATTCTCATGGTCGAGAACTCCGGACTCCACGAGCGACATCTCCTCCGCCACAGCATCGGGCGTGGCGGCGAGGACCAGTGGTCGGATCAGGCTCGTATCGTGCATGGACGCTGCGAGCGACGCCAGAGCGAAGTGGGCGTGAACCGCCGAGTGCCAGTCGACGCAGCCCGAGAATACCGGCCATCGGGTGTCCTTGCGTTCGACGCAGTCGGTGATCGGCTGGCTCAGGTCTGCGGCGAAGCGATCCCGATAGACCTCCAGCATCGTCCTGAAGGGCCCGTGAGCATCTTGCGCAAGCTCGTGTCCGTCGGCTTCCTCCACCGGAAGGGAGGGAGACGCAACTTGCGGAAACGACGTCACCCGCGAAGGTAGGGGCGGTGATTCAGTCGGCGAAGGCGCTGAAACTCCGCCCCCCGTGCAAGCGCACACCAGGGCACCCGCAGCGCCCAGCGCGCACCAAAGCCGTAGTCGCGTCATCGATAGGAGAGACCAAGATCGGGGTCACAGCCGAGTAGCAATCGATAGTCGATGTCGTCCTGCCATCCCGCGAACGTCAGCTCATAGGTGGAGCGAGCCGCCGCCTCATCGGTGTCGACAGCGACAAGGGCGAGGTAGCCACCGTCGGGGTGCTCGACGCACGTCGACACTACCAGTCCCGAGAAGCCGATCTCGACAAAGCGCACACCGAACACGTCTCGTACCTGGAGCGCCTCTGTCAGGTACACCGTTCCGCCGCCAACGTCGAGCGAGTCGAGGGCCTGGAGTTCAATGGCGAACACCCTCGCCGACGAGTAGTCCGACGAACAACTGTAGACGAAGTCGTAGCTGCCTACGCCGCCGACCTGGAACAGGAACGAGCCCTCGAAGAACCCAGGCGAATCAGTGGACAGGTCCGTCACCTCTGGCTCGATCGCCGACCCGTCAGGACCGATCAGACAACTTGTCTCCGGACGACGCAGGTCGCTGTTGCCCGTGGCCTGGAAAGCCACCTCGATCTCGTTCCCTCGGTAGGCGATCCCGACGACCGTGGCATAATAGTCGCCCGTGACGGAGCCGCTATACCTCGACTCGACGCCGGGAACCCCGGCGGCCGCGATGAGTGTGGGGTCGGAAGGCGGTCCTAGATCGAGTCGAGCCTCGGAGGCATCGCTAACGTCGATACTTACCGCGTCGCCGGGATCGCCGTCGTCGATGACTAAGACGATGGTGTCGCCGCCACCAGCCACGGGCACGACCGTGGGCCCCGATGCGGTGCCATTGCCGATCCACGCGATTGCAAGGCCATCGTCGAGAAACCGCATTGCCGCGTCCCCAGCGCCCTCCACCCGCAGCAACCTGTCACCGCGGATGGCTGACGCGTCGACACAGACCACGACCGTGCCCGATTCGCCGACGACCGCCTCGGGCGACTCCGTCGGGGTCACACCTTCGCTTCCGCACAGCGCCTCGGCATCATCGATCACGGGCTCGACCAAGCCGAAGAGGTTCGTGGGTTCAACAAACGGCGATATGTCGGTGCCCTGTGGTGGGAAGAACTCCGCCCCTTCGAGCAAGGTCGACACCTCGCGATTGTCGAGTCCGACCCGACGGACCTCCGCATCACCGCGATCGATGACCCCGTAGGTCAATACCCCATCACCACGCCTCACGGACGTGAATGTGTCAGCGTCATCGAGCTCAACGACATCACCCGTGCTGGGATCAACCAGCGCCAGTATCTGGGAATCGTTCTCATCTTCGCGTAGACGCGCGACGAGTTGATCACCCACGGCGGTCAGAGCGGACGCCTCGACCCAGTCGCGGGCGTCGAGGCGAAGGCCCAGCTCGCCGCTGGGGCCGTACGCGGCGAGGGTCGGTGCGTCGCCCGCACCTGAGGCGCTCACGAGAAATGCGCCAAGCGAGCGAGCGAAACTCACCGAGTACCCACCGACATCACCGCGGAACTCGTCAACCTCCGTGACATCGCCGCCAACACCGCCGACACTCACGATTCGACCCCCGTCATCGTCGGTCAGGACGAGAAACGCACCCGA
The DNA here is from genome assembly GCA_040219515.1 of Acidimicrobiales bacterium. Lineage (NCBI taxonomy): Bacteria > Bacillati > Actinomycetota > Acidimicrobiia > Acidimicrobiales > Acidimicrobiales bacterium. Next base: position 352,898 of record JAVJSI010000009.1, read on the forward strand.
CTCCACGTCGATGTACACCCCCGAGATCGAATCCTCGACCAATACCTCCCTGTTGCCGCTCGCTGGGTCAATCTCAACGAGTTGATCGGTCCCCCCAACACGAGTCCACGCAACCACGCGCCCCCCCGCAACCGTCGCCCTCACCGGGCCGAAATCGCCAATCTCGCGAACCCCACCGTCGACGTAGGCGACCACTTCGACCCGACCGTCACCGTTGTCGAGATGAGCGACTGCGGACCGCTCGTTCAGCGTCGTTCCTGCCACCTGTACGACGAGTGCGTTTGCTCCGCGCTCGTCGAGCAGACGCCCGCTGTCCGGGTCGACGGCTACAACGGAGGCATCGCCCCCGTCCACATCTGCACTCGCCACAAGCAGCTGACCAGGAAGGACCACCACACGGGAGATCACCTCACCTGGCAGCTCGATCGGTTCGAACCGCTCCTGCCCATCAAGATCGACCACCTCGAGCATGATCTCCGACCCGTTTGCGTCGATCCCAAATACTGATCCCAGATCGCCGGAGAGCCCACACCGCGTGGCCGTCATGACCCTGAAGCTCGACTCCGCATCTGCCACGTAGCAGCGCTCCGTGCCATCGGAGGCGAACTCCCTCACTAGCGCCCTTTCCCCATTGACCACCTCGACCTCGAACGAGTTCGAATCGTCGTGCACAACCACGGGGTCTCTGCCTTCAACGATCCGGATTAGCTCATAGTCGTTGCCGTCAACCAGCCCGCTCGCCCACACAGCACCGTCAACCTGCAATGGCGTGAATCCCTGCCACGTTCCATCGGCGCTAGACACGAGCCCCATCGACTCGAGCCCGACCAGCACCCGGTTCTCCCGCCCGACGTCGCCACCGATCTCTACGAGATGGACGTCTGTCTCATCCCGGACCAGCAACCGTTCCGAATCCCCCCCCTCGCTACACGAGGCCATCAGAAAAAGCACGAACGAAAGCCGAGCCGTCGACGCCAGAGCACGACCTAGCCAGCGAGGGGCCTGTGGCGGTTCGTCAATCACCATGTGCGCAACCATCCCTCGATCTAGACCAAGACTGGCGGAGAGCGAGTTGATCCGCCGGGTGAAGAGTGTCACGTATCGACGCGAGGTACCACAACCATGGTGGCGAGCGTCGCGGTTCATCGATCCGCGGACTTGGTCGCGACTTTCTCCGACGACGCAGCGACGCCGATGCTGCAAGATAGCTAGCCGGCTACCGTCCCCGACGACCCCCACCAGGCTCGAGCGACCCGAGCACCGCAGCTGCGAACCAGATGGTGCAAAAGCACAGCAACGGTCCCCAGAGTTCCCACGAGAAGGAGTCCTCCAACTCGTGGCCCATTCCCCGCCCCAGCGAGGGGGCGAGGAGCAGCGTGGTGAGGAACTGACGACGAGCCGAGTAGCGCACGAACTCGAGTTGTTCGAGCACGAAGTCGACCGTCGCCGGGAGGCACGGCAACCAGATGAACCAGAGGTCGAGCGATTCCGGCCACAGCGACCACCCCGCCAGCGTCAGCGCGGTGAAAATCGCGGTGACGGGATAAAGGGTGAGACAGCGGCGACAGAAATGACGGCCACCGACCTCGACGCAGCGTTCGTACTGGTCGGGATGGTGATGGGTTCGCCACATCGCCTTGCGGCCGGCATCGTCCGCAGCGCGCGCGTTGATCTCGGCGACCTTCGCGGCGAATCTCGCCTCGAGGTCGGCATCATCTCGATCGACCGCATGAGCCATACGACCCATGTCGGCCGATCGGTCACGATGCTGAGGTTGACAATCCCTGAGGAGTCGCCAGCGTGTCGGCGACGTGGATCAGGCCAGGCGCCCGCGCAGGGTGTCGAGGAACTCGCCCCGGTGACGGTCGAGTTGTTCGTCGACCTGCGCCGGGGTGAGACCGTTGACGTGGATGCGCACGTTCACCGTGTCGCAGTGGGCGGCCTCGAGGAAATCGCCGAGCCGCTCGGCCGCCTCGCCGGCGGTGGGGGCTGCGATCAGCTGGTCGCCGTCCCAGTTCTTCTTGGCCGCATCCGGCGCGTAGGAGTGGTAGTGCGCCATCTGCGCCGCCATCTCCTCGTTGGGCGGATCACCGATCCACACTCGGCGAATGGCGATACGGGCCCCCGTGCCACCGGCCTCGGTGTAGATGTCGTTGAGCTTCGCGGTGAGCGGCGCGGGGGCGAGGCTGTCGTAGAGGATGCCGATGCCGAGACGGGCCGCTCGCCTCACCGCGCCCGGGCTCTGGGCCGCGACCACCATGGGCATCGGATCGGTGGCGGTGCGGGCGATGGCCCGGTCCGCCGCCAGCGGCGTGTCGTCGGTGCCCCGCAACGCAGCCACCGTGCGAGGGAGCGAGTCCTTGAAGCGCTCGATGATCTCGTCGAAGGGCACCTCGGCCAGCTCGAAGTCGACCGGCAGTGCGCCGGCGGCGAACCCGGCCCCGACACGGCCGGGATACGCGGCGGCGAGCCAGGCGAGATCCTCGGCGACGAGGGCGTAGGGCTTCATCGGCAGCAGGAGCGGACACGGCGCCGCCCAGCCGCTCGGCATGGCATCGAGCAGGAACCCGGCCAGCTGGGTCGGGTTGGGCAGGTAGCCGGGGAAGTCGGCGTGGTGTTCGCTGACCATCACGCCGTCGTAGCCGATCTCGGCGCCACGGGCGGCCTGCCCGCGGATCAGCGCCAGTTGTTGGACCGCATCGACGTCGTGGGGGTAGAGCCGAAGGGAAACCGAGCCGTTGGCGAGCGGTGGGTTCATCATCAGAGGCGTTCGATGATGGTGACGTTGGCCTGACCGCCGCCCTCGCACATGGTCTGCAGGCCGTAGCGGCCGCCGGTGCGCTCGAGCTCGTGCAGCAGCGTGGTCATCAGCTTGGCGCCGGTGGCGCCGAGTGGGTGACCGAGGGCGATGGCCCCGCCGTTGACGTTGACCTTCTCATGGGGGATGTCGTGCTCCTTCATCCACGCGAGCGGCACCGGCGCGAACGCCTCGTTGCACTCGAAGAGGTCGAAGTCGTCGATCTTCATCCCGCTCTTCTCGAGCGCGTACGCCGTGGCGGGGATGGGCCCGGTGAGCATGTAGATCGGGTCGTCGCCCCGTACCGACATGTGATGGATGCGGGCCCGGGGCGTGAGATCGTGGTCCTTCAGCGCCTGCTCGGAGGCGATCAGCAGCGCGGCCGAGGCATCGCAGATCTGGCTGGCGCACGCCGCGGTGAGGCGGCCCCCTTCGACCAGCGGCGAGAGCTGCTGCATCTTCTCGAGCGAGCCGCCACGGCGAGGGGTCTCGTCCATCGTCACGTCGCCGATCGGTTCGATCTCACGATCCAGACGACCTTCGTCGATCGCCCGGATGGCCCGTTCATGGCTCTCGAACGCGAAGCGCTCGCACTCGTCGCGGCTGATGTCCCACTTCTCGGCGATCATCTCGGCCCCACGGAACTGCGAGACCTCCTGGGTGCCGTAGCGATCGACCCAACCGGTCGAGCCGGAGAACGGGTCCTCGAACCCGAGCTCGCCCGCCAGTGTCATCGCCGACGAGATCGGGATCTGTGACATCTGCTGCACACCGCCCGCCACGACCAGGTCCTGCACACCCGCCATGATGCCCATCGCCGCGAAACTCACCGCCTGCTGGCCGGAGCCGCACTGGCGATCCACGGTCGTGCCGGGCACGGCCTCGGGCATACCGGCGGCGAGCCACGCGGTGCGGGCGATGTCGCCGGCTTGGCCGCCGACCGAGTCGACATTGCCGAACACGACGTCCTCGACCGCCTCGGGGTCGATGCCGGTGCGGGCGATCAGCGCGGTGATGGCCGCCGCGCCGAGATCGGCGGGATGGAGATGCGACAGGCCGCCGCCCCGCTTGCCGGTGGGAGTCCTCACGGCGTCGACGATGTAGGCGTCTGATCGGGATGCGTCGGTCATGGCGCCAACGGTATCCACCGATGTGCCGGGCAAGCCTCATCCGGAACCCACGACCCGGGCTGACGCGGCGGGGACAGATTCGTGCAAGTCTGAGCGCCATGGAACGGATGTGGCGTCAACTCGGCTTTCTTCTGGGCAAGTTCTGGTGGGCGGTGCTCGCCGCCGTCGTGCTGATCACCGGCGTTCTCGCCATCGGCGCCAGCAAGATCGAGTTCGCCACCGGTCAGGACTCGTACCTGAATGCCGACAGCCAGGCCGCAATCGACAACGTGGTGTTCCAGGAACAGTTCGGCGGCGAGGCCGTCATCCTCCTCTTCACCGCCGACGACGACGCCCTCATTCCCGACCTCTTCAGCGACGCGAACCGCGAGGAGCTGGCGCGGGTCGAGAGCGAGCTCCGGGCCATCCCCGAAATCGACTCGGTGATCACGCCGCTCACGTCGGTCACGTTCAGCTCCCGCATCATCGACGAGGGCGTGGGCACCGCCGGATTGCGCCACGCGGTCGAGGACGACCCCGATCCCGACTCGAAGGCACTGCGCGAGGCCGATCTCCAGACCACGCTGTTCCGGCTCAGCGCCGCGGGCGACGCGGATCTCGCGAGCCGCGAGTGGGTCGAGTTCCTCCTCTACGACAACACGGGCTTCGAACTCGAAGGCACTGACATCACGGTCACCCCGCCGCTCGCCGAGCGCAACCTCCGTGAGTCGCTCAAGAGCACGTTCCCCGATCAGCAGACGGCCGTCGGTGGCGTGATCATCGAGGGCAACGCCGATCTCGACACCTTGTCGTCGGCCACCGAGCAGGTGCTCGAGATCATGAACTCGGCCGAGCTCGATGGTTGGACGATCGTCACCACGGGCTCCCCTGTCTTCCTGAAGGACATCAACGACTACCTCCAGGGCGGCATGCTCACCCTCGGCGCCGCGGCCCTCGGCCTGATGGCCCTCGTGCTGCTGATCGCGTTCCCGGTGCGGTGGCGCCTCGTGCCGCTGCTGTCGGTGGTCATCGCGGTGGCCTGGACCTTCTCGCTCCTCGGTTTCATCGGCATCGACCTCTCCCTCGTCACCATCTCGGGCCTCCCGATCCTGATCGGCATCGGCGTCGACTTCGCCATCCAGGTGCAGAACCGCGTGGAGGAGGAGGTGGTCCTGGCGCGCAGCGAACATCCGATGCGAGAAACTCTCGCCAACCTCGGACCGCCGCTCACCGCAGCCACGGTGGCCGCCGCCCTCGCCTTCCTGGTCCTACGCGTCTCGCTCGTGCCGATGATCCGCGACTTCGGCGTGATGCTCGCCATCGGCATCGTCGTCATCCTCATCGTCGGCATCGTCGTCCCCACTGCGGTGCTGGGTATCCGCGAGTACAAGGCTCGCACCACGTCGGTCACCGAACCGACCCGCATCGAGCGGATGATCGTCAAGCTCGGCAGCCTGCCGCAGAAGGCCGTCGTGCCGCTGATCATCGCGTCGGTCGGCGTGCTCGTCGCCGGCATCGCACTCGAGGACCGGTTCGAGATCCAGAGCGACCCGATCCGTTGGGTGAACCAGGACACCCAGACCGTCCGCGACATCGACACCCTGAAGGACGAGACCGGCTTCGAGAGCACCCTCGGCGTCCTCGTGGCCGCCAACAACATCAACGCCCAACCGGTGGTTGACACGCTCTTCGACTTCGTCTCCACCTGGGACAGCGTCGACGAGCCTCGGATCGCGACCAGTTCGAGCATGGTCTCGACCATGTCGAAGATCATCAACATCGAGGGCGCCACGCCGGTCGCGCCCCGCAGTGAGGACCTCGAACTGCTGATCGGTGTCATGTCGCCTGACATCGAGCGCGCCCTCGTGGCCGAGGATCGCACGGCTGCGCAGGTCAACTTCCGCCTCGCCCCCGCCTCGCTCGACGACGATGCGATCCTCGTGGCCGAGATCGAAGCCGACCTCGCCAATCGCATCGCCGCACTCGATCTCCCGGCCGACTCGATCCTGCTCACCGGCCTCGAAGAGGGCGAACCCGCCATCCGCGCGGTGCCCGCCGGCCTCGCCGTCGTCGGCGTCGGCCTGCTCGAGAACCTCTCGGCCAACCGGGCCGTGCTCACCTATCTCGCGCTGGCGGTGGCCGGTCTCTGGTTGTTGCTGCGCCATCGCAGCGTCACCCGGGCCCTGCTCGCCATGGTGCCGGTGCTGCTGGCCGTCGGCGCGTCGTCGGTCATCGTCGCGGTCGCCGGACTGACGTTGAGCCCGCTCACGACGGTCAGCGGGCCGCTCGTCATCGCGTCGTGCACCGAGTTCAGTGTGTTGATCCTCGGCCGCTATCTCGAGGAACGACAGCGCGGACTCTCCCCGCAGGAGGCGACCGACCGGGCATCGGCCCGCACCGGCCGGGCATTCTTCACCTCGGCCCTCACGACGATCTTCGGTTTCGGTGTGCTGGTCTTCTCGGCGCTGCCGCTGCTGTCCGACTTCGGCCTCATCGTCACGATGAACGTCGCCGTGGCCCTGCTCTCGGCCCTCGTGGTGATGCCACCGCTCCTGGTCTGGGCCGACAGCCGAGGATGGATCGGCACCACGGTCACTTCTTCGCAGGACTCGGCCCACGGAGTGGTCCTGGCCGACAAACCCCGGCCCGGCCTGGCAATCGGCGCGGTCGCGCTCACCGCCCTGGCCGTCGTGCTCTTCCTGGGCGCCGACACCGAGGACGGCGACGCCAACGACACCGAGTTCACCGCCGTCGCCCTGCCGACCACCACGACCACCACGACGACCACCACCACGCTGCCGCCCGGCGAGGAGCCGGAGGAGATCGACATCTCGCAGTTCGGCACCGAGCAGCCGGACGGCCTCGTACCGAGCACGCTGTATCTCTACATCACCCAGGCCGGCGGCGACCCGCAACGGGCCGTGTGCACCGGCGCGATCCTGGGCGAACGGGTCGACCTCGATGTACTCGTCACCCAGCTGGTACCCGGCTTCCCCGACGAGGCGATGGTTCCCGTGATCCAGGCGGGCCTCGACTGCGGACTCGATCAGGAGACACTCGACGCCGCGACCGAGATCGCCCGAGGCGGCTGACTCAGGGCTCGGTTCAACCGGGCTTGCGGCCGATCGTCGCGATCGACGCCGGGCTCAACATCACGAACCCGGGTGCGCGCACCTGGGCCATCGCGGCGTCGCCATCTTCCTCGGTCACCATGCCGGCAGCGACGAGGTGCGGGATGGCGCGCTCCAGGGCCATGAACCACCATTCGCCGCTCGGCTCGCCGGGCCGCATCGCCCACAGGTCGCCGACGATGTCGAGATCGACGAGACCGTGGGCCCGCATCCGATCGAGGATCTGGAGCCCGAAGTTCGGGTCACGCCATTCCTCCTGACCACCGGCCGAGATGATCTGGTGGATCGAGCGATACGGCTCGGCCAGACCCTGCTCACCGAAGCCGAGGAACTGGCCGTCCTCGAGCACGAGCCATCCCCCGGGCTTGAGCGCCTCGATCAGCTTCGGGATGACCTCCTCGCGGCTCGGCACGTGTTGCAACACGGCCCGAGCGTGGACGATGTCGAAGTGTTCACGAGGCAAGGGATCGGTCGCGATGTCGTGCTCGCGGACGATCACGTTGTCGGGCATGTCGGCGTGGAACTGGATGTCGATGTCGGTCGACATCACCCTTCCCTCGGACCCGACCTTCTCCGCCAGCCAGGCGCTGACCGTTCCCGCACCGGCCCCCAGTTCGAGCACATGCATGCCCGATGTGACGCCGATGCCGTCGAGTACCACGAAGGTCTTCGGGTCTCGCGCGGCCGCCAACATGCCGAGTCGAACCCGCTCGATGTCCACCTCACTGTCGGCGGTTCCGTAGCTTTCCTGGCTCATGGTCCTTGTCTCCCCTTCGCAAGTCTCTCGAAAGCAATTCTCTCGAGGGCAATGGCATCACCGTCGACGTAGAACTGCGCGGCCCATTTCCTGAACTTCAGGATCGGTCCGTCGGTCGCCGCCAGCGCCGGCGCCGGCTGCTGGATCTTGTTGTCGAAGATCACGTTGTCCTCGGCCATCTGCTTCTTCAGGTCACGCACCAGCGCCTGGCCGACGCTCGCCGGCCCCCGCACCCGATAGAGCTTCATCGACCAGGTCGTCTCCCAGTCGATCGGCACGGTCACGTTGAAGAAGACCGTGTCGACGATGCCCGAGAAGCGGGCCACCGAGAAACCCGGGCCGTAGCCGTCGGTGTCGATCCGCCCACTGGTGGGTCCACGGGGCGTTGCGAAGTCGACCGTCGAGCGGAGTCGGTTGAAGTAGCCGTCGAACTCGAGCGACTCGAGTTCCGGCACACTGGCGGCGCCGTGCACGGTGCGCAGGTGGACGTAGTCGGGTCCGTTCTCGGCCAGTTCCTGCCACGGGCACCGCACCGTCCACTCGGCCGGCTCGAGCGGCACCCACTCGTCGGTGAGGTATTCCGAGAGGTCGGGGATCTCCCACAACGGTGCCTGGGTCGGATCAGGGTGGAACCAGAACATCACGAGCCCGTTGCGTTCGAGCGTCGGATACGCCCGCAGGCGGGCCTTCCTGTTCACCTGATCGGCGTAGGGGATGCGTGCGTTGGTGCCGTCGGCCGCCCACTCCCACCAGTGATACGGACACACGAGATTGCCGTTCTCGACCCGTCCCCCGATGCCGATGTTCGCCCCCAGGTGTGGGCAGTACGCATCCATCACGTGGGCGACGCCGTCGTCGTCGCGCCACAACACCAGGTCGCGAGCCAAGAGGCGAACGGGTCGCACCTCACCTCGGGCCAGCTGGTCGCCGAGCGTGACCGGATACCAGGCGAACGGAAAGGCCGTGTAGTAGGGAAACCGCTCGAGCGACGTCATCGACGACTCGGGGAAGGCGGCCAGCCCGGCCGCGGCCTGGCGGGCGATGCCTTGCAGCGGCGTCTCGCCGTCGAACGGTTCCACGCCGTGACAGTAGGCGGCGGCCCGGTTGGCGTCGATCGGACAGGAACGGGAGACTCCCTGCGATGACCGCCACCGACGAGATCCACGAGCCCGCCGACCATGCGGCCTACCGAGCCCAGGTGCGGGCCTGGTACGACGAGAACGCCACGCCGAAGACCCCCGACGATCCATGGGCGACCACCGTCCACTCCGATCCCGAGCAGGCCACCCGCCACTTCGAGAACTCGAAGGCGTGGATCGGCAAGCTGTACGAGGCCGGGTACTCCGGCATCGCCTGGCCGGCCGAGTACGGCGGGGGTGGTGGGGAGTCCTGGATGACCCGCATCGAGCGTGAGATCGCGGGCGACTACGACGAGTGGACCGGCTTCCCCGGCGCGACGATCGCCATGCTCGGCCCCACGTTGTTGCGCCACGGCACCGAGGAGCAGAAGAAGGAGTACATCCCCAAGCTGCTCTCGGCCGAGCTCACGTTCTGCCAGCTGTTCAGCGAACCGGGGGCCGGTTCCGACCTCGCTTCGCTCGGCGCCAAGGCCGTGCGTGACGGCGACGAGTTCGTCGTGAACGGGCAGAAGGTGTGGAACAGCTCGGCCCAGTACACCGACTGGGGCTTCCTGCTGGTGCGCACCGACCCCGACGCCCCGAAACACAAGGGCATCACCTTCCTGCTCGTCGACATGTCGACGCCGGGCATCGAGGTGCGGCCGCTGGTGCAGATCAACCGCTCGGCCCACTTCAACGAGGTGTTCCTCAACGAGGTCCGTATCCCCGTCGCCAACGTCGTCGGCGAGATCAACGAGGGCTGGGGCCCGGCTCGCACGGTGTTGTCCAACGAGTCGGCCTTCATCGCCGGCAACCGCATTCCCACCGGGGCCAAGCTCCGCGATCTCGCCGAACTCAGCGGCTGTGCCGACGACCCGGTCATCCGCCAGGGCCTGGCCGACTACCTCGCCCGAGAACACATCGCCGGTTGGATGGGCGAACAGGTGCAACAGGCGATCCGGCGGGGCGAGATGCCACCGATGGACCCGGGCCTGCTCAAGTTGCTCGCCTCGGACAACAAGCGCCGGGCCGGCGACCTCGCCATGCAGATCCTGGGCGTTGCCTCGATCGCGGGCGACGCTCCCGAGGTGTTCTGGGCCCAGATGGAGCTGATGGGCCGCTACGGCATCTCCATCGGCGGCGGCACCGACCAGGTGCTCAAGAACAACATCGGCGAGCGTTCGCTCGGGTTGCCGCGCGAGCCCGGCTACGACAAGAACCAGGCCTGGCGCGACATCCCCAAGTAGCTGCGCCGCCCATTCAGCCGCAGCAGGGGCGACCGTCGCTCGTGACGACCTCGTTCTGGAGCTGGTCGGCCTCGCCGGTCTTGACGTACCACTCCCATCGGGTGTCGTCGGGGCCGGTGACCCACGTTTCGGTCTTCTCGGCATAGCAACAGACCGTGTCGTCGATGCCGGTGGTCTCGAGACCGTCTCCGCTCAGACGGGCCTCCGCCGCGGACACCTGGTCGGCCGTCTCGACCTCGACACCGAGATGGTTGATCGTTCCTCCTCCGGCGGCGTTCTCGAAGAGCACCAGCTTGAGCGGGGGCTGGTCGATGGCGAAGTTGGCGTAGCCGGGCTTCACCTTGGCAGGTTCGGTGGCGAACATCTTCGAGTAGAAGTCGATGGCCTCGTCGAGGTTGCTGACGTCGATGGCAAGTTGCAGTCGCATGAATCTCTCCTGGGTTCACTTCGATGATGGTCGATATGACCATCTGATGCAACCTTGCCTGATGTATCGATATCTGTCAATATGAATCTCATGAACATCACGCTGTCGTCCCCGTGCTGCACTCCCCTGCAGGCGGCACCCCTGTCGGAGGCCGATGCCGACGAGCTGGCCGGTCTGCTCAAGGCGCTGGCCGACCCCGTGCGGCTACGGCTGCTGAGCTTCATCGCCGCGACCGAGAACGGCGAGGCCTGCGCCTGCGACCTGACCGAGCCGACCGGCCGCTCCCAGGCCACGGTGAGCCATCACCTCACGCAGCTCACCCAAGCCGGCATCCTCGAGCGCGAGCAACGCGGCAAGTGGGCGTGGTTCAGCCTCAACCACGACCACCTCAACAGCATCTGCGCCGCAGTCTGCGCGTCTGGGTCGGACTGACGCAACGATGCCGGCGTCGACCTTTGCGGTGCACAACCCGGCCGACGGTTCGGTCGTCGCCGAGGTCGCCGGTTCGTCCGCAGCCGATGTCGATCGAGCGGTGGCGTCCGCTCGCACTGCCGGTCCCGAGATGGCGCGTCTCACCGAGTTCGAACGGGCCGACCTCCTCCACGCCGTGGCCGACCTCCTCGCGACCAGGGTCGAGCCACTGGCCGCACAGATGACAGCGGAGTCCGGCAAGCCCATCGCCACCGAAACCCGCGACGAGGTGACCGAGGTGGCGGAGATCTTCCGACTCGCGGCCGAGGAGACGAAGCGGCTCGAGACGCATGTCATGCCGAGCATCGAGCGGACGAAACGTGTCTTCACCCACCGCAAGCCCGTGGGTGTCTACGCCCTCCTCACCCCCTTCAACTTCCCGATGAACATCCCGGCCGAGCTCGTGGCCGCCGCCCTCGGCGGGGGCAACACCGTGGTGCTGAAGCCGAGCGAACACACGCCCCTGTCGGGAGCGGCGCTGGTCGACGCCGTGATCGAGGCAGGGTTCCCCGAGGGTGCGATCTCGGTCGTGCAGGGCGATGGGGACATCGGCCGAGCTCTCGTCACCCACGACGGCGTCGACGGCATCGGGTTCGTCGGTTCCAACACCACCGCCGAGGCCATCGTGCGGTCGGCCGGCCTGAAACGCACCCTCATCGAGGCCTCGGGCAACGGTCCTCAGATCGTGCTCGACGACGCCGACCTCGAGCGGGCCGCCGGGGCCGCCGTGTGTGGCGCGACCTTCGTCGCCGGACAGTGCTGTGTCGCCACCGAGCGGCTGCTCGTGCACCGCTCGATCCACGACGAGTTCCTCGACGCGCTCATGGCGGCCGCTGACGCGCCGGTGCTCGGTCATCCGCTGGACGAGGCCACCACATTCGGGCCGGTGAACAACGCGGTGGTGGCCGACCGCATGGAGGCCCACGTCGCGGATGCGGTCGGCGCCGGAGGTCGGATTCTCCTCGGCGGAAATCGACGGCCCGACCTCGGCTCACCGCTCTTCTGGCCGCTCACGATCATCGACGGGGTCACGCCAGCGATGCGGGCATTCCGGGAAGAGACCTTCGGGCCGATCCTTCCGATCACCGTGTTCGACGACGATGCCGGCGCAATCGCCCTGGCCAACGACTCGGACCTCGGTCTCCAGGCTGCCGTGTTCACCGCCTCGCTCTCGCGGGCCCATCGCTTCATCGACGAGCTCCGCACGGGCACCGTCTTGATCAACGAGTCGACCAACTTCTGGGAGCAGCATCCACCCTTCGGCGGCGCCGGCGGCACGCGGACGGGTTGGGGCCGTATCGGCGGCAAGTACACGATCCAGGACATGACCGACCTGCGCACGGCCATCATCGACGTGCGTTAGGTGATTTCTGTTCCGTCGGGTCGGTGGGTGTGCCATTGGCCGGTGGGGTCTCGGCGGGTGGTGAAGTGTTTCTGTTTCCAGCGGTTGTGTTTGCCGCAGAAGGGTCCGCCGTTGTGCGGGTTGGTTTCGCCGCCGGTGG